>JBMYVD010000008.1:0-54688 GCA_049606035.1 Candidatus Poseidoniaceae archaeon | reverse complement strand
ACAATCAAATTTTCTTTGTTGCCGATGATTATGGTTTCGAAGTCTGCCAAAATCAAGCATGGAGCGTAATCAATTTGACTGGATTACAAGGGGAGCCAGGCTTGGATGGATCTGATGGATTGAATGGTACAGATGGTGTCAACGGCACAGACGGAACCAACGGCATTAATGGCCAAAACGGCGCTGATGGAAATGATGGCGCCGATGGCCTAGATGGAGTCAACGGTAGCGATGGTGCTGACGGAACTAATGGATTAACATCCCTAATCGTTTCAAGTTTGGAGCCAAACGGAGGGAATTGTCCAACCGGAGGAACAAGAATCGATACCGGAATCGATGATAATGGAAATTCCTTCTTAGAAGGTGGTGAAATCGATGATACTATTTTCGTTTGTAATGGCGAAGATGGAAATGATGGTGCAGACGGCGCTGATGGAGCTAATGGTAGTTCTACCACAACTATGATGGTCGCACGCCTTTCAACCGCACCAGCTTACCTAGGATGCAACGGCACTGGACAATTACTTCAGCAAGGATTGGATGACGGCTCTGGAAATGGAATCGCTCAAAACGGTATTCTTGAATCGGGCGAAATTATCACCAGTTCTTTGATTTGTACAATATTCTCTGTTGATCAAACTGAAGATCTATTCCTAGGAAGCAATGGAAGTAACCCTGCTAACTTCTGCACCATTAATTCGACTCTGTATTTCACTGCATACAATGGCACTACGAATGGAATTTGGACTGTAGATGCTAACGGTAACATTTCTTCAGAGTATGTTGGTACTGCAATGGGCATGCGTGTAATCGGAAATCAGTTGATGTTCCTTGGACAAACTTCCAACTTAGATACTGAGCCATTTGTTTACGATCCATCAAACGGTACTGCATGGCAAATTGCAGATATATTCCCCGGGAATTCAGGAAGTTTTGCTGGAGAGTTTACATTGATTGGGACAACTGTGTATTTCTCAGCACGCGATAGTGCAGGTTCAACTGGGATAGGTTTGTACGACCTTTGGGCCTATGACACTGTGAATTTTAGTGTATGGAAGGTAGAGCCAGATATTCAGCCAACAAGTTTGGTAGCCATAAATTCAGATCTCTATTTCTCAGCGCAACCACAGGTTGGAGTGACAGGAATCGAATTATGGAAGCATGAGACAGCCACGAACACCACATTCATGGTTAAGGACATCAACCCTGGAGTTCTTTCATCAAGCCCATCTCATCTTACAGTGATGGGGACGACCATCTACATGTCTGCAAACGCGGGTACAACCTATGGAACTGAATTATACGCATATGATACGACGAACAATTCTACATGGCTAGCAGCAGATATCCGCCCTGGGTTTGCAGGAAGCGCGCCTTCAGAATTGGTCATACTTGGAACACGAGTTTACTTGCAGGCCACGTCAGGTTCGCATTTCGAAATGTGGGCTTATGAAAGCAGTAACAATTCGTTCTGGGAGGTTACCAATATACAATCAACATCCGGATCGGGTGGGCCAAACCAGCTAACAGTTCGTGGAAATACGGTATTTTTTGCGGCAGATGATGGTTCTACTGGTGAAGAGTTATGGGCTCATAATTCGATTAACGAAACCACATGGCAAGTAGTGGATTTGAATTCTGGATCGGGAGGCAATGTATACAGAATCCATGTCCATGAGGATAATGTCTACTTTTCAGCAGATGATGGTGTTGATGGTATTGAATTGTGGCGCCTAATCTTCTCAAGACAGGTGACTTTCGTCTGAACAAGGTTTAGTATCTTCAAAGGCACATACCTTTGATATAACCGACCTTTGAGCGCGATGTATGATTACTTTAGATGAGGCTTTAATCGCACTCGGAGGAGGTGTCCTGATTGGAACCTCAGCATCTGTACTACTAGCATTCAACGGACGCGTTGCTGGAATTAGTGGAATAATTGGCGGATTATTTTACGCAAAAGAGGGGGACGTCCGCTGGAGATTGATTTTTATTGCCGGAATGATCGCTGCTGGTCTTGCTCTCGCATCTTCCATGCCTGAAGCATTCACAACATTAGACCGCCCAACCTGGACAATTATCCTCTCTGGTTTGCTTGTTGGAATTGGCACAAGAATGGGCAATGGTTGTACTAGTGGCCACGGAGTATGTGGTCTTGCTCGATTTTCAAAACGATCATTTTACGCGGTGTGCACATTCTTAGGAACAGGAATACTGACTGCGACTATAGTTGGCCAAATACTGGGGGGAGTGGCTTGAGCGACTCAAAGACTCTAGGAGTTTCCTTGGTTAGCGGCATCCTATTTGGCGCTGGACTGGTAATCTCAGGAATGACCGATCCTACCAAAGTGATTGGATTCCTTGATTTGCTGAATGGATGGGACCCAACACTCGCTTTCGTTCTAGCAGGAGCAACAGGCAGTCACATGCTGGCAAGGCCTTTCTTGACCAAGAAATTCCCTGAAAACGTAGCTTCAGGAGTTGAGAAGAAAGTCGAAGTTGACAGGCCGCTACTGATGGGTGCTGCAATTTTCGGTATCGGTTGGGGCCTAGGTGGCTATTGCCCGGGACCCGCTGTGACTGCAACAATCCCTGCTATGGGTTCTACTCTGATATTCGTAGTCGCAATGCTGGCTGGAATGTTTGCATTCAAGTGGAACCAAAACCGAATGGAATGATTCTATTCTGACTCTGGCTTCTTTAGGTTGTCCATTAACCAAAGTAGTCCATCCCACATAGTTTCTTCATTATCATCTAATCCCATTGCAAAAGCGGTTGCTGCTGAGAATACTTTCACCGTTTGGCGCCATCGTGGGCCGAAAATTCTGATGTAACGTCCGTAGAAGCCCTCTACTAAGTCCATTGAAAGGTGACCGTACATTGCTAGTAACCCAATGTTGTTGATTCCAATCATCATTGCATTCATTGCATTCTTTTCCTCACGAGTCAACTCATTGATCTCTTGCATTGTGATATCTTCATGCAACTTCATCATGCTGACTGAAAAACCACGGTGAATCAGTGGGTCTGACAAGTGATTTGCTAAATCACGCCCAATTTCGTATCGCCTATTTTCATTCCAATACCTGATTTGGCGCAGGCTGAAAAGAAGAGTAAAGAGAATCGCAATACCACTGGCTGCCTCGCCAATATTTGCTGCGGTCTCAATGTCCATTGAATTACACTACAACCTTTGCATCTTTGTATATTTTGCCGAATTAACGTTCAATCATTCGCTACACGTATGACTCTAGTTGTTCGATATCCCTGAAGCACTTTGAGATACTTCTTGCCTCGTATCTCTGTATCAAGGTCTTCATCACCGGTATCTATTCTCAACTCGTTTAGACCCAATAACTTAGCAGGAGTGGCAATCCCTAGTATGTTGTCTGTTCCAATTGCTCGAAGTACGTCTGGAGATAACTGAAGGTTTCCTCTTCCAATTAGGAAACCTTGACCGCCCATCGGTGAAAGTAGTAACTTGATTTCTCCTTGGTGCTGGTTGATTATTTCTAGCAAGCCACTTTCATTCAAATCATTGTACATCTTTCCTGCATGTTGGATGTCTATCCCCAAAAGGGTTGATTCATGACCATTTTGTTTGCACATCTGCCTAAGTGTTCCACCACTTCCCCACACCAACATCAAGTCTGGATTTTCTTCTACCAAATTAGCGACATGAGAAGACATGGCTTCCAGAGTTTCTTCCTCAGATTCTCTTTGTACCTGTTCTTTAGCACCCTGCATCCATCTTGGACTGGCGGGGGTGAATGCTTCACCATACATCCGAACTTTCCATTCACCTTTGCGATAAACTTCCTCATCGAGGTCCATGACCTCTGTTCTAGCAACCATCAGGTCACCGGTGAAAAATGACCAAACTACCTCTGCTGCTGCCTTGGGAGTAGTGGCGAAGCAACCGCTATGCATTTTTACGCCTCCAGGTACTCCAACCAGTGGAATTTCTCTTTCCCCTAGTGCCTCGACAATATCTCTAGTTGTACCGTCTCCGCCAGCGTAGAGGAACAAATCTGGTGAATGCGCTTTGATGAATTCTGAAGTGGAGGTTGCATCTGTTGTTTCAGGGGTCTTTCCTGTTGACGTATACTCACCGGGAATCCAATCTCCTCCCATTCTTCCATCCCATGCTAGAATTTCGATTGGCTCTCTCGCTAATTCGGAGAGTTTCTCTAAGCAAATCCTCATTCTAGGGCCAGCTCTATCCTGTGCACCTGCAGCCCTAGCTTCCGCAGCCCTTCCATCGCTTCCTTTGAAGCCCAATTTGCCGCCGAGGCCAGCATCTGGGTTGACTACTACCGCTAGGCGCATAACCACGGCCAAAAATTCACGATACATCAAACCGATTATGTATTGATTGAACCAAGGCCTGTCACATGGAAAGGCGAGTTGATGACCTGAGTTTTGAAGGGGCTTGGAAAAATCAAGTCAAAGAGGAACAAAAAGAACAGGCGCCAGTCGAACAAAAAGAAGTGAAAGTGCATGAGGCGCCAGCATTCCGTGGCCAAAGAGATGTTGTCGAAACAAGAAAAGAAATTCGAATGGCCACAAAACAACAACCCGCTCTAGAAAAGAGGGATGTCAATGTTGTAGCCGAAGTTTCTTCAAAAGAAGGCGATGACTTCGATGTCGAGTGGTAAACAAACAATACTCACAATATCCAATCTACAAGCGACCTTTAATCGTCAAGGTGAAAGGCAAAAGCGCCCCCGAAGGGGGCGGAGGCACATCGATGTCAATGATTTCAGTCACCCTGCCGGATGGTTCAGTTAACGAATACGCATCCGGCATAACGGCAGGGGAAATCGTGATTGATATCGAGGGAAGAAAGCACGACTGCGTCGCTGCACTCGTTGACGGGCAGCAGAAAGATTTCTCCTCTGAACTCAACTCTGACTGCTCAGTAGCAGGTATTTCTGGGTTCAGTGACGACGGCATTCACATTCTTCGCCACAGTGCTGCGCATCTTCTAGCGCAAGCGGTAACATCTCTCTATCCAAATGCAAAACCTACAATCGGCCCGGCAATCGATCGAGGATTCTACTATGATTTCGCCGACCTAGAGGATTTTGGCGAAGCAGAATTGAAAGGTGTCCAAAAGAAAATGCATGAGATAGCAAGAAGAAACTTGACTGTCGAGAGAGTCGAGTGTACGGATTCTGAATTGAACGATTTGTTCCAAGCAAACCCGTACAAAATCGAGATCATAAATGACAAACTAGAGGATGGAGATAGTTCTACAATTTACCGTCAAGGCGAGTGGTACGATTTGTGTCTTGGACCTCACGTTCACTCCACTGCTAAATTGATGCATGTTCGCCTTACATCTGTATCATCGGCATTCTGGAGAGGCGACCAAAGTCGAGAAAGACTAACACGTATCTATGGAATTGTCGAACCTACAAAAGACGCTCTGAAAGCTACAATGTCAGCGATTGAGGAAGCCAAGAAAAGGGACCACAGGAAGTTAGGCAAAGACTTGCAATTATTCCACGTTGACGAAGACGTTGGCCAGGGGCTCATTCTGTGGACGCCTAGAGGTGCAGTCGTGCGAACTTGCCTACAGGATTTCATTTCCGAACACCTCACTCGACAAGGATACCATCAAGTTTACACTCCTCACATTGGAAAGTTAGACCTGTACCGAACCAGTGGCCATTTCCCCTACTATCAGGATTCACAGTATCCGCCTTTGGTTGAAAAGGATATGATGGCAAAGTTAGCCAGTGAAGGATGTACATGTGGCGAATTATCCAACATGATGGCTGCTGGTGATATCGAAGGATACATGCTCAAGCCAATGAACTGTCCTCACCACATCAAAATCTATGCTTCACAAGCACGCTCCTACAGAGACTTGCCACTCAGACTAGCAGAGTTTGGAACCGTTTACCGCTGGGAGCAGTCAGGAGAAATATCCGGTATGACAAGGGTCAGAGGATTCACTCAAGACGATGCACACCTATTCGTAACGGAAGACCAAATCGCAAACGAGGTTCTGGGCTGTATCGAACTTGTTCAGGTCATTTTCGAAGCATTGGGAATGACAGATTACCGAGTTAGAGTCGGTTTGAGAGACCCTGACTCCAGTAAATACGTTGGTGCAAGCGAGAAATGGGACCTTGCTGAAGACGCATGCAGACAGGCTGCTAGCAGCCTTGGAGTTAATTGGTCTGAAGAGCCAGGAGAGGCTGCGTTCTACGGCCCGAAGATCGATTTCGTTGTCAAAGACGTAATCGGTCGTGAATGGCAACTAGGAACGGTTCAGGTCGACTACAATCTACCCGAAAGATTCGATTTACAATACAAAGGAAGCGATGGAGAAATGCATCGCCCTGTAATGATTCACAGAGCACCATTTGGTTCGATGGAAAGATTCTGTGGAGTTCTTATCGAACACTTTGCTGGTAAATTCCCTACTTGGCTTGCACCAACTCAGGTTCACGTGCTAACAATTTCAGAAAAGCAGGTAGAATACGGAAGAGAAGTTACTGCTAAACTCAAGGCTGCTGGAATCAGAGCTGACTTGGATGATGGAGACCATACAATCGGAAAGAAAATCCGAATGCACAGAAAGTTCCAGCCGGCATACATGCTTATTCTGGGAGATGATGAAACCGAAAACAAAACCGTTTCAATTCGTGCAAGAAACGGCGACCAAAGAGCAGGTGTGGATTTTGACTTATTCCTAGATGAGTTATTGAATGAAATAAACACAAAGAAAGCCTCACCATCCTTAGTTCCACCAATAGAAGAGTGAGGCAAATACATGGGAATAGAGTTGGTTAGCGGCATAGACGGTATGGCAATTCTTGCCGTATCGCTTTCCGCAGTAATCTCTTACTTATTCCAAGAATTCCTCATTCCTAGAGGTCTATCCGGGCTGCAAGTTGCATTCCCTACCGGGCCAAAACGCTACGAGGTACACACGGTTACTGCAACCAAAGAAGAAGCAAAGAAACTGCTCAAAACCAAGGGCATGCGTAATGGCCTAACGGTTTACGTAATGGCCTTGACAGGCGCTATTTTACTAGGAATGGAATGGCTGTTTTATCAAATGGATTTGACTGAGGGATTGCATCAAGTTTCATTGGCAATGGCACTTATTCTGATTATCGTACCAGCTATGATTTCAACCGGGGTATCGATGAGCACTCAAATCGTTAATCGAACAGGAGGACGAAGAGCGACATTGCAAGGTGCTAGTACATTCAGGAACGGCGTAGGTGTATCGATTACTATCCTTTGGTTCACATCACTAATCATGCTATGGTACATCATGTATTTTGCAGATGTTGAATTTGACAGAAGACTTGCTATCACGGGTTGTTTGGCTTTCGCTCCAGGTTTCATCGCCTATGGGAGGGTAATGGGTTCTTCTTGGACCGCACTTACAGAATCAAGCAGACAACTCTCCAAGGGTGAACCATCTGCGTTCTACCCCTACAAACCGCCAGCAAGGAAGCAATTCGTCTCGACCCTTGTCTGGATTAACACAGCAGCAATGCCTTTCATTGCTTTCAATACGTTCGTTTCACTAATCTTACTCGGTATAGACCCAACGATGTTCGAACATTCAGAGAGAGTTCTAGACCTACCTGAATATCGTCCTCAGTCTTCGATTATGGAAGAAGGTGGTGTGATTGGATTCTACGCAATTGAACTATTTTCTTTCATCTCTGAACCCGGAATTCGGGTTCCACTAGTCACCATTGTACTGCTGTTTTTGTTGCTTAACGTAGCCATCGTAGGATTCCTATTTGTCTATGAAGTTGCTAGAATCCTATTCCTAGATATCGCTGACGTATCTGGAAAGGGCGGTATACGCCTGGCAGATTCGCGTCTCTTGCGTAGTGAAAGGTCTCAGCAAGCCAATGTTCTGAACTTCTGTTTCACGGGTTTTGCTGGCCAGTCGATGTTATTGCTCGCTCTTGCAATGTTGACGTTTTGGGACTCTCAATACCTTCCACAAGGCTCACAGTGTGGCTCATGGGAGGATTCCATCTGTCAAGTTATCAGAAAAGATGCTCTAGAAGAAATGACATGGATGCTCGCTTCAGGCGGACAAGTTGTTTTCCTAGGAATATGGATAATGTCAAGGAGAACAGGCCAGCGATTGGATGACATTTCATTCGATGCAATGGCTAATCAAAAGAGAATCCAATTGGAAGCGATTGAGCAAATGATATACCGTCAAGGTGAAGATTTCAGACAACTGATCAAATCAGACAATTGGTCAAAAGCCATGGAGAAAATGGAATTACTCTACGAGGACCATGGCGAAGAAAGCATCGAGGGTCTCTCTTTAGTTCGCAGAACTGAAGCAAGTATGGAGATGCTGATGGGCTTTGGTAGATGGGACCAAGCTGAACAGGTCGCACTCTCCTTCCTTGCTCTAAGGGCTGGAAGAACTGCGGAAATCGCTAGAGTCATTCTAGCAGCAGCATCTTTGGCTCAAAGAGACATTCCTGAAGTAATTCCTAGACTGGAATATCTTGCAGATGAAGACATTGAGTCTGCTAGACTAAAGTGGGTTACTTCCGTACTAGACCCATCGGTACCTCTGCCTAAATCGGTGCGACCACTATTGCGCGTCGATGGACTGACCAAGCGCAATATCGACCTCTTGAAGAGATTTAGAGATGGCATTCCCGGTAGTGATATTCCATGGAAGTACAAACCTGCATCAAAGTTGCACATACTAGGGGACATTGCAAGATTCAGAATATGGTCGCAACCAGAAATCGCCTTGGACAAACTCGAAGCTTGGGTTAAGAAAAATGACATTGACATGGATGACTGGCCACACGGTCAAACCGCAAGAGCACTACTTTACATGGATAGAGGGATGAAGGCAAGTGCTATCAATATCGTTGAAAAAGCGATGAAGAAGCATCCAAGACATCCTCATTTGCGTAGACTAGCAATCTATCTCGCCACGAAGGGGGAACTAGAATTGCCTGAATCAGAGAAAACAGGATTGATTTGGGCCGATACTATGGAGGGCGAATGGGAAAAGAATTGGCAAAGTTCTCACAATGTAGTCGCCGCCCCTGATAATAGGACTAACATGATGAAGATTCATACATGGTTCGCAAATGCTTGGATAACTAGAAGGGAAACCACAACCAAGAAACTTGGAAAGAAAGGATGGAAGAAGGCCTCTTGGCCAAACCCGCCGTTTGCAAATTACCTAATCATGACTGGAATAATTACCACAGTTGGTGGAGTACCTGTAGACTTAGGTATGCCGGGATGGATTGACTTCGATGCCTGTGAAAAGGCCGAATTGTTTGACTTGTAATCAAAGCAAGTTGTCAACTAGTCCCTCGATTTCCTGAGTCTTGCCACAATATCTGCATCTCAATTCAAGCGGGTCTCTATTTGTTACAACTAATCTGTGTGGCAGAGGCTCTCTAGGGTTGGTTGTAATGCAGTTAGAGAAAGTGCACCTCGCTACATTAACAACCTCATCTGTGAGATTAATCTCTAGTTTCTCTGCAACCGAATAAGCACGAATAATCGCAACAGATGCGTCTGGAGCAACCAATGCAAGTCTGTCCAACTCATTTTGAGTTAATTCTCTATCCTCAACTTTGATGATATCTTTGCCACCAATCTTTTTTGATGGAACGTTCATCACAAGCGAGACTGGGTTAGACATATCGCCTTCAACACCCAACATCTTGAGCACTGAGAGCGCCTTGCCAGCAGGAACGTGGTCGATTACTGTACCATTCTTAATCGCAGTTACTCTTCTCATATTCGCTTCTTGACTCATAGTACCACCCCATCTTTGGTAACATCCTCGGGAACTTTGACTCCAAGTAGCCAACACATCAGTGCCATTCTTGCAACCACTCCATTGAATGCCTGCTCGAAGTATCTAGCGTGCCTGGTTGAGTCTACTGAAGGATGAATCTCGTCAACCCTTGGAAGTGGGTGCATGATAATCATGTCAGGCTTAGCACCATCTAGGTCACTAGCTTGTAATTTGTATGCGCCTGCAACCTTTGCATATTCATCCTCGTCTGGGAACCTCTCTTTCTGGATTCTAGTCATGTAGATTACATCCGCATTATCGATCTGTCCAAGGAGGTCATTTGTTTCAACGACTTCAGCTCCATGTGCTTTCAAGTCAGCAACGATTTCTTCGGGCATCCTCAAACTATCAGGTGATGCAAACGTTACATTGCAACCGAATCGAACAAGCGCATGAGATAGCGAGTGAACTGTTCTGCCATAACGAAGGTCCCCTGCTAGAACAACATTCAATCCCTCTAGTGTACCATGTGCTTGTCTAATTGTGAATAAATCAAGCATTGTTTGTGTTGGGTGGTGTCCAGCACCATCTCCACCGTTTAAGATTGGAACTCTGGCGCTGTCACACGCATACTGTGCTGCACCTTGTCGTGGATGGCGCATAGCGATAATGTCGGTGTATCCATCCACCATCTGTATTGTGTCGAATAGGGTTTCTCCCTTGACTACCGAGGATGTCTTGACGTCTCCGAGGTTCACAACATCTCCACCCAGTCTCTTCATTGCGGTTTCAAACGACATTCGAGTACGTGTAGATGGTTCGAAAAATAAGTTGCCGAGTATTCTGCCTTGCAAAAGAGGGAGATAGAGTTCACCTCTAGCCACAGGAAGTAACTTTTCAGCATCGTCAAGAATCGAGATAATCTCGTCGTTAGTAAGGTCGTCCATGGTGATTAATCCGGGCATAACACTCCCCCTTCCCTATGGCTTGTGCCAAAGACGACCTTGAACATATGGGCGCGTAATTCCGCTTTCTTGATGTGGTATGGATTCCTCCTAGGTTACATGCGCAGGGTTTTGTTGCTAGTGTTTTTGCTACTGGTTCCAGCGGCATGGGCCGAGGAAGGCAGCACTTGGGTGGTAGAAGTAGAGGACCCTTTTGGAAATCCCATTCAAGACTGTGAAATCACATTAACAGAGCCTTGGACAGGCGCAGTGATTGACAATCCTGGCAAGGGTATGTACCAAGCCAGTGCGACATGTGAGGGATATGTCGTCATGTGGCACCCACCTGTCCCCTCGTCTCAAACAACTATTGTACTTCAGGCTCATCCAATAATCGAAGATCTGTTTACTGTAACAGGCGCACACACCATGCAAGCTTTGGGAAGTGACTGGGAAGTAGAGGTAAATGATGGCCCGGTGGATGCACCGAGCGGAATACCGGTTGTATTGCTTGGAGAAGGAGGCTCAGAGACAAGGAATAGCCAAAATAGCATTACGATTCCAAACGCCACCACTACCTATGAAATCCAAGGAAATTATTCCTCAAACATAACGGTAAAAGCGGTACATACCGGCTCTGGGACAGTCGTTGCTTGGCAAGACCAAAACATAACTGTCGGTGAGTACGGAGGCGGATGGACTGCAAGGGCTTTTGACAAGGGGATGCCGATTGGGAACACGACATGGCCCCCTACTTCTGAATGGCTGAATGAACAATTAAACTCGACTACAATACATGGCTTTGCTGAAATTAACTTTACATCAAGCCTTCAGCCAAATGAAAACATAACAGGAGTTTGGCATGCCAATCACATCTTCAGTACCGGTCTTGGACTACCTTTCATGCCTGGAGTTAGTGCTGGTGTTGAGAGCCAAGTAAACCGATTCTTGGGAGGCGATGTATCAGAACTCAACACGTTGCTTGAATCGATAAACTACTACAACGGCAAACATTCTCTATGCTGTTTGGTCGATGATTCGGCTGTGATTTTTTCAAATCTAAATATCGTTTCAGAAATCGATTTCTCCAGCGGTTACTGGGGATGGAATGAGTCTGCCGAAATATCAGCCCAGCGCTCAAGCATCAACCTATTACGACTCGAGGTACCATTCCAAAACGACATACGTCAATCAACACCTCTTACTGTTGTTACAGATGGCGGATGGCAATACTTGTCCAGCCCACTAAATGAGTGGATTGACGGTGAACCAAACAATTTCACTCTCCAAAGAGATGAAACCTCGATTTCGGGATATTACACGATAACATTAGGCCAAAATAGTGCTCCTATTGTTTCAATCGGTGAAAATACAGCGTTGCCTTGGGAGAGTACCTCCTACAACTTCACAGCAATAATCGATGACGCACCACTTTCAGCGCATGTCTGCGAATGGAATATTTCAGGATTAACATCTAATCTTGAGGTTGACCTAACGGCTTTCCCAAGAGACTCATTGTTGCCAATATCAGTTACCTGTACGGACGAGGGTGGATTAAACGGGTCGGTTTCAACCTCCCTAGTTCTGGACGGCGGGCACCCGATTCTGAATGCAACAAATCAAGTCATCGAAATTTCTCCTGGATACTTTGAGTTTGAATTAGACATTAGCGACGACCATGACGATGATTTAGACGTATATTGGACAAGTAACAAATCAGAAGATTGGTGGTATAACGGGAAACTTCTCCAAACTTCATTTAGTGCCGATTCTAGTCTTAATTCGGTTTATGACAATATAACGGAGAGACACAAGCAAAGGAATCAGGTAGAATACTGGTTGGCTGCAGACATTACTGATGATGTCGGCCACACAACTTCGGGGAATTGGACTGTGAGATTAATCGACAATAATGGTCCAGTAATTATTGCTGAAATAGAAAAAATAGATGCGGATGGAGATTGGATTGAGGCTCCATCTGTAACCCGTCCAGGAGACTCTTTGAGACTCAATTTAACACAAAGTTTTGATGACCATTCTTCAATTGATAAAATTAAATTTTCAATTAATATTTTAGGACAAGAATATTCCGATTTATCATGGTCAGAGATACAGTATTGGGAGTTACCAGAATTCGCCGTAGGATACCACGAAATCAACGTTGCAGGTTTGGATGAGAATGGTAATTTAGCAGGTCATACTTTTGGTGTTGCAATAGCACCTCCAATCGCTAGAAATCTAGAGATTATTGACATACAATCTTCAACAACTGACATCGAACCTGGAGAGAATCAGTTTTGGATTACGGTCCAGAATAATGGAGCAAGCACAACAGAATTCATTCTATGCAGTGATGAAGTTTGTGTCGATTCAATAATTGGACCTTCGAGTTTCTCACAAACTACAACGACAATTGTCACTATGAAAGTGGACATGGACTGGTTTGAGACTTTCTCTGTAGAGTTATCCTATCTAGATGATTCCAATCAGACTGTTGTCAAGCATTCAACTAGCGAATACAACAGCGGCATCGGATTTGGCGGCCTGGAATTATTCATTGTCGTAACGCTAGGCATCTTGGGAATTGTTTGGGCTAGGTCACGCAATGAACCGCGATTCTGATATGATAGAGTACAGGTGGGTTTGTTATGGATGGCTTTGTTGATTTGGAGGAAGCAATCAAAGCGGAGTCCAAATCCCGTCTTGATAAGGTCGAGAGACTTGCTGGCTTGTCCGCACTTGTGCTGCTCAGTGCCGCTGTTTGGTTAGCTTGGCCAACTCTGAAATCAGGCATTGCAGGAAATTCACTAAATTCTGACTTAATGTATGCATTGATTATCATCGCATGGGGAGTCTTTGTTCAAGACTTGGGAATAATGGATAAGAAATCCAGGTCTAGAATCGGAATCATCGCAACGGTTGCATGGCTTCCTTTGGCCGTGGTCGCACTTTCAAACTTTGAAGGAGAAATTTCTGAGTTAATTGGTATGTCAATCCTTTTGATTGTCTCATACGCTCTTTTTACAACAAGCAGAGTGATACTACAAGGCGATGTCGCTGTGATGAAATTCAGGTCGGTAATGGGAGTACTAGGATTTGTCCTATCTGCTTCACTTCTTACCACGGTGAGTTTTGATGACACATCTGCTTATCTCCAGACTGGTATTTGCGCAGTAGGGCTTTTGTTGGTACTTAGCGATTGGTTTGGTAACGATGACCAAAGAGGTTTGAGAAAGCAATTTGATGCAAGACTCAACAAATTGGAAGAGAGAATTTTGATCCTAAGAAGTCAAGGCGCTGCAGTTGACCAGGCTGCTAGTCTGATTATGACAGCGAGAGAAGAAGGACATAGAGAACCAGAGTGGGGAATGAGATTACTCAACGAAGCAGAAGAGGACATCGAAAGGTCACTCTCACTAGCAGGCGACGTAGATGAAATCAAATCGGATTCATTGAACTCTGTTGAGAAAGCGGAAAGGATTGCACCTATCGCAAAGAGGCCAAGAAAGGCTTGGGAAATGGGCCAGCGGGAAGTTGAACTAGGTAGCCTGCGCGAGGGTGAAGCATTATTCCGTCAAGCAAAACAAAGAGCAAATGAAATCATCGAATGGTGGGAAAAGGCAGAAGAAGCAATTAGAGAGGGTGCTGCGTTGTTAGCAGCATCACAACATTCGCAAGAAAATCTTGAGGAAATCTTAGCGGATGCGAAGAAGAAACTCAATGCTGAGAAGCCGAAAAAAGCATACGAATTCGCAATGGTAATCCCAGACCAGATTGCGGCCTCTGGAGATGCATTAGTCGCGGCCGAAGCGGCTGTTGCTGAGGCTGCCAAGCAACTCAAGGGTGCAGATGGAATTAACAAATCCCTTCTTGATGAGCGATTAGAAAGTGCTGAAGACGCACTTGAACAAGGTAATTCCTCCCAAGCAAAGGGACTTGCAGATGGTATTGTAAGAGAAATCAATGCTGAAAGAGAAGCTATGGATGACGTTAGAAGAGCACTGAGACAAAAAGTGCACTTGGTCTCTCGATGGTCAGAAAGAGAGGATGCAAAAAATTGGGATGACAGACTGGCAGAGATTGAATCGTGTGCAGATGACCTAGAGTGGACTCATGCTGCAACTCTGCTTGAGAGACTGACAAAAGACTTGGACGCTGAAGGCAAGGCTAGCGATGAAGCAAATGAATTACTGGAATACGTTCTAGATGAGTGGAATGTCCTGCGGAATCAATGTGATGCGAGTGGAATAAAACTCGATGACGATGATAGAAAGTCTGCTGAAGAGGCAATCGCGCTAGCATCTGAAGCGCATAAAGCCGGACGTATTGATGAAGCGCTCGAATCACTAGGGTTAGCGGATGGCTTCATGGAAAGGTTGCGCAGAAGAGTTTGATCACTGCATCTGATTCTTCATTTCACAAGCCTTACAGATTTGACCACTACAAATCTGTCCGCATTCTGGGCAGTTAATCGCCTTAGCAGTTCGGAAGCCACCGTCAGCCAATGCGTGCAACTTTTTCACGTCGTCAGCCATGCGAAGTAAACCGTGTCTAGTTCCTGGAACATCTGCTTCCATCATAGCCACGGTTTCTCTATGCCTAAATCGCAATGCTCCTTCACCATGAGGGCATTCCTCATGGTGTATTGGCAATCCACGATGTATTGCGTAAAGATGAATTTCTTGTTCAGGAATCCAGCGCAGTGGAACGATTCTTGGGACCATGCCTTCCAAAGGAGTGCCAGTATGTGGTGCGAGTCTTAGTGTTCTTTCCAAGTCACCATTTTGCATATTCATCATGATTGTTTGAGCCATGTCATCCAAGTTGTGACCTAGAGCAATGACATCAGCTCCAACCCGGTCTGCAAGGTGATTTATTCCCTGGCGCCTAAAGACACCACAATAAGAACAGGGTGCTTTCTTTTCCTCCATTGAAACAATTTTTTCAACGACTTCATCCATTTCTTTGAATCCTAGTTCTGGGTAAGAAACCGTTTCGAACCTTATCCCCAAATCTTCACACAGTTCTCTTGCGCACTCAAGAGAAGGAGGTCTGTAACCCTCTATGCCCTCGTCAACGCATCCACCGACAATAGTGACATCTCTTCTCTGACCCAAGTTCTCGTGGATTCTTTCAAGCAGGACCGCTGAATCCTTTCCACCAGATATTGCAACCAAAATTGTCGTGTGCTCACCTTTGGGCAAAACAAGTTGTTGGCGAAGAGCCTTAGATGCCTTCTTTCGAACACTGTCAGCAAGGTGTGCTCCACACATCATTCGACCGGAGTAAACTTGGTGATGAATAGCCGGATTGCGACATTTGTCACAACTCGGTACATCGAAGAGTTCGGCCATGAACGTTCCAAGAGGTTCTCGACTTCATCCCGCCGGTAAAATTTTGCAATTAAAAAATTAAATTTTCAATTAGAATATTTGCATCATGCTTGGGGGAATATAAAAAAGAAGTTGGCGAAATCAAACAACCCCACAAACCGCCCTACGGGCGTTTTGAAAAGCCAAACTTCTTGAAGCCGTTTTCAACCTGCACCAATTTGAGCGCGCATGATGCAACGCATTTTGACCGGTTTCTCTGCCCTTCCGGGTGCAGACCAAGCATACGTCGTTTCACGACGAGAAGGCTTGGTTGCAGCGGTTGGAAAAAGAGGTCGTGCACCAGACGTTGAACACGCCACCCAGTTAATTCAAGCATTGGATAAACTCGAATCGACCCATAGTGTTGGCAGAGGCTTGGAATTCTGGTCAGAAGGAGATGGCTTGTACCTCCTAACTCGGATAAACGAGGATGCAAGCGTCGTAATCTCTGGCAAAAATGGTGGTAGAATCGCAAGGTGGAGACACGCCGTCGAATGTGATGTAGACATGCTGAACTCATTGATGAGGTGATGGACATGTTCGATCTACCATATGGAATGCCAGTTGACGATGAAATCGATGTAAGCGATGGTTCAATCCTACCGTTCGAAAACGGTTCGGTTTCGACATATCTAGGTCGCAGGTCAAGTGCAAGTGGGCATCGCATAATTCGCGCTGGACGTGTTGTCGGATGGATAGCAGAGCCTGCAAAAGGCAAAGTTCTCCTCTGTGGAAAGGCTGCCAAAGACAGGCTTGAAACCCTTGAAATGGAGCAACATCGCTTGATTGCAAAGGTTTGGACTCAATCTGCACTTGGATCTGTAGCTGAAGTCATCCCAGAGGCATTCGAGCACGCTGCTGACATGAGAGGACTTATTGGCGCAGGTGATTCATTAGAAAGACTGCTTTCAAGAGATCTTTCTGCTGTACTATCACAGTTAATTCTGCGACCTGAGGTTAGAGGTGGTATCGCAGTTGATTCGGGAATGCTAATCGACGATGCCGGAGATTTACCTTCCTCGGCAGACATGTTAGCAGCACAAGTTGGTGAAACTCTGTCAGGTAGGAAAGCTATGGCTAGCGACCTAGGGCTCGAAGGAGCAGGTCACTGGACACTGCACACTGGCGATGGTTCACTACTGCTCGCTGAAGCGGGAGAGGTTGCTCTCGCTGTATGGACTGAGGCTGATGTAGACCACAGCCGACTCATCAACCAAATTGCGGCTTTGATGGATGGCCAGGTCGATGCGATGGGCTCGCATGGCGAGGCACTTACCGACGGACACGTAATTCGAGAAGGCAGAGGTGGAACCGATGCTGTCCTGTCCATGTTGACGACTGCAGTCGAGGAAGGTTTGACCGGACATTTGACCGCTGGGAAATCCTCCAAGGCGATTCGCATCGCCCTTGTTAAGGGAATACCAGTAGCAATGCAGGCTCCTGGCCAAACAAAGGTTGTAGAAGCTGTAAACATGCTTTGTGAATCTCGAAGAGTGCTAGCATTACACAGGCTACCTGTTGGCACAATCCTTGGACCTGAATCTGGCAATGTAATCGATTTCAACTTAGGACAGTTCTGCGAAGAATTAGCCACAACTAGAACCCGCTCTGAATCGAGGCAGGTTCTGCTAAAGCAGATGCTGGACCAACTTTATGGATTTGAAATTGGTTTGCAGAAACTGAAGAAAGAAAGAACTCGCTTTGAATTCGCAATCAAGATTGCAATCCCATCAGAGGGGCTTGCAACAATTGAAAAATCATCTGGAATCGATGATGGATTGAGAAGGAAGTTAGAGAAATCTGAACTTAAGTTGTCTAACGCAAAGCAAGAGATTGCTGCGCTAACTGTTGCCCTAGAATCTGCTCAACAATCTGAAAGTGCTGCCAAAGTTAATGCGAATGAAGCAAATCGACAGGCGGCGGATGTTCAGGAGAAGATTGCATCATATAATCGCACCATAGACCAGTTACAACTCGACCTTTCTGCTGCACAAGCCACAGCTGAAAACTCTGAAGCAAGAAGTGACAGACTTTCGAAGAGAATTAACGAATTAGAACACCAATTAAGCGAGCGAGCAGTCGAACTGGCTAGAATCTTAGGGGACAGCAGACAGAGTTCAGAGTTGTCCGCAAAGATTGAGGAAATGGCAACAAAGGAAGCCGCACTGTCTAGCGACATCGATTCTCATTCAGCAACTCTGTCCAGCATCAGGTCAAGGATTGAAGACGACCAACGCCGCCAGAGAATGATCGAGGAACAGGTTGAGGCAACTAGAGACAGACACCGTAGAGCTCAAGGCGAACTTTCAGAATTAGAATCAAAAATCAATCAGGCTCAAATGAACCTCAAGCAAATCCAGGCTGAGGCTAGAGCTGCAAGTGAGAGAACTCAAGATGACCGAATAAGGCTCACAGAACAGGAAAATCGTGCTTCCATGATTCAATCTGAGATGAGAGAATTGATGGATGAAAGGCGCCAAGTGCTCAAAGAATTGGGTGATTTAGGAGCAAGAAGAGGACAAGCCGAGGCTGAACTTTCAACCCTGCTAGACCAAGCAGAAGCACTAGCAGTTGCTCATGAGGAAGCACTTTCCGATATCAAAGAGGCAGAATTACTCCGTGCCAAACTTTCGGAAGAGCCACTTGCTCAAGCCCTATTGGAGGATGGTGCACAGTTCGATGGACTAGGGCCAGTTTTGGAAAGGCTTGAGCATGCTAGAACTCTAGGTTATTCAGTCTCGCTTCTCGACCGCGCTGTCGAGAGGGCACTACAAGTCATCCAGGGCTGTGTCGACCACGTAGCAACCACGCCACGACACTTGCTATCCAACGAAGTAATGTCTCTGCTAGAGAGGCAGGTGCCGCAAACTGCAGGCGCGGTTAGAGGCCTAGCAAGATGGTCTGTCCAGCAAAGATTAGAACACCAATTAGGTGAAACTGTAACGAGTCTAGTTCTTGACTTAGAGAACTTGTTAGAGGATTATGACCGCTCTGTAACAATGCTACGCAGAATCAGAAACGTGCTAGAGCAACTGGAAAAACTCGGTGCGCCATCCGAGCAGGTTCAAGCATTGATGGTTAATACACGCAGACCAGAATCCCTACCGGTTTTGGCAAGAGAAACTCGTTCACTCATTCAGAAAGCACTGGATGATATCCACTTAGAAGCCGATATGCGTGATGCTGGTTCTGCTGTGAAACTTGAAGGAACAACAAGCGCTCTTGAGGAATTACTTACACAATTGGATGCTAGTGGCTTCGTAAACGGTGAAGTTCGTGGTGCTCTTTGGGATTTCAAGAGAGAGGGCCTTCTTCCATTCGAGAGAGACAGTGTGCCAGCAGGTGAAAGAGCACCAGTAAATGAGAACGCCCTAGAGGAAATGAAGGGCGAGTTAATCGATGAAGAGGTCGCTGTATCCACCGAGGTAAGTGAAATCACTGAGGAATGGCAAGAACTCACAACACCAGTTGAAGAAGAAAGCGAAGTAATTTCTCAAACAGAATTGAAGATGTCTCATGATGATGAAAGGGCTACCCTCGAGGAAGAACTGGCAAGACTAGATGCTAGATGGGCGAGGAAAACTGACCCAGTTGACGTCGAAAAATTCACCGATTCTGCTTTGGATGAATTAGAAGAATCTCTAGACGGAATCGACCTATGAGGCGATAAAATGGGTGCAGTTTATCCACTCTGGATCGAGAAACTGGTTTTCGTCCTGATTATTGCATCTGGAATTTACACCGGTTATGCACTCGGTGAGCATATGTCTGGAGTTGCCTTACTCCTAGCCCGACTATGTGGCCTACCGCTTGCCATTCTATTTCTGATGGAAGGTATTGGAAGGATTATCCAATCAACACTTTCAAAGTGATTAATCTCTGCTAGAGAATGTGGATTCAACAAGTCCCCAGACTCTTTGCCAAGGTACTACAAATCGCATTAATGCCATAATTCCGAGGAATAGTAAAGCGGATATGACCAACCCATACGTCAAGGTCAATTCGATTGACTCGCTGACCTGTGATGCCCATTGAGAGCCTGTTATTCCTTCAACCCAATCGAGTAAAACAGAGTGGAAACCAAGTGCAACGGTGGTTGTGACAACTGTTAGAGAGAGGAAAACTGCAGTGTGACGGATGTGGCCGTTTAGCAAGTTATCCATTTGTGCAACGTACTCAGGGTCTCTCTTACAAGACTCTGGAAGTCGGTATGCATACTCAAGTTGTCTGATAACACCGAATGCTGATTCTTGGAAAACCATCATCAAACATGCGATTAGAATAAGTGAGAACTGCTCTTCAGTGACCAGACCGAATACCGTTGGTTCTGATACAATTATTTCCAATGTGGTTAATTGAGCACCATAACTCCCCAATTGAGATCTTATGAGTGGGAAGGTGAGTATTGCGTGTATTCCCAAGAAGAGTAGAGTAAATCCAATTGCCCAAGCCACACCTCTGCGAGATAATCCCCAGATACCTCTGGTTCCAGTAATTATTGGAAGAAGATAGAATGTCAAAATTATGAATGATAGCATCATTAGTAGAGGCCACTCTAGGAGTTTCAATACATCATTACCTGGTGCACTCCATCCGTCATCGATTAGTTGCCAAACGTATCCTAGAGTGAATCTTCCTGCTAGTACTACTATCATGGTTAGGATGAAACCAAGTTTGACCCTCTGTTGGAACTTAGGTGTTTGGAACGCGAGGATAGCCATGGCACCACCAAGACCTAACCCAAGCCCGAGAGGGACATAGAATCTAGCTAGACCATCACTGCTGCTTCCTGTCAACCAATCTGCAAGAGGCAATTCAGTACCGATTCCTTTCTCGATTGTATCGAATAACTGAGTGTGGTCAATACTTCCTACAACGTAAGTAGAAACCACTTCTAGGTACATCCAAACTAGTGCAAGTGTGGCTAGGACTTGTAGTGTTACAATTTGCCATTGGACACGTAATTGTCGCAGGTGTAGCGACCTTGCGCCTTCTGCTTGAGGTGTGACTTCTCCTGCCATTATCTCACCTCAGTATCCCCTAACCTGCAACAGCGCTTGTGACAGGTCCATATCCGGCATCCAATCTATCACTTGGCTGCCGAATCCTGCCAAGGAAGTAAGCCTGTTCTGCCTTTCCAATTTGAGAACCTCGTAAGACATTCTTGGAATACGGCTGACCAATCTTTCAAAATCGATTGAGGATGGTGAAAGGACTGTTACTTCGTGACCTCTTCCGACGAGGTCCCTCACTGCAGAAGGAACTGTCCCGTCGCCTTCACATGATGAGATGATGAAAACTGGACTGCCCCTGCTAAATCTAGCTGCAAGGCTGTTTGTTACAGCCTGTAGGGGCATTGTACCCCTAGGTGCTACGCCAGCAAGCGATGAAAGGATCTTGAAGTACTGCTTGTCACCGGTATCAGGTGGTAAGAACGACAATTTTTCATCATATATTGTTAGAGAAACCGAATCACGTCTCTTGAGGAAGAATGATGCAAGGCTTGCTGCAGCAACCGTACCCATCTCCAGTGGATTCTTGAGAACAGTACCAATTCTTTGGATATCTCTACTATCGAGAATAATGTACAGATCTGTTACTGCGTCTCTACACTTTTCGTTGATCATCAGGTCTCCAGTTCTAGCAAATGCCTTCCAATTGATATTCTTGAACGGGTCTCCTGGAACATACTCTCTCAGTGAGTAGAATTCTGTACCAGGCCCAGGCGTTCTCAACGTTGTTGCACCAGTGTACATCTTTGCAGTTCGTGAACGAATGAATGCTTCTTCGACATCTCTGATTTGAGGGAAAATAATGATGTCAGAGTGATGGTCGACATACATTTCGTCGACGGACAGATTGAATGTGTTTCTATATCTCAACGAGACTGGACCTATCGAATAGTGCCCTCTGAGCGGACAGCGTAGTACGTAGCGAATTCTTGCGCTTTCGCCAGGCTTCAGATTAAGTCGCATCTGGTTCAATCCGCTTCTTAGTTTCATTTCGTGTGGAACGTTATCGTAAACCTCGAGTTGTTGTGTTTTCCTTCTGCTACGATTTGTAACCAGAAGTTCCACATACAGATCGTCTCCCTTGTACAGGTTATCAGCAGAAAGTGTTCGCTGTACTTCAACATCGCCGTGTCCACTAACCCACGAGTTAACTACGATGAAGGCGATGAATGCAATACCTAGAATCATCATCTGATGATTAGAAATCATCATTCCGATTAGAATCAAAGCTATTCCACCAGTGAATGTGAATGCTGCTTTACGTGTCCACATTTACATCACCTCAGGTCCTTCCCCAGGCCTTGATTCGTTTCACGATTGCAACGGTCTGTTCCAAGGAATAATTCTTGTTTTCAAAGACGAATTTAACTAGCACAGGATCGTTAATCATGCCTTGCAATTCTCTTGCGGGCAATGAATCAAATTCTTCTCTTGTCAATCCATTCTGATTGCGTACTTTAGAGAGGAATACCTGTTTGATTTTGTTTGATTTTGCATAATAAGTGTATCGATTTGCATCTCCAAATCCATAGTAAATAATACTGAAAACGTGTCTCCAAGGCTCTGGGTCTTTCTTCTTGAGTAACACACCTTCGAATGCGATGAATAGAATTAGGAACAATAGAAGCATTGCCAGGCCTTCACCAGTGAAGTAAACCAGCAGGAAGTAGATGGTGTTGTAAGATTCTGATGCGATATTCGGCTGTATGTGACGACTCTCATCGAAGATTACCATCGCATTTGAAGCAACTTCAGGAACATCAGCCGATTCTCCCGGCTCCTCTGAGTACACTAAAGAATCTGCGATGTAGTCCAATGCCCACTTGCGGTTATCGTTTGCAGGGATCGGTTTGTCCGCCTTTCCATAGTCTCCATCATTGTATCCTTCGTAATCATACAGAGCATTTGTCAAAACTGAACCATCGGCAATGAAAGTGATTCTACCACCTTGGACAAAGTTACAATCTTGTGAGATGCAAACCTCGATTGATAGATTGAATTGTCCCCATAAATCAGGTGTTTCCGAGGTTTGTTCTGAACCAACCCAAATCTCTCCGTCTCCGTTGACATCGATTGTGGCTTCAGCAGAAGTCATAGCCCTTACTTCAGTAGCACCCATACCTGTTTTAGCGTTAGGAATGATGTCTATTCCTGTTATGTTATTCAAAAGAACTTGATATGAGGAATTGTATTCAATTATCCCGTCTTTCCAATGCTGTTCACAAACTCCTGCATCGGATTTTGCCATAGCCCTTCCATTGTAAATCTGGCAGATGTGAGCCCCGTTATCTTCGATAGACCACCTATTGTGTGTCTCAAGGGTTGTTGGGTCTAGACTTGTCCCGTCCATACCACACGCTGATTCTTGGACACACATCCACACGAAGTTGTAATCCAACTCGGTAACATAAACTGTGTCATACAACTGTACTCCTTTGAAGCGCACTCCAAACGCCTCAGCAATTGATGATGAGTAACCAAAGTCATCCATTACCAAAACATCGCCACCAGCGAAAACGAACTCCTTGATTGCTTCAACTTCTGCAGGCGTATATCCATCCTCTGAGGCGAATGTAAGGAACCCATCTGAGGAGAATTGAGGTAGGGAGAGGGTGTCACGCTCTACACCCGCGATGATGAACGTTGTATTTGCTGGGTCTTCAATATCTGCAAGGAGTAATGGAGACGAAACTAGTGATTTCGTTTCGATCCCCATGTCTTTGATATCCTGACGGAATGCAGACATGTCATCCCAATCATCGCCGTAAGCGGATTGGCCGTCATTGTTACCAATATTGATAACTTGAGAAATGACGGTTGAAAGAAGCATTATCAGCACAAACCAAAACGCAATCTGAAGAAATAATCTTCTTTTGTTAATGCGCGGCTTTTGGTCCAAACTAACACCTCTAGTACAAGATACAGACAACCGACCCTCACATTGGGTTTAGAAGGTTGTGGGCTGATGATAATAAATTGCTCAGCGTCTTAACATGATACGTGACCCGATTTGGGATATTTCTTGGGCTGGAACGTGGCATACACTGCCGTCGCTCGGCCATGGGAGTTTAGATAGGTCGATTTCTGAAGTTACTTCGACCAAAATCTCTGCGATTTCTCCACTTCTTGGTTCGATGACAATGTCCACTAAGTGACCGAATAAATCGCCGTTGATGTCTACAACAGATCGTTTTAGGAACTCTCCGCTGAAACTAGACATGGCAAACCACTACTCCTTTCATTCTATGCAATGGGTTACGATTCTTCAATGATACGGCGGATTACCGACTTTACATCGATTCCATTCCGTATCCTGTATCTCGTGTCCTCTTGATGTTAGACAGTCCAGATGTCAACCTTTCTTCCATCTTTGAGTAATACTCTAGCATCTCTGGAGTAACCGTTGGGCGGACTCTAGAAATCGCATCTTCAAAGTGGCCTTTTGTGACCTTCTTCTTTCCAGCACGCATTGCAATAAGTGCTGCTTCTCTGCATACAGCTTCGATATCAGCACCGGTAAATCCGTCCATTCCACCTAGAATGTCTTTCATTGAGAAAGTTGAGAGAGGCATGCCTGAAGAGTGGATATTCATGATAGCCTCTCTGGCTGGCTTATCTGGTGGAGGAACGTGAAGAACACGCTCGAATCTTCCGCTTCTGAGTAGAGCAGGGTCAATCATCTCAGGGCGGTTTGTCGCTGCTACGATAATTACCTCGTCTAGACTTTCAACGCCATCCATACTCGCTAGAAGTTGGTTAACAACACGGTTTGCTACGTCTGAGCCACCTGATTGGGAGTTGGATGATCTCATGCCTGCAATTGATTCAAATTCATCGAGGAAAATTATCGATGGTGATGATTGCTTTGCCTTCTTGAATATCTCCCTGATCGCCTTTTCTGATTCTCCGACCCATTTCGAGATTAACTCTGGACCTTTGATAGAAATGAAGTTCGCTTTTGCTTCGTTAGCAATAGCCTTTGCTAGCAGGGTCTTTCCGGTACCTGGTGCACCGAATAGTACAATTCCTCGTGGCGGTTTGATACCAAAGTGTTCGAATAATTCCGGCTTTGTCAATGGCCATTCTACACTTTCCTTCAAGCGGTCTTTTATTTCGGAAAGGCCGCCAACGCTCTCCCATGAAACATCAGGGATTTCGACGTAAATCTCCCTAAGTGCGCTAGGCTCGATTTCTCGGATTGCAAGGCGGAAATCATCCATTCTAACTTCCATCTTTTCCAGAACTTCTGGAGGGATTGTTTCCTCATCGAGGTCAATTTCTGGAAGGTATCTTCGCAATGCCTTCATCGCTGATTCTCTAACTAGTGCAGCTAGATCTGCACCTACGAATCCGTATGAGTTCTCTAGAACCCAATCAACATCGAAATCGTCCGCTATTGGCATTTGGCGTGTGTGTACATCAAGGATTTCCTTGCGTCCTTCTCTGTCGGGAACGCCAATCTCGATTTCTCTATCGAATCTGCCTGGTCTTCTCAGCGCTGGGTCCATTGCATCTCGACGGTTTGTTGCACCGATTACGATGACATTGTCACGTCCCTGCATTCCATCCATCAGTGTGAGCATTTGCGCAACAACTCTGCGCTCTACTTCACCGCTAACGTCCTCACGCTTAGGACAGATTGAATCGATTTCATCGACGAATACAATCGCAGGTGCGTTGTTTGCAGCCTCATCGAAAATTTCGCGCAGTTGCTTTTCAGACTCTCCGTAATACTTGGAGATGATTTCCGGTCCGTTGATGGAAGTGAAGTGAGCATTTGTTTCGGTTGCAACTGCTTTTGCAATCATTGTTTTTCCAGTACCCGGCGGTCCGTGTAATAGAACACCCTTTGGAGGGTCAATACCTAGGCGGCGGAATAACTCTGGGTGCTTTAGAGGAAGTTCAATCATCTCTCTGACCTTCAGGAGTTGGCTACCAATACCTCCTATGTCTTCGTAGGTTATCCCTTGAGATTGACCGACGTCTTCGTCATCAATCGCTTCGTCCTTGATTACAATATCAGTGTCTGAGTTTACCTGAACGATTCCTTTTGGGGTAGTTTGCAGTACCGCGAAGGGTAGTGCTTCAGCAAACAGTGTCATTCCTGGAATGAAGATTCTGTCTCCTGCAACAACAGGTCTCTTGTTTAGGCCTCTGCGTGCGAAGCCCTCGATCCCTGGTCCAAACTTCACTTTTTGCTTGTTTGCCATAACTGGGGAGAGAACGAGCTTTGTGCATACTTTGGCGTCTACCTTTGAAACTGTAACTCGATCTCCAAGGCTTACTCCTGCGTTCTTTCTGATTATTCCATCAACTCTGATGATATCCATTTTGGAGTCTTCTGGACGGCTGCGCCAGTATATTGCTGCGGTGGAACGGTTCTCGCCTTTTATCTCGATAATGTCTCCAGGTTTTAGGTCCAAATCGTTTTCCCCGCTGATGCGAGCACGTCCGTGACCAACATCGCTTGGTATAGCCTTTGAGACCTTAAGAGAAATAGAATCTTCATCATTGCCAGACATGGATAAACCCCTCCGAGTATTTCCTCTTCACCGTCGCTCCTCTTTTAATAGTCGCATTTTTTCATGGGCAAGGATTCATGTTCTTCGTCTCTACCGGATGGCCATGACGCACATTCTAGAAGCCGGTCTCGAAATGATAGACAATTCAAACCCTGATGGATTGCCTAAAATCAAAGGATACAACATCATCAACGGACAACTAAAACTGGCATCTGATGGGTCAACATTCGTTAGCACAAACCCTGCCGTACTTGCAGATGAACTTGGTGAATTTCCTCTCTCAACGAGAGACGACGTACATGATGCAATCGCTGCAGCACGTGCTGCTTTGACCGGTTGGGCTGCAACTCCAGCTCCGACCAGAGGTCAAATCATAGGTAACATGGGTCGACTTTTGATGGAATACAAAGACGACTTAGTTCGCCTACAGGCTCGTGAAATTGGTAAGACCCTCAAAGAATGTGGTGGAGAAATCCAAGAAGCGATTGATACATGTCTTTTCTTCCAATCTGAAGGACGCAGGCTTTACGGCCAAACCGTGAACTCCGAATTACCTGACAAGGAACTTTTCACCTACCGTAGGCCACTTGGAGTTTGTGGTATCATCAATGCGTGCAACTTCCCTTCAGCTGTTCCGTTCTGGAAGATGATTCCAGCAATCATCTGTGGAAACACATGCGTTTGGAAGTCACCTCAAGACTCTCCTCTCCTATCTTTTGCACTTGCACGTGTAATGCACCAGGCAGGATTACCTGATGGCGTAATCAACCTGGTCCACGGCAAGGGTAGCGGTGCAGGACAGTACATCGTAGACGCTGTTGATGAAGGACTAATCAACAAAATCTCATTCACGGGAAGCACCGAAGTCGGTAAGGCAATCGGTGAAGTATGTGGAAGGAACTTGGTTTCCTGCAGTCTAGAACTTGGTGGAAAGAACCCGCTAGTAGTAATGCCATCTGCAGATATCGACAACGCTGTTGCCGGCGCTTACTGGGGTGGATTCGGTACTGCTGGCCAAAGATGCACAAGCCTTGGCAATCTGATTCTGCACAAGGACATCTATGACGAATTCATGGAGAAATTCATGGCTAAAGTCAAGACCACAAGGATTGGAGACTCCCTAAAGCACGATGACGTACTATATGGTCCAATGCTATCTGAGAAGTACGCAATAGACTTCCTGAAAGGAATCGAAATGGTTGAAAGAGACGGAGCAAAGAAAATGTGGGGACAAGGAAGAATCACCACAGGCAACACTCCAGAGAACTTCCAAGGAAGCCCAGAAGGCGGTGTATTCATGTGGCCTCACGTCTATGTGGACGTAACCGAAGACATGACTTGTTTCCATGAGGAGGTTTTCGGGCCAGTTGTGACAGTTGTCAAGGCTGATGATTTCGACCACGCTCTACACCTAGCAAACGCTTCACCGTACGGACTTTCAAGCGCAATTTACACCAATGATCGACTTGAAGCATATCGATTCAAGACCGGAATTAAGGCTGGAATGACCGGAATTAACAACTCCACAACTGGAGCCGAGGCTCACCTACCATTCGGCGGTGTAAAGGGCAGCGGAAACGGAACAAGAGAATCCGGAATTTGGGTCATCGAAGCGTACTCTTACTGGCACGCTGTAAACGATGAACTATCTGGCAAATTACAACTCGCACAAATGGACGTCGACGAGATTGAGATGGTAGAAGCTGAAGTCGACTACTCTTCTCTCGCATGAACAACAGCCGAACAGGTCAAAGACCCCATCGTGACTGGGTCGTGACATGCGCCCCCTAAAGGGGGCGTGGCTGGTGTACCTAATGGGAGAAGGTCTCAAATTACCAATGCTAAATGGCATGGGCAGAACTAATCGAATCGACAACTGGTGGGCGCAGCCTGCTGTAATGGGAATAGGCTTGATATTGGCCGTTTTATGGACATTATGGCGTGTCGTATTTTTCTCTGACCATATCGACTATGACGTCAACGGTGCACACGTAATCTCACCAATGTTTTCTCCTAACGTATTGGAATGGGATATGTTCTCTGGATGGGACCATCCATCCTGGGTAAATGCAGCAGTTCTGATTCTTTGGATTCCTTTCTCATTCAGAGGAACATGCTACTACATGCGCCGTGTTTACTACCGCACATTCTTCGCAAGTCCTGTCGCTTGCTGGGTAGATGAACCCGAAATCAACAAGAAGATTGGCTACAAAGGAGAAAAGAGACTCTTCCTAATCAACAATCTACACCGATATTTCCTCTACATGGTCATCCCAATCTTGCTCATTAAGTGGTGGGATATCACCCACACAATGACGTTCTCCAACGATGGATACGGATTCACAGGTGGAACAATCATTCTATTCCTTGAAGCGGTTTGTTTGACCTTCTACGTAACCTCTTGCCACGCATTAAGGCACTTGGCAGGTGGAATGCTAGACCGATGGACAACTGGCATCTCAAAAGTAAGAGGTGCGCTATTCTCAAGAATCAGCATCATCAACAGAGACCACGGGTTCTGGTTCTGGATCTCTCTCATTCTGGTATTCGTCGGAGATGCATGGACAATCGCTTGCTCTAAGGGAATAATCAATGATTTCAGCCTAGTTCTAATCGGAGGTGCATGATATGTCT
Source organism: Candidatus Poseidoniaceae archaeon (assembly GCA_049606035.1). Lineage (GTDB taxonomy): Archaea > Thermoplasmatota > Poseidoniia > Poseidoniales > Poseidoniaceae > MGIIa-K1. The sequence continues at coordinate 25,423 of JBMYVD010000008.1, read as the reverse complement.
GAAGAATTCACATCTCACGAATATGACGTAATTGTAATCGGTGCAGGAGGCGCAGGATTGCGAGCTGCTATCGAAGCAGCAAGAAGCGGTGCAAAGACCGCTATAATCACCAAGTCACTTCTAGGCAAGGCACACACTGTAATGGCTGAAGGAGGCTGTGCAGCAGCACTTCAGAACGCAGACCCTCGTGACGGCTGGAAAGTTCACTTCCACGACACAATGAAGGGAAGCAAGTGGCTTGCAAACTGGAGAATGGCAGAATTCCATGCGAAGGAAGCTCCTGACCGAGTAAGGGAATTAGAGCAGTGGGGTGCGGTTTTCGATAGAACTCCAAAGAATCTAATCAATCAGAGAAACTTCGGAGGACACACATTCCCTCGCCTGGCACACGTTGGAGACGCTACTGGTCTAGAGATCATCAGAACTCTACAGGAGAGAGGCATCCACGAAGGAATAGACATGTTCACAGAATACACTGTCCGCCACCTCCTAAAGGAAGGAGACAGAGTAACCGGCTGTGTTGCTTATACAAGAGTAGACGGGGACTTCCACGCATTCTCGGCTAAGTCGGTCGTTCTAGCAACCGGTGGAATCACCAGATGTTGGTCGGTATGTTCTGGTTCATGGGAATACACCGGTGACGGTCACGCACTCGCTCTTTGGGCTGGTGCAGAACTAAGAGACATGGAATTCGTCCAGTTCCACCCAACTGGAATGGTTTGGCCGCCATCTGTTAGAGGTATTCTGGTTACAGAGGGTGTTCGTGGAGAAGGAGGAAGACTCCTTAACAGCGAAAATGAGCGCTTCATGTTCAACTATGTTCCAGAGGCATTCGCTAGAGACCACGCTGAAACGATTGAAGAATCTGACCAGTGGGTTGAGGAAGTCGTATCTGGCAAACTTGCAACAGTTCGCCGCCCACCTGAACTACTAACTCGTGACGTAGTTGCAAAGGCGATTAACAGCGAAGTAAAGGCAGGAAGAGGAAGCCCACACGGCGGAGCATTCCTAGACATCTCCCACCGTGGAGAAGAAGCAATCCTAGCGAAACTACCCTCGATGCACCACCAATTCAAGGAACTTGCAGGTGTTGACATCTCCAAGGAGCCGATGGAAGTCGGTCCAACCGCACACTACGTGATGGGTGGTGTAATCGTCGATGCTGAAACCCAAGAAACAACAGTCTCTGGACTATACGCTTGTGGTGAAGTTGCAAGTGGACTACACGGTGCAAATCGCCTGGGTGGTAACTCGCTATCTGACCTAATCGTATTCGGTAAGAGAGCTGGAGAACACGCAGCAAAGCAGGCAGCAGACTTGGCTCAACCAAGTATCGACGAATCTCAGGTCCAATCAGCAATCAAAGAGATGGTTGCGCCTCTCGAGAGAGGCGAAGGAGAAAACCCTGGCCTAATCTATGATGCAATGCGTGACATGATGCAAGAAAAGGTCGGAATCATCCGTGTCAAGGATGAATTAGAATCCGCTCTGACCGACTTGGATGAATTCTCCAAGAGAGAGAAGGCCTGTTTCCCGGGAACCAGCAGGAAGTATAACTCCGGATGGCACCAAGCATTAGACCTCAAGAACATGGTAGATATCTCAAGAGTAGCAACTATGGCTGCTCTAGCAAGAGAAGAAAGCCGTGGAGGACACACTCGTGATGACTTCCCAGGGCACGAAGACGAATTCTGGGGTAAGAATCTCAACATTTGTTGGATGGAGAATGGAGAAATCAAGATCCGTCAAGAGCCAATCGAGGAAATCAGAGAAGACTTGAAAGAAGCTCTGAATGAAGTCAAGGCAATGATTGCTGAAAGAGCAGCAGAACAAGGAGGTGGCAACTGATGTCACTCAAAGGTAAGAATCAGAAATTCAAGGTCCTTCGTGGAGAAGGCGATGATGCAGAAATGGAAGACTATGAACTCGAATTGGATGAGGGAATGGTAATTCTGGACTGCATGCACAGAATCCAGTACGAGCAAGAACCAGACCTGGCGGTTAGATGGAACTGTAAGGCTGGAAAGTGCGGTTCATGCAGTGCAGAAATCAATGGACGCCCTCGTTTGATGTGCATGACAAGGATGTCTGACGTAGTTGCAGAAACTCCGGCTGGCCAACCTATTGAAATCCGCCCAATGAAGACCTTCCCTCACATCAAGGACCTCGTCACAGATGTTTCTTGGAACTACGATGTCGCTCAGAAGATCAAGCCAATCAAGGGACCTGAAGCGCCTAACTGGGAATTCAACCAGCACGAGGCACACAGAGTTCAGCAATTCAGAGAATGCATTGAATGTTTCCTGTGTGTAAACACTTGTCACGTCTTGAGAGACCACCAACTATTCGATGAGTTCGCTGGACCTCGTAACTTGGTTAGACTCGCACAATATGAGATGCACCCGCTTGATGAAGAAGACAGAATTCCAGAAATTAAGAAGGAATTTGGTGTTGAATACTGTAACATCACGAGATGCTGTACTGAAGTTTGTCCAGCTGGAATCCAAATCACAGATGATGCGATTATCCAACTAAAGGAGAGAGTTGTCGACAGGTACTACGACCCTCTACAGCGCATTTGGAGAGTCATCACTGGCAACAAGGTTAGAATGTGAGAATTAGGCGGCGCCTTTCATGGAAGAAGCCGATTCGTCCACTGATAAGTCAGTGAAAACCTCGTTTTCATCTAGGCTTCTCCAACCAGGAAATGATGCTCTAGGCTACATTCTCTTCCTCACCTCTCTCGTATTGTGGGCAGAAGGAAACAATCTTCGCTCAATCAATATAATTCTGATAATAATTGCTGTATTTTGGCTCGCAGTCAACCTAATGACTAGAACAAAATTATTCACAAAGAAGGAGAAAGACTTGGCAAAACCAAGTAAAAAGCGGAAAGCTAAACTTCTATCCCTAATCCTAGCGGTACTAGTTGCGATTATGGTTCTTGCAACAACAATCGTCGTCAACTTCTCTGAAGATTTCGGTGGAGATGCGCCGGAGTATGACTCGCCAAACTACAATGATGGAGTTTTCGAAAATGTTGAGCCTACCAGCCTATCCAACGGTGACACCTCAACTTGGGACACATTAGGTCAATACATGGTTAGTGACAATTGTCGCTCACCAGATGAGGTCCTACCATCACAAAAATTCAAATTAAAGGATTTGGAAGAAGGGGAATTCAGCGTATCTTGGTTTGGTCACTCAACCGTTTTACTACATACAAATGAATTTTCGATAATCACTGACCCTGTTTTCAGCACTGGTGGTGCAGGGCCTCTTTCTTTAGGCCCAAGTCCGTTCCCGTACGAGGATGAATACACAGTTGATGACCTACCAGAAATCGATTACGTGTTTATTTCTCACGACCACTATGACCATCTAGACAAGAATACTGTCAGAGAACTTTCAGACTCAATGTTCTATGTACCACTTGGAGTAAAGTACCATCTAATAGAATGGGGAATTGATGAAGATAATATCTTGGAGTTTGATTGGTATGATGAGACCAATGTTTCAGATGATTTGTTTGCAGCATTCGCTCCATCGCGTCACTTCAGTGGTAGAGGAATTACCGACAATAGTGCAACCTTGTGGGGCTCTTGGGTGTTCAAATTCTATGATACGAGCATCTACTTCAGTGGTGATACTGGATACATGGAGGAGTTCAAGAATATCTCAGCAAAGTATGGACCGTTCGATTTAGCGTTCTTGGATGCAGGGCAGTACAACATTGCATGGGAACAGGTACACATGCTTCCAGACCAGGTAGTTCAAGCCGCAATCGACCTCAATGCATCAGTATCTATCCCAATTCACATTTCAAAATACGAACTGGCTTTGCACCACTGGTATGAGCCAATGGAATTGGTTTCCACATACGGAGCCGAGCAAAACGTAACAATCTCAACACCGATGCTCGGTAGCACATTCATTTTCGGAGAAGAGGTTCCTCAGGACACCTGGTGGAGAGGAGTGACTGTCTGTACAGACCCATTCCTTGACGACTATCCTCTGCTAGAGTACGCCCTTGTCTACACAAACGTGATCGGTGTGCTGTGGGTTGTTGTTCCTAGAATCAAAAACAGGGATGAAGCCACCGAAGAAGAGTGATCACCTTCCATTACAATGGGTACCCTTTGCAATGGATGACGACCAGATCTTGTGCAGATTTCAGATGGTTTGGCCGCTTGCTGCCTTTAGCAATCCCAAGAATGGTGGACTGGGTTTCTCTGGTCTGCTCTTGAATTCTGGATGGTATTGGACTCCGACATAGTATGGGTGGCCCTCTAACTCGAAGATTTCACAGCGTTGGCCTGTCTCATCCTTACCAACGTAAACGAGACCTTCTGCTTCGATTCTCTCAATCAAATCTGGATTTACTTCGTAGCGGTGTCGGTGGCGCTCATCGACTTGTGCTGCGCCACCGTAAAGGCGGCGAGTCATACAATCATCAACTTGGAAAATCGTTGGACGGCTGCCTAGCCTCATAGTTCCACCAAGGTGTGTTTTGGAGATTTCAGGCATGAAAACCACAGCTGGGTGTGGCGTATTTTCATCGAACTCTGTTGAGTTAGCCCCTTCCATTCCAAGCACGTTTCTACAGAACTCAATCGTTGCAATCTGCAAACCGAGACAGATTCCGAGGTATGGAACCTTGTTGGTTCTAGCATAATTTGCTGCGAGGATTTTTCCTTCTATGCCTCTGTCACCGAATCCACCTGGAACTAGAATTCCATCAGCTGCTCTTAGTACATCCCAATCTGAATGGGATGCATCTTCCAGATTACTTGCTTCGATCCAATCGATTACAAGGGTGCGGTTTACTGCATAAGATGCGTGTTGAAGACTCTTGATTACCGATAGGTAAGAGTCTGTAAGACCTGTGTACTTTCCAACCATTGCAATGTGTATGTCGTCACCCAAATTGTCGACATGGTCAGCCATCGCTTCCCACCTTGACATCAAATCTGTAGCATTGCAATCAATGCCCAGTGCATCACAGATACCTTGGTCACGCAATAGTAGTGGGACACGGTAGATGTTTGATACATCGTGGGCACTCATCACAGCATTTGGAGATACGTGACAGAAGGCTGCCAATTTCTCTCTGACATCTTGAGTTAGTGGAGTTTCTGCTCTGCAAACCAGTACGTCAGGATTGATTCCCAGGCCGCGCAATTCCTTGACTGTGTGTTGGGTTGGCTTGGTCTTCTGCTCGCCAACAGGTCCCATCACCGGTACAAGTGAAACGTGAACGAAGCAGATGTTCTCTCTTCCAACTCTAAATTGGAATTGCCTAAGTGCCTCTATGAATGGAGATGATTCGATATCTCCTACAGTGCCACCTAATTCGATTACACATGCTTCTGGAGTCTCGCCACTACCGTCTGCTGAAACTGAGGAAATCTCCTCTATCCAGTCTTGAACTGAATCGGTAATGTGTGGAATTACCTGTACGGTCTTGCCGAGATAGTCTCCCCTTCGCTCTGCTTCAATTACCTTAGAGTAAATTTTACCAGTTGTGATATTGTTGTCTCGATAGAGGTTCAGGTCGCAGAACCTTTCGTAGTTTCCTAGGTCCAAATCAGCCTCGCCACCGTCGTCGAGAACGAAAACTTCCCCATGTTCGAAGGGAGACATTGTTCCAGCGTCACTGTTTAGGTAAGGGTCAATTTTGACCGCAGTGACTCTTAGTCCTGCGCTTTTGAGAAGAACTCCGATGCTTGAAGCAGTCACTCCTTTTCCTAGTCCACTAAGGACACCACCGGAGACTACGACATACTTCATGCCCTTCAACGGGCTTTGAGGCCGTCGCGCCTCCCCTTTCAACATTGGGTCGCGATTGAGATTTCAGAATTTACTGGCTTAGAGACTTAATCATCACGTCGCACATCGAATCCAAGTCGAAATCAAGGGAAAAGTCCCATTCTTTCTTCGAGAGGGTTCCATCGGTTTCATCCGGCCATGAATCAGCGTACTCTTGGCGATGGTCGGGAACAAACTCACAGACGAAATCCGGAATCTTTTCTCTGATTTTGTCATACAATTCCTTCGCAGTGAAAGTGAGACTCGGAAGATTATATCCTCCTCTGACAGAAAGTTTGTCGCTATTAGCATCCATTAGTTGCAGGGTTGCTTTGATTGCATCATCCATGTACATCATTGGCAACTTTGTATCCTCTCTTACAAAGCAAGTATAGGCTTCAGAAGCCACCGCTTTGTGGAAGATTTCAACAGCGTAATCTGTTGTTCCTCCACCTGGCATAACTTTCCACGAGATCAATCCAGGATAGCGAAGACCTCTGATGTCGACGCCGTGGGCTGAATGGTAGTAGTCTGCCATCAACTCTCCAGCAACTTTGGTGATTCCGTACATTGTTGCAGGATTGAGTGGTGATTCTTGTTTTGCAATCTTGCCTACGTCAGCGCCGAAAACTGCGATTGAGGAAGGAGCAAAAATTCTGAATTTGTATTTTCTAGCTAATTCAAGGACATTCATGAGCCCATCCATGTTGATTTTCCAGCACAGTTGTGGGTTTTTTTCTCCGGTTGCTGAGAGTAAGGCCGCTAAATGGTAAACTTCGTTGATATCATTGTCTCGAATAATATTCTCCATTTGTTTTGAATCGAGTACGTCAAGCCTCTCATATCTGAAATTTGAATCATCTACATCTTGTGGATCTCTAATATCTGATGCGATTACATTTTCTGAGCCAAACTTTGTTTGTAAGGCATCCAATAACTCCATCCCGATTTGACCGAGGGCTCCGGTAATCAGAATTCGTCTATTTCCGGACTCGCCCATAAACGACCTACACAAGAGTCGCTACTTGAACCTAAAGGTGTGAAAATAAATCAGATGTTTCTGAAAAAGAAAATTCAGCAGATTACTCTGCACCGAATCCTTGGATTCGCTCTTGGACATCATCGGGGACTTGAGCATCCATTTGGGCCCATAGAACATCATCTATTCTCAAGATACTAATCGCTGCTTCAGTAGCTCCTGAAATTGCTTGCCTAGTAATACTCATGGGTTCCAAGACTCCTCTAGAAATTGTATCCTTAGCCTGCCCATCATTCAAATCAAGTCCCATGTAGTCTCCAGATTCGCTGTGGGCTGCTGTTAGTTTCAACAGTGAGTCAATGCCGTCATAGCCAGCATTTGCTGCAAGCGCTCTTGGAATGGATTCTAAGGCATCAGCCCAAGCCTCAATCGCTAATTGTTCACGACCGGGTACGGATTCTGCAAACCTTCGCAGGCGTCGTCCTAGTGCTACCTGTGTTGCACCCGCACCTGGTAGCAATACTGGCTCTTCCAATAGTTGGCATGCGACTCCTAGGCCGTCTCCGAAGCATCGCTCAACCTCATCGAGGACGCTTTGGATGCTTCCTCTTGCAATTAGAGTTGCACCGCTGTCTTCTGCGTCAAGAATCCAGTGATTTACTCCGCCACGTAACTCTTCTCTGGTCTTGATGAATGCTCCTAAATCCGCCTTGGTTGCTCTTCCTGCATCAGGGACAAGGTTTGCACCACATGCACGGGATAATAGATCTAAGTCTCGCTTCTCGACACGGCGGTAAGTCAGAATTCCGTGCTTGGAGAGTGCTTGCCTTGCTTCATCATCCACGCCTTCTTTACAGACAAGAAGGTCACATCCTATGTTTACCAAATTCTCAACTTGGGCTAGAAGCGCCTTTGATTCAGCAGCGCGGAATGCATCTAGCATTCCTGCTGAAGTGATATTCAATTTTGCCTCGAATTGAGGTTTCTTTCTCTCAAGTCCGCCGTCAAGAATCAAAATTGAACCCGGTCCCCCACGTTCTTTCATCTCTGGATGGATGCGGCTTTTCGCAAGTGCAAGTCCTGTAATCAAGGTGGAATCCTGCATTGTTCCGCCGGTTTGCTTGATGATTTTGACACGGGTTGGGTCCGCTCTTCCATCTGTTAGAATGACCTGTCCTGCCTCAAGCGACAGGCTTGCTAGACGCTTTTCCATAGCCTTGTCTAACTTACCTGCTAGCGAGGTCTCAATTGCAGACTCTATTTGCTGTGGTGTTGCGTCAATAGATAACTCGTCTAGAGATGACAATGCGAAAGCTTCGGCTTGAGCAAAGCCTCTTGCGATCATGGAAGGATGAACTCCTTGCCTAACCAACTGCCAAGCATTTCTCAGCATTTCAGCACAGATAACCACGGTGGTTGTCGTACCATCTCTAGCGACTCGGTCCTGAGTTGATGATGCACTGATAATCATCTTTGCAACAGGGTGTTCGACTTTTGCAGTCTCAAGAACTGTAACACCATCGTTTGTAACAAGGGTATCTCCAGTGTCATCGACAAGCAACTTGTCTAAGCCCTTTGGACCGAGTGTTGAGCGCACTGCGCCAGCCAACGCGATGGCGGCCTGTACGTTCTTACGCAAGGCTTCGCGACCACTGGTTCTCTCTGTAGATTCGAGAATGGTCTCTTCCGCCATCGTCCCGCCCACTCGACACCTCGTCTTAAACTGTTGAGAATTAGCAAGCGTGGAGTTCATATATGGGCTACTGCTCCGACTATACAACCGATGGTTAAGTAGTGGTGAAAAATCATGGCTGAAGACTGGGAAGAAAAGATGCTTGAGCAAATGGCTGAAATGTTCCAAAAGATGGGCATGAGCGTTGATATCAACCAACTAAAGGCCATGATGAAGCAGTTCCAATCCAAGTTTGAAGCGATGGGAATCGACCCAGAAAGATTGGCGAAAGGAGATGTTAACTTCAATTTCGACATCTCAGACATCTCCAAACTATTCCAATCTGGAAAACCACTAGATGAGATGTTGTCCAACCTAGGAGTAGATGTCAAGGTAGACGCTGCGCCCGTTGAAGTCGATATCGAGGAAGAAGAACCAGATAATGAAATCCTCAGGCTTCCTTCCGAGAACATCTACCTCTCTGGATGGAATATGTCAATCACCGTAGATTTCTCTACTAGAACCGACTTTGATGAGATCGAAGTCGCTCTCTCTAGCGGTGGAGAACTGCTACAGGTTCTCTCTGACCCTTCAGAGCCACCGCTAGCTCAAATAGAGTTGCCGCACCAGTGTGATGACGTAGTTGATTGGTCAATCAACAACGGGATTCTCGACATTACACTGAAATTAACACCGCAAGGCTCAGCCTTGGAAACCAAGTCTGAAGACATCGATGATGGTGTTGAAGACGATCATGCTCCAGTCGCATCGGATGTAAGCGTAGACCTTGCAGACGACGATGATGACGAAGACGATGGAGGAATCCCGATATTTTGAATTCGGAAATTAACGGAAGTGAAAATATGGCTAAGAAAAATGTAATTGGAATAGACCTAGGAACAACCAACTCTTGTGTTGCAACAATCGAAAACGGTGAAGCCGTAGTTATTGCAAACGCAGAAGGAGCAAGAACAACCCCGTCTGTTGTAGCATTCGCTAAAGATGGCGGAGAGCGCATGGTAGGGGTAACCGCAAAGCGACAAGCGGTTACCAACCACGAGAGAACTATGATCTCTGTTAAGAGGCACATGGGAACTGACTGGAAGACCAAGGTCGACGATTCAGAATATACTCCGCAAGAGGTTTCAGCATTCATTCTACAGAAGTTGAAGGCTGATGCTGAAGCTTACCTAGGTACAACAGTTAAGCAGGCTGTAATCACATGTCCTGCTTACTTTACCGACGCACAAAGAAAGGCAACTAAGGATGCTGGCAGAATCGCCGGTCTAGAAGTCTTGAGAATTATCAACGAGCCAACCGCTGCTGCTCTAGCATACGGTGTTGACAAGGAAGATGACCAGACCATCCTCGTGTACGACCTTGGAGGAGGTACATTCGATGTATCCGTTCTCGAAATTTACGAGGTTGATGGACAGCCACAGATCGAAGTAAAAGCAACTGCAGGTAACAATAAACTCGGTGGCGACGATTTCGATGAAGTGCTAATCGACTACTTGGTTGCTGAATACAAGAAGACATCTGGAATCGACCTGGCAAAGGACGTCCAAGCGATGAGCAGACTGAAAGAAGCGGCAGAGAAGGCAAAGATTGAGTTGTCAGGAACTGGACAATCACAGGTAAATCTCCCATTCATCACAATGAAGGATGGACAACCAGAGCACCTTGATATTACGGTATCTCGTGCTAAGTTCGAGGAATTGATTGCTCCACTTGTTGAGAAGACAATGAAGCCTACACGACAAGCAATGAAGGATGCTGGCCTATCAAAGGGTGAAGTAGACAAGGTCATTCTAGTCGGTGGTTCAACCCGTGTTCCAGCAGTACAGGCCGCAATCGAGAAGGAGACTGGTAAGTCTCCGTTCAAGGGAATCAATCCTGATGAAGCGGTTGCAATGGGTGCTGCACTACAAGCAGGAATCATCGCAGGTGACGAAGGTGTCTCTGACATCCTACTGCTTGACGTTACTCCACTAACACTGGGTATCGAAACCCTTGGCGGTGTAACCACTACAATGATTGAGAGAAACACAACAATTCCTAGCCGCCGCTCGGAAGTGTTCTCAACCGCAAGTGACAATCAACCTGCTGTAGAAATCCACGTCCTACAGGGGGAGAGAGAATTCGCAAAGGATAACGTAAGCCTAGGCCAATTCCACTTGATGGGAATCCCACCAGCTCCTCGTGGCGTACCGCAAATCGAAGTCACGTTCGATATCGATGCAAACGGTATTGTCAACGTGTCTGCAAAGGACAAGGGAACAGGTAAGGAGCAATCCATCAAGATTGAATCTGACACTTCTCTAACAGAAGACGAGATCCAGGCAAAAATCGCTGAAGCTGAAGAATTCGCAGAGGCTGACAAGCGCCTAAAGGCTCAGGTCGAAATGAGAAACATGGCTGACCAAATCGTTTACCAAACTCGCAGAACTATCGACGAGGCTGGAGAGAAACTCGGTGATGAAGACAAGGACCCAGTTCTGTCCAAGGTTGACGAATTGGAAGCCCTACTCCAGAACGAAGAAGGCGTCGCTAAGGAACTCGATGAAATCGACGAGGCTGCAGTTCAGGCTAAGGTCAAGGAGATCGAAGAGGGAATGCACGCAATCTCTGCTAAGTTGTACGAGGCTGCTGCTGCTGAAATGGCAGAACAAGAAGAGGCTGGCGCTGCACCATCAGATGATGGAGTGGTCGACGCTGACTTCGAAGTAGTCGATGAAGACGAAGACTGATTACCAAATGAATGGAATGATACTCACAACCATCATGAGTACTGGAATTACTATGGCTTCAGTGGTTGAGCGCAACCCTGAGATTAGTGAGAGTTCTGTGCCCCTTTGAATTTTAGCGGCGGTACCAACGTCTTTGTTACCACGAACCACGAGTAACGAATTCGGGATTGAACGGTCAATGCCTTCTTCAAGTTCTTTTTCTGTCCTTATCTCTGCTTTGCCTATACAGTAAACAGGGTCTCCTGCGGCGAGGCCTTTGAAACTCCAACGGTAATTTTGGTGGAACCATGTATAAGATAAGTTCTCACCAACCTCAACTTTTTGCCCCCAAGAATCAACATCAACAAGAATACCACCAGTTCCGTCGTGTAGAATAAAGTCTGTCATCCCTGTCTCATGCTTTGTTACAACCCAACTTTCCGTTTGATTACCATCCCCATCTGTGGTTAATGTTCGTTTTTCTTCCTTCACTGTGTAATAGACAACCCCGTCTAAATTACGACCATAGGTAAGACCTACTGAGATTGTTCCTTGAGGTCCAGGCCTTACCTGACCTACCAATTCTGCTGGTCCAGCCGCCACACTGCTAACCTTACTAGTTGGTGTATCGATAATGTTGTGAATTAATTTCCACTTTCTAAATGCGAAGGCAGCCCAAACAGTAGAGAATAGAACCATCATCACTCGTAGTCCTGTAGGATCTGCTCCTGGAATGTTATGCCTTGCACTCAAGTCTATCGATAACCAGATACTAGTAATTATGAAAATCAAACCGTTAATTGAGTATAGTGTAAATGTGGCTGGGTTAGGAGTGCCAATACGACTAGGATGTTCTAAGATCAACTCCCCTGAATCATCTGCTGCATATGGATTATCAGACCAAGTTTCGAAATCTGGGGCTGCAAGCACCCAATCTGATTCATCAGGTTCTCTGACCATGCCTTTTGATTTCTTCAACTCGCCTGGTTTTCCATGTACTAGTTCTCTCTCCTTCCGACCCTTTCTCAATTTCTTAAGGTCACTGGAAAGTGATGATGGTGTTGTAACCATCATTAGAGCGGATGCTAAAATGACAAGGAAAAGTGCTCCCCTCTGGCTTGATTCTCGCTCCAGCCTCTCGATGGGTTCCGTCCCTTCAGCTCCGACTGAGAGCATCCAGTAATCACCCTCTACACCAACAATAAACATCTTGATTATGTCTCCGTCGTTAATGTACCAATCTTCTACTCCACACTCTCGCCATTCAGTTGAAACATCGGGCTCAAACTTCTCGAACCAACCAATACTGAATGGGTTATCACCATTTAGAGGTTGGACATAAATTGGATCTCTGTAAAATTGTTTACGTTTCGAACAATTACCTTCACCATCATCAATCGAATAACCATGTACTAAGGTACCATTTAGAATTTCGACTTCCATTACAGCAAATACTGCTTCATCACCGTTATCCCAGCCAGCCCCTAATTTCACAGATTCGTCCTGGTCAATTTCTTCTAGTGAGTCGACAAATTGGCTTTCGGAAATTGGTGGGACATCTGGAATTGAAAAACTTGCTAGGAGCATGAATCCAGACGATATGTAGAGGATTACTGCAACAACCCATGCTAACATCTCATACCATCTGTGAGGCAGAGTTAGTTGGAAAAAACCGTGGTTCAGTACTGATAAGTCTGCACTCTGACTTTCCTCGGCCATAAGAACCACTAATCCCTTTGCATTAAGATAAAATCCCCTACATGAAATCAAAATTTGAGATTACCAAATGAATGGGATCGCACTGAATACCAGCATTAGAAGTGGTATTACGATCGCTTCAGTAGTTGAGCGTAAGCCAGCGATTAGAGACAACTCTGTACCTCTGTGAAGGTGAACTTGCATTCCGATGTCTTTGTTGCCTCTAACGACCAGTAAAGAGTTAGGAATCGAGGTATCAATGCCTTCTTCTCGCTCGTCATGGGTTCTAGTCTCTACTCTTCCTAAGCAGTATACAGGGTCTCCAGCTGCCAGAACCCAAACTGTCCAGCGCCAGCTACCAGTACCCCATTTGAATAGTCTATCTCCCATGTTGACCTTGTCCCAAGTGGTAGGGTCTACTAGGATTCCACCTGTACCATCGTGAAGAATAAATTCACGTCCACCTGCATCGGTTCTTCTAGTGACCCATCTACAAGATTCCCTTCCTTCATTGTCTTTACTACAGACGCGTTCTTCTTCTTTCCATCTGTAGTTTACAACACCTTGGACTCGCCTAGAACTACTACCACCAACATCCACAGATAGGGTGCCTTGAGGCCCTGGTCTTACCTGACCAACCAATTCTGCTGGACCAGCAGCAACGCTTCTAACTCTACTTGATGGTGTATCGATTATGTTGTGCATGAGTTTCCACTTTCTGAACGCAAAAAATGTCCAAATTATCGAAAAGAGAACTATGCCTATTTTCAACCAGTAACCAATTGTCTGTTGAGTATCATCACTATGTCTTGCTGTCAAATCTGATGCTAGCCAAAGCGCTGTCCCAACGAAAATCATACCGTTGATAGAGTAAAGAGTAAATGTCGCAGGAGTAGGTGTCCCAACCACATCTGGATGCTCTTCAATTAGCACGCCGTCTTCATTTGGGGCGTATGGATTATCCGGCCAGGTCTCATAACCCGGTGGAGGTAATACCCAGTCGTTCGAATCAACTTCACGAACGGGACCATCTGCAGGACCCAAATCTCCGGGTGTACCATGAACGAACGGAGAGTTACCCCAACGTTGCTTCAAATTCTTGATATCCTCTGATAGCGATGTAGGTGTGGTTATCATCAGCAATGCGGAGGCTACTATTATGACAGCGAGGGCTATTCTCTGAGCGTCTTCTCTTTCAGTTCTCTCTCCAGGGTCTAGACCTTCTGCGCCCACTGAAAGCATGGAATAGTATCCATCCTCACCAATAATGAACATCTCAATAACGTCGCCCTCATCGATGTACCAATCGTCATATCCCGGGCAATATCTGCTGTTTGTCGACACTTCAGGTCCCATCTCATCATTCCAAGTAATTTCGAATGAGTCGCCGCCACTAACAGGGGCTACGGTGAGAGTAACGTCTTCAAAAACGTCAACATAATCTGAACAATTTTCACCATCTGAATCATATTCCCAATATCCGTGAACGAGAGTGCCTTCTTTGATTTCAACTTCAATAACAGCGAAGACCGCTTCTCCTCCTTCTTCCCAACCGGGACCAAGATTCACCGTTTGCTCATTATCAATTTCATCCAAGTTGTCGACATATTGGCTATCCTCTATTGGAGGTACATCCGGAATTTCTAGACTGATGATTACTGTAACTGTAGCACCAAGAAGCATTATTGCAGCGATGACCCAAGGAACAATCCCTTTCCAGGTGTGAGGAAATGTGAATTGGAACAACCCGTGTTGCAGAGAGGTGTGGTCGATGGACTGCTTACCCTCTGTCATGGCCTTACCAAACATACCGGCATTAAGATTGAATCGCCTGCCAACCGGTAAATTTGCACCATTTCAGGACAATGTTGAATATACGTCTTTACTGGCTTTCAACCATGGCAGACTTGATCGCGATTCTAGAGCAAATGCGCGCATCCAGTGGTAATGCAGATACCGTAGGATTGTCTAATGATGTCATCCTAGATTTCGCTTCAAGAGACCCAACTCTCGTTCAAGCAATAGAAGAAGCTGAAGTAAGGCAAAAAGAGTTCTCAAGTGAGCATTTGATGATGGATGAGGCACACCTTGTTTCTCATCTCCAAGAGGACTTCGTGAATTTCTATGCACCGGCTACAATCAATCCATACGTTGCAGTTGCAGCAAGAGGTCCATGGATTGTTACATCTCACGGCGCTGTAGTCCACGACAATGGCGGATATGGTATGCTAGGTGGAGGACATGGTCCTGAAGATATCATTGATGCAATGAGTAAAAATCACGTCATGGCGAACGTAATGACACCTTCCATTTCTCACGCTAGACTTGCTGCTGCGCTGAAGAGAGAACTAGGGCACACTAGGGACGATTGCCCATTTACGAAATTTATCTGTATGAATTCGGGTTCTGAGTCAATGACTGTAGCAATGAGGATTTGTGATGTCAATTCGAAGAATATGACCGGCCCAGGTGGCCGCCACGAAGGGAAACCTGTGAAACTTCTAGCGATTGAGCGCGCTTTCCACGGTAGAACCGACCGACCAGCACAAATTTCACATTCATGCAAAGGTAAGTACGACAAGGTCCTGAAAACATTCTCAGAAAGAGACAACCTAATTCTGGTTCCATCAAATAATGTCGAAGCATTGCAAGCCGCCTTTGCAAAGGCGGATGAAGAAGGATACTTCATCGAATCAATGTCAATAGAGCCCGTTCAAGGAGAAGGAAACCCAGGTCAATGCATTGACAGAGATTTCTATGATGAGGCAAGGAGACTAACAAATGAACATGGTTCAATGTTAATCGTAGATTCAATCCAAGCAGGAATTAGAGGACAAGGAACTCTATCCGTCGTTGACTATGAAGGATTCCAGGATGCTGAAGGACCTGACCTAGAGACATGGTCCAAGGCACTGAATGCTGGCCAATATCCTCTTTCTGTACTTGGATTGAACGATAGAGCTGCTGAATTATACGTTGTTGGAATTTATGGAAATACCATGACAACTAATCCTCGTGCTCTTGAGACTGCAGTTGCCGTATTAGACAAGATTACACCCGAACTAAGACAAAACATTCGTGACAGAGGCCGTGAATTTGTTGAGAAATTAGAGGCATTGGCTGAGGAGATTCCTGGAACAATCACCCAAGTTCAAGGCACAGGGCTGCTACTATCTGCAGAATTAGACCCTGAAAAGATGAAGGTCGTTGGATTCGATGACGTAGAGGTATGGTGTCGAAAGCAAGGACTAGGCGTAATCCATGGAGGAATTAACGCTCTAAGGTATACACCTCACTTCAACATAACAACTGAGGAAGTCGATCTAGTAATCGACATCACACGCCGTGCAATAATGCACTTCTCTCAGTAATCATTGACCAGTAATCAAGTGATGTAGAGTCCTTACGTGGATTCCAGTTGCACCATTCTTGACCATCTTGTTGGTCTTTGCACCCCATGCAGTACCTGCGATGTCAAGGTGTGCCCATGGAATCTGTTCATCAGTTCCTGGCTTGTTAGGAATGAACTGCTTCAGGAATGCTGCTGCTGTGTTTGATCCACCCCAGCGACCTGCACCTAGGTTTCTGACGTCGGCAATCTTGGAATCTGTCATTTCCTTCTCAAACGCCTTGAATAGAGGCATTGGCCATGCGATTTCTCCGCAGTGTTCTCCAGCTTCCTTGATCTTGTTTCTCAAGTCATCATCGTTTGACCATAGACCGCTAGCTTCGTGTCCAAGAGCAACGACACAAGCACCGGTTAGAGTCGCCAAATCGATGATGTAAGATGGGTTGAGTTTGGTTCCAGTGTACCATAGTCCGTCTGAAAGAACAAGTCTGCCTTCTGCATCGGTGTTTAGAACTTCAACGGTCTTACCAGAGTATGTCTTGATTACATCACCAGGGCGTTGAGCGTTGGATGATGGCATGTTTTCTGCCATGCATGTAACACCGATTACTCTGTCCTTGTGACCGCTTGCGACTAGTGCCTTCATCAAACCGAAGGTGGTAGCAGAACCGTGCATATCGTACTTCATTTCATCCATTGAGGGCGGTGGCTTTAGTGAGATACCACCTGTGTCGAATGTAATACCCTTCCCAACGATACATGGACTTGGACCTGGCATATCTGGGTTAATTTCGAAGATAACCATGCATGGCTTTCTTGCTGAACCCATACCGACTCCGACCAATCCTCCCATTCCCATCGAAATAGCTTGCTCGTAGTTGATGATTGAAACCTTGACGTTGTCGTGTTCGTTACCAAAAGCGATTGCTTGTTCAGCAAACGCCATCGGGTACAAGTCGTTTGGAGGAGCATTTCCTAGGTCTCTTGCTAGGTAAACACCAGAAGCGACTGCTAGAGACAGATTTGCCGATTTCTGAAGGGCCTCGGTCTTGTCAGCTTCACAGGTTACGTGTGCGTCGATTTCACCATCATCAGAATCATCATCCTCGTCCTTTGACTTGTACTTGTCATAAGCATAATCTCTGAGAATCATTCCTTCTACGAAAGCACCCATGTGGTCGCCTTCTAATCCAGAAAACTTGACTGTAATCGTCTTTCCATGAATCTTTGAAAGGCTTGCAGTGACCTTTGCACCGGCTTCTCTCATCGACTGAAGGTCTGCATCATCAGACTTACCTAGTCCGATTAGTAATGCCTTACCACCATCTGTTCCTGCAAGTGTCATTGTGGTTCCAGATTTTGCTTTGAAGTCGCCTGCACCTAAGATGGTGTCAATTTGGCTCTTGAGGGCTCTTGGTACTCCTCCTTCGCTGCCAGATGGCATACTTTCACTGTCTTGCCACAATGGAAGAACGAGAGTTCCGTTGATGTTGTCGTTGGTGTTTACTGATACCTGCATTGGCTCACCTACTTGCTCCAATCGTGCATGGCACTTGAAGATGCGCCTAAATCGGCTCATTCCACTAGTTCTGCTTCCAATGGAACTTCATCGTCCAAATCGAACGGCTTCTCCTCCCTTGACCACCAGAATGCGAATGCTACTACGAAAATTGGTATTGCACCCGCTTGTAAAATCCACAGCAAAGTCTCTACAGACTCGGAGAATAATGTTGACACTTCAGGACTTCTGTCTACACTTTCGTTGACCCATTGCGATGAATTAACTGCCCGCTTCTGATAATGAAGTCGCCATTCTCCTCCTTCTTCGTCAAAGCCGCCGCTAGAAACAGAAACCGAACTGCTAGCATTTGCTATGAAATTGTCCGATTCCCAAAGGACTTTATCGCCATCAACATATTGGAGTGTTGCGTTTTGTGTAGTTGCTCGACCTTGATTCTGAATTGTGAAAGATACTTCCCCATCGTCTATACTTAGAGAATCAACGACTAGACGCGCTCTCCAGTACCAAATGTTGTCGATCAGATAGCGCATAACATCCAACTCTTCACCGAGTCTTTCGTTGACGTCTTCGAAAGTACCTGGCAGGAATTGGTCATCATCAGTCTCGAAAGTGAAGGTCGGGAATCCCATGACACCGTATCCGTAATCTCTGCTTGTTCCGCAATTAGGGTACAGACCTTGGTTTGCATTTTGGATTGGTATGTCGGAAATACCTGCGTTCACTTCTTCCCTAATCCCGTGGAATAATTCCCAATCTGGTGGTTGTTCAGGCCACTTACCCCAAGGATACAACATAATCCAGACGCCTGTGTGCATTGTGACATACAGATCTGCGTCTTGAACAACAGTATTCATGTAATCTGAGTTAGCTTTGGTTTCAGGTTCACTGAATGGACCTGTTCCGGGTGCGAACGGGTCACTAGGAGAGCAGTCATCCCAATAGTGGTCATAATTCCTGTTTAGGTCGATTCCTGTTGGAACAGGTTCGCTTGCAAATGGATTTGCGGCAGTGGTTAGATTCTGATTGTGACGTGTGTCGAAGTCGTTTCCGTCTGGGTTGAGCATTATCAGAATGTGGAGTTCGGTATTTTGCAGTACTTTGATTGCCTCTTCATTTTGTGCATTCCATTCATTGATGTACCATTTTGCTGTTAGCCATGCTAGGGCAGTTCCAAGGTATTCATTTCCGTGGTGGCCCCCGTCAATGTAGACTATTTCTTTGGCACTACCATTCGCCTTGGTTTCCATCGACCAGTCAGAAAGTACCACCATCCACAGGTCTTTTCCTAGGAATGATTGCCCAATGCTTGAGAGTTGAACGATGTCAGGGTTGTCATCCGCCCACTGATTGACTTCTTGTGTTAATGCAGCCCATGACATGTAGAGATGATTGTCTACCGGTTCACCTGGCCAATTTTGCTCAGCAGATGCTAGCGCAGGGGCGACAATTAGCACCGCTAAGAACACAGCCATCCTACGCATTGGTAATCCCAAGGCAACTTCCTCCATCAATCTGACTGTTGTTTGATGATTTCTTTTGAATATAGACTGATTGCTGCTGGCAGGGAAATGAATGGTCAAAATCCAATTGCAAAATCAAATATTTAATTGAAAAATTTAGTTTAAAATATAGGAAAACAGGATGGGCGCAACTATTGTTGCGTCTGATTCAATAACATGCATTGGAGTGTCTGGAGCCAATTTACCCCAGGTGATTTTCTCACTAGGCGGAGCACCAGAATAACCTCCATATGAGGTCGTAGATTCTGAGATCTGAGCAAACCAACCCCAAAGAGGCGCTTCTTCCTGCAGGTCTTGTCTGATCATAGGCACTACACAAATCGGGAAGTCGCCTGCAATCCCGCCTCCAATCTGAAGGAATCCGATGGGATGCTCTGCAGATTTGTACCATTCAGCGAGGTGAATCATGTAATCAACGCCAGTCTTAACCGCAGAGCGGTCAACATCTCCTCTGATACAGTGAGCGGCGAATATATTCCCAAGGGTTGAATCTTCCCAACCCGGAACATAAACAGGTATGCCTGCATCTCTTGCTGCAACCAACCAAGAGTCTGTAGTCGGAATTTCTGGCTCCAAATCGTCTAAAATTGCCATCAAGTGTTCGTGTGGGAAGGCAGATTTGGACTTCCATGCTTTGAGAATCTTATGTTCAATGTGACGAATAGCCTCTGCTTCTGGAATGCATGTGTCAGTAACCCTGTTGAAACCCTGTTCGTGCAATTCTGCTTCATCTTGTTCACTGAGAGTTCGCCAATTCGGGATTCTTTGGTACTTTGAATGGGCAACTAGGTTGAACACGTCTTCCTCTAGATTAGCCCCTGTGCATGTTATCGCGTGTATTTTTTCAGCTCTGATTAATGGAGCCAAAGAGCGCCCAATTTCAGCAGTGCTCATTGCACCTGCCAAGGTAACCATCAACCGCCCTCCTTCATTGAGAAATTTATCGAGAGATTGAGCGCAGTCACGCAAAGCGCCCGCATTAAAATGATGGAAGTGACGGTCGACAAAACCTCTGACTCCACCATTAACTTGCTCGGTTAGGAACCTTTCTACACGCTTATTCCTACTGATTTCCATGTCTGGAAACTTTTCTCTAATTTCAGATTCAATGACTTCAATTATTCTTGCAGGGTCGGTATTTCCACAAGAAAATGCATCGACTGCAAGAAGACCGGTGTCAGAATAGCAGTGAGCACTAACGTGACTCTCATCAAGAAGCACAACTGAAGCGAAACCGGGTGGAGAAACGGTTCCATCGAAGTTTTCGACGTGAGAGTGAACCCTACGGGCTCCAGATAGATCGACGGCTTTTTTCATTAATTCTAGCATCCAATCACCATCGATGCCAACAGCACCGGTGCAATCGAGCATGATGTGGGAACCATGCGGCATTTTAGTTTCACCCCTTGCAAATTTTGGCTGCAATAATTTTTGTAACAATCATTGCTGATGTAAATTGAGTTATTGGCGTGTCTTTTTGCGGTACAATCTCATTCACATCTGCGGATATCACGTCGCAGTGTTTGAAGGCCGTTTCAATTGTTTGCACCACATGCCAAAACGTTAGACCTCCGGGTACGGGTGTGCCAGTAGTTGGAACGAGCGTTGCATCCAAACCATCTATATCAATTGTGAGGTGAACAGGTCCGTTTATTTTCGAGATTTGCCCAAGCCAATCCTTCCACGCAGTACCATCATTCAAGGGATTCATTATGTCCTTTGCAAACCAAGTATTGACTCTGTTGTCATTTTTGATATAATCAGCTTCTTGTTTGCAGTAGGCTCTGATACCGGCCTGATATACGCCTTTGGCTCCTTCATCTAGAGAACGAGCGATTGCACAAGCATGCGAATAGGGCTCTCCGTCTAATTCATCGCGCAAATCTGCGTGTGCATCGATTTGAATCAAGGTCACCTTTTCTGGGCAACCGCGCAATAGTCCCGGTAGGATACCATGCTCTCCGCCGAGGAATATTGGGAATGCTCCGCTTTGATAGTGTTCAGACGCATATTTACCAATCCCGTCAAGTTGTTCTTGGAGTGTTGCTCCTTCTCCATCCCAAGGTTCAGCGGTACGAATAACCCTGCCTGCAGGCAACTCTTCCTCTAACAAAATATCGTACAACTCTACTTGAGCAGAGGCTTCTATGCAGGCAGCAGGGCCCTCTGCAGTTCCTTGACCGTAAGAAGTGGTGAGTTCATATGGGACTGATGCTATTACAACATCAGCAGGACCTCCTGGGTCAGGCAACCCGAGGAAATTACCCTCTGCGAACTGCTCATCCATGCACTTGCGGGTCGGATTTCCCCTTTGAAGTGCTCGATTGGGCCAAAATCATCGCTGGGTTAATTAGGGACTTCGACCTATACATATTACTGCGCAGCGGAGCAAAGTGCGGCAGCCGGTATCTAAGCGCGGGGTGATTGAATGGGAATGACAATGATGGAATTAACCGAAGCAATAAGGCAACATATCGACATGGAAATGGACCCTGAAGTCGCTGGCGGTATGGCAGAGCACGCACTCGGTTTCTTCGGATTCTATGATCGAATTATCGATAATGCCCTAGAACCTACAGACCGCAACTTGTTCTACATGTTCCAAGATTATGATCTTCTTACTACCGAATCAGAAGAAACTACCCTATGGGATGGTCGCGAGTGGAGAATTCACTACTGGCGCTTTAAGCCAGAACTTAGAGAGCGTGTTGAGGCTTACATGAACCGTGAAGTCGAAGTTGTAGAAGTCGACCCATTCGGAGATGTTTACGGCGACGCTGGAAACATTTGGATGAGAGAAGGAGACAAGCCAGTCAATCCAAACGCATTTACTTCTGACCATTGGGGCTAATCATAGCCCCCAAAGTCTTGAAGAGTAGCGGGCCCACCATAGTACCATGAAGGTCAAAGCAGGTCTGCTAGTTGTGCTGTTTTTGATATCGGTCATACCAATTGCAAATGCAGATGAAAGCACTCCTGTCACGATAAACGTCGACTGGGGTGCTGAGCACGCTTACTCAATATCAGGAGATGTTGATTTATCCGAAATCAATATCACTCATCTGCGTGGTTCAGAATCATTGGATTTAGACCTAATTTACGACACGACCGGGGATGATTTGCGAGTTGTTGCTAATACATCACTATCTCATGGAGACATCATTACTGTGCAAGCAGGTAGTGTTTCAAGAACCGTAACTGTAGGTTTATGGGGACAGCCACTTGCTGACCATGAAGTCACACTTAATTCACAATGGGAGATGGACCAGGAGTGGGACAATGAAAATGGCACACAGGCCTACAATCTAATCTTCAACGGCCAAGGTTGGCAACAAAGAATCGGCTCAAGTCTTGAATCATGGGAAAGAGGAAATGGGACTTTATTCATAATTTCAAACACCGCTGATAGCAGTATTTCGATGATGATTGATTTGAATTCTGTTTGGAAAAATGAAACCACTGTAGATGGTCTAATGATTGCTCAGACATTCGATGCAAGAGGCGATGGAACAATCGGAGTTGGAAATGACGGAGAGGAAGGAGAGGTCCAAATTCTTGGAGTTGTTAGCGATGCGTGGATCAACCGCTCAACTCTGAACGGAGTGGTTGACGAGAGATTCAGACTGGAAGCCAATGGAACAATTTCACTCGATGCAAACGAAGATGGAGAAATGATGAATCTCACTGGCGACCTAGCTGTTTTGCTGATTGAAACTTGGGATTCGGACGGAGTTAGACGATTATCTCACACCCAATTCGAGGCCACTGCTGATTTGGTAATGGAAGACAATGATACAAGGATGGATATCACGCTGAATACCTTTGAGTCACTAGAAAGGTGGGAAGACGGAATTCGTGTAGACCATTTGAGCAAGATGATTGGCGAGGGGACGTTTGGCTTCTCGGGCGAAGATGAGAATGCTAGCGTGCAGATTAATGGCACAATCCATGATTTCCATCAAGAACAAGAAGACGGCATGGTTACTGTAGACGACCTTCACGTGGACGGAATTATCACCGGAGATGCTCAAGGCACATTCGGAGTTGTAAGGACTATTGAAGATACAACAATGCAGGCAAACGAAACTGGAACAATGTTTGATGTGATTATCGTTCACCAAGAAGATTGGTTCAACATCACAGGAATCGCTGCCCTTCCTAACTCAGATTTAGGGGCCGGTGCTCATCACAATGAGTCTTGGTCATATGATGCAAAGCAGGCAGATTGGGAAAATAGAACCATTCGAACAGTTTGGAGCCAGACGGGACCAGACCCAAGTAGCGGAGATACGATCCATTCTAATTCTCCAATTCAAAATTCTCCTGAAGCTCCAACGGTTGAGGAAGGCATTGGCGACATCAGCATCAGCAGAGAGACTGGGTTTGCACCAATAGATGCAATGACTGGAGACGTATTCGTATTAGACCAACAAGATGGGATGGTGTTGACCGTTACAGCAGGAGAGGCTGAAGTCGTTGAGATGGATGGGCACATGGTTGACACTGTTTCCTGGACTGGCACATATTCTACAGATGTTGCAGGTACTGCATTTGGTAACCTGATTGTTGATGGGCCATTATCTGGACTCAATGTCAAGATTGAAAGACAATTCCAGATGGAATTTGGTGAAGATGGCGAATTGGTTAATCTAACCGAAAACCAATCGGTAAACCGTGTAATTTCACCTTCGATAATCTCTGCAAGTGATAACACTGCCCCTAATGTAGATGCTATCGCATTATCTCAAGGCGTGGTTGTAGGAGAAAACGGTGCGCCCGGTTACCTTGAGGTAACCGTTTCCGACATTGATTTCAATATCGTTAGCGTATTTGCCGACACTACATCCATTGGCGGTCCGACTCAATTGTCTCTAAATGACCGCGGCCTGAACGGAGACAGAGTTATCGGTGACGATATATGGACTGCAGAAATCACAGTTCCAGGACTTCAGGTAGGCGAAATGCCGGTTATAGTTACGGCAACAGATGCATTTGATGCAACCGATTCAGCAGATTCCAACATTACTGTACTGAACCAAGCACCTAGACTGACTGAAATCGAGATTGTACCTTCAATCGTTCACAGAGGAGAAGCAATCCTCGTCAACGCCTATGTATTCGATGGGCATGGTGTTTCAAACGTATCCATCGACATGAGAGAATATGGTGGAAATGTTACAGGATTGAATCGAGTTGGAGAAATTTGGGCAGGTCAAGTCGAAATCCCAAGTGGAATATCTCCTGGAGAGCGGATGCTAAGCGTGAGGATGGTTGATTCCCTTGGGGCGGCGATCATAGTTCAAGCTACGACCACTTCAGCTCAGTATCACATTCCAAGCAATGAGGACCGAGAAATTACAATTGATGTAATGAATGAGCCTCCGTTGATCGATATAGGCGAATTGAGAGTTGTTGAAATCGGTGATGAAGACGTTGAGTATACTCTAACGATTGCAGTGGAAGATTACGATGGGCTGAATTGGGTAAGAGTCAAACTGGGAATTCTGGCACCCCCTGGCCAATCAAATACGTGGTTCACAATGACCTCAAACGGCAATGGAACATATTCCAAACAATTTACTGTGAAGACTTACATTGCACTAGGTACGCATGAAGTACTAGTCAAAGCAATGGATGCATACGGTTCACAAAGTTCAGAAGAATCTGTTCCGATTAAATTGCAGGCTCCGGGAGATGGTACTTCGACTACTGAAGCCAGTAGCACAATGACATACATCGCATTGGGCGGCCTAGGAGTACTAGCAATAGTTGGTGCGGCGATTTACGTCATGAGAGGCTCAGACAAGGAAGGCGGCTTCGGCGGCTTTGGTGACGCTTGATTTGATTCATTATTTCTAGCGACAACCGTTTATACCCCTGTCCAATCGGAGGGTTGCACTTGCGAGAGTAGTGTAGTGGTTATCACCGAGCGTTGCCAACGCTTGAACCCGGGTTCGAGTCCCGGCTCTCGCACCATCAACTAACAATTGTACATGCGGAGCCTCTGTTCGAATGAAACATTCTCACATCCCGGCTCTCGCACCATTAGCCAACAAAGGTACATGCGGAGCCTCTAGTCGAATCACAGATTCTCCTATCCCGGCTCTCGTACCTGTACCGTCAATCCTTCTGGTCTCCGGGTTTAC
>JBMYVD010000007.1:0-56863 GCA_049606035.1 Candidatus Poseidoniaceae archaeon | reverse complement strand
GCTAGTAGAGAATGGAGCCATGTTGTATCTAACGTCGATAACGGCTCTGTCCTGCCTCTGTATTTTACGTGGATGCGCTTCCATAGGTCCGTAAACTGCACAGACTGCTACATTGAGTCCATGCTGAACCCAAGCAGATCCATCTGCAGCAGGAAGTATTCCTGCTTCGACTTTGACTTCTCTCATTTCGTCTACCTTGCGACCATCTAATCGCAGTCCATCTTCACGTAGTAATTGTACATCTCCATATCCGCCCATCAGGCATTCCTCCTTTCTTGTATTAGTGAATCGAGTGATTCACCGAATGTGGCCTTGTGGCCATCGTTGCGCACTAATTCTAACACAGTGCGCATGAATGAGATTCCGTCAGAATCTCCATCGATCCAAACTCTTCCGTTTTCAGCGACAATAATTCTGCAGTCGCTAACTTCCTTCAGTTCTCTCAATGTAGAATCGTTATCTCCTCTTAATCTTGAAATGTGATTCATTGAAATTTCAGACATGATACCCTCTTTCAATCTTCGAAGACCCACGCCTTTCATGGTTAGTACAATGTTGTGTGCCTCGTCGACCTCCTGCACTCTAGCAAGCATTATGTCGCCGATGTCCATGTGTTGTCTTGCAGCACCAAATTCTACTTTCCACGGAGCAAGTGACATTGGTAGCAAACCGTTGAACGGTCCATTCACCTCTGCGAACCATAGATTGTTTCGAACACTCTCAACGATTCCAATGACTAAATCTCCAGATCTAGGCATGTAAGCCGATGAAATTGGGTCGACGGATGTAACTCCGTTGTTTTCTTTTACCCAGCCGACTTTGGTTGCGATAATATTGTCTCCCATGATTAGGGTACCTGTTCCTGCTCGCACTCCTGATGAAGCCCCGATGGCCTCTCCAGGAGTCACGAGGCGCAGCTCGGCGCCTTCTTTTGCTCCTGACATCTTTTTGTCTCCGTACTGGGCGACCCGCCATCCCATGATAAAGCAGACGCTTTCAATAGAATTTACAATTCCTTTACTTCGGCGTTATTATCAGCGCCTTTGACTTTTCCAATTATACTGCCAGCCATTCCCGGAGGACATTGAATAATACACGCCCAGTCTCCATTTGACAACCATTCTTCTTTGTCCAAATATTGTCGCAAAAATTTACTGGTTTGTCCATAGGCTGAACCTGAAATTCTGAAGGCAATTCTGACTGGTTCGAATGACAACGGAATGAGTGGTTTTAGAATATTGATTGCATCTTTAACTTGTAGTTCTAGTCGTTTGAATGGGTCCACTGAAAACCGACTCTCCTCTAGGGCAAGTTCAATTCTAGTCCTTGGGTGAGGAGTTTTTGCTTTAGGGTCGATAGCGGTGGAGTGTATCTCTTGAATGATCAATTGTCGCTTCTGCTCAACCATCTGCTTTCGCTGGTTTGTAGTGAGTTGAATAGATCCCTTTTCCAGAATTATCTTTGCTATTTCTTCAATGTCTTGCGTCCCAAATGTAGACTCAATTGCATCTTCAGTAGGTCGGTCACCACCCTTTGCATCATGCCATACTTCATCTGTAGCTAGGAAATCATCGATGTTTACGTTCGTTGGATTATTCTGGAAGGATTCGACCAAATCCGGATCGACTAGTATCTCGTAACGCTTCCCGCCGTATTCATATCTCGCCAAGACGGCTTCGTCTAGGCTGACCATGAATCTGTTCACTCCTCGAGTGGTTTGAGACGGTCGATTTGCTTGTTAACTTCAGCTCTATCTAGGACTCTATATCCTTCAGCATCGATCACTGAAACCTCAACTGCGTCACGGTTCAATTCTTGGTCGTTAGCATTTCTGAGTGCTTCAAGACCTAGTTTCATTGCTGCGTTTAGGGTCAGATTGTCTTTCCAATTCTTTTCGAAGTAATCTATGACAGTGTTCCTTCCACTACCGATTGCTCCAGCGTGATATGATTGGTATGCTCCGGATGGGTCGGTCTCAAACAGGTGGATTCCGTTTTCATCCACGCCACCGATTAGAAGTGCAGTACCGAATGGTCTACTTCCACCATACTGGGTAAACGACTGCTTGAAGTCACAGATTTTCTTTGTTAGTATGTCTACAGGCACTGAGGCAGCATATGTGATACGATTTATCTGTGCTTCAACTCTTGCTCTGGCGACTAACTGTCTAGCGTCTGCTACCAGTCCACTTGTTGCAATACCAACGTGGTCGTCAATCTTGAACATTTTTTCAATCGACTCAGGGATAATTAATCTGCTTGCAATTCTCTTGTCACAGACTAGAACTACGCCATCTCTAAACTTGAGTCCTGCTGTCGTAGTACCTCTTTTTACGCTCTCTCTAGCATATTCAACTTGAAACAATCTTCCGTCTGGACTGAATGTTGTAATTCCGTGGTCGTATCCTCTTCCGCTCGGCTGCAAAGTGCCCACCTCATGTGGCTGTCCGGGTCGGGGTCTTATCAACCTTGGCGGCATGGGAGTAATGTGAAGGTCGCAGTTCTGTCCAGTGGTGGGAAGGATAGTAGTGCCGCAATTTGGTGGGCCCAATGCAAAGGTTGGGATGTAACTCACTTGGTTACAATGTTAGTCAAGGGTGGTGATTCTTGGATGTTTCAAATCCCCGGAACACATCTAGTGGAACAGCAAGCGGAGTTGTGTTCTTGCTCATGGCTTGGAGTTGAGACTGAGGGGGTTGCGGAACTGGAAGTAGATGATCTGAGGTCTGCTCTATCGAATTTAGAAATTAATGGTATAGTGTCTGGTGCACTCCGTTCAGATTATCAAAAAACTAGACTAGAAAGGATGTGCGAAGAATTAGGAATTAAGTCATTCACTCCATTATGGCACCAATCCAGTAAGTCTCATATGGACAACTTGGTTGCTAATGGATTCAAAGTGATGATAACCGGTGTATCTAGCGAAGGACTTGGAGAAGAATGGCTTGGGTGCGTTTTGGATGAATCTTCTCTCGACAAATTGAAAAAATTAGCTTCCAAGTATAGATTCCACGTAGATGGTGAGGGCGGAGAATACGAAACCTTAGTCGTTGCAGGACCACACATGAAAGGCGAATTGGAACTTGATTTTGATATTCATTGGGATGGAGTAAGGGGCCACTTAGAGTTCATTTGATTGGATTGATTTCAAATCCAATACGACGCGGAATGTTCATTTCCTATACTCATAGGGACCTTGCATGGCGTTCTGTCCTCTAGACTATCGATACGGCTGTCAAGAATTCAAAGAAATTTGGTCCGAATTAGGACGTCATCAGCGTCAACTTGAGGTTGAAAGAGCCCTGGTTTGGGCTCACAAAGAGATGGGGAAGGTCTCAGCGGAGGATTATGCAAAAGTTGCAGAGATCGCTGTTCCATCAATCGTCACCAAGGAAAGGGTTTCCGAAATCGAAGCGGAAACCAGGCATGACATTATGGCACTCACCAAAGCGATGGCAGAAGCTGCAGGTGAGGCCGGTTGGTGTATACACCTAGGTGCAACATCCAATGACATTGTAGATACCGCAGTTGGATTACAACTTCGAGATTCAATTATCCTACTCAGAAAGCAATTATGCAACTTAATCGAGGTAACAGCTAATCTTGCTGAGAGAGAGCGTGATACAGTCATGCTGGGTAGAACTCACGGCCAGGCTGCAGTACCAATCACATTTGGCCTAAAGGTCGCAGTATGGTTGGATGAGATGCGAAGACAGTTAGTCAGACTCGATGAAGCAACACCAAGAATTGCAGTCGGTAAGTTCCTTGGCGCAGTAGGCACAGGAGCGGCTCAAGGTGAGGGTGCCAGAGAATTGCAAAGACTAATTCTCACACATCTTGGTTTGCAGGTTCCACTCGCTACCACTCAAGTTGTAGGTCGAGACAGATACATTGAGTATGTTTCATGGTTATCCAACGTTGCATGTACATGCGAAAAGATTCTGCAGGAAGTTAGGAACTTGCAGAGGTCGGAAATTGCTGAAGCAGGGGAAGGATTTGATGTCAAAAAGCAAGTAGGTTCCTCTACAATGGCTCACAAAAAGAACCCAATCAAATCTGAAAATGCATCAGGTCTTGCAAGAATTGTGCGCTCGTTTATCATTCCAACTTACGAAAACGCTCTACTTTGGCACGAGAGGGACTTAGCAAATTCAAGTTCTGAGAGGTTCACGCTATCCCATGCCTCGGCTTTATGCGAAGATGTTATTGCAAAAACAGCAAACGTTTTGACAAATCTTTGGGTTGACGGGGAAAGGATGCTTGCAAACATCGCTAGCCAGAAGGGCCTAGTTATGGCTGAGAAAGTTATGATAGAACTAGTAAGCCATGGTATCGGACGTGACGAGTCACATGAGATTTTGCGGTCAGCATCCTTCGAAGCAATCGCAAACGGTGAAGAGTTGATTGATGTATGTGCTCGAACACCAGCAATCGCTGCTGCCTTTAGCGCTGAAGAACTTGAAGCGATGTTCGACCCAGCAAACCACATCGGTGTCTCAGGAGAGATTGTCGATGAGGCTGTAGAATTAGCAAGAAATGCTATTCAGTGATTGTTGAATCATTCGTCTGATTCATCGCATACCTTACCAGTACCATAGCGATCAATGCCGATATAGTGAAAGCAATTCCCACCATTTTCGACATGGTGTACCAAAGTATGATTACTCCGAATAATGAAATGTATGCAACCACTTGACACAATGCTGATGCAAAATTCAATTTCGACATCATTTCTTCACTTAGTTTGCCATTGTTTTCAAGTAAGAATGTGTAAATCAAGAAGTAAATTCCCTGAAATGGAATTGTTGAAGCGATGAGTGTCAAAGCAATCTCTCTTTCATAACTATAATTTTTCTCTTGTTCTATGCCCTGGAAAAGCATTACTGCGGTGCTAGTTCCGAGAAGAGCAGCCATTATTGTCCATCTTTTATCTTGAGAAGAGGTTCTGCTTTCTACGTTTACAGAACCCTCGCTCATGTAAGGTTCGTTACTTGGTAGGGGTTTGTATATTGCCCCTGTGAAGAGGTGAAAACTAAGTTTTCTTAACCAACTTAGATGTACCTGAACGCCAGAAGTATTCCACCAGTTATTGTAGCAACAATCATCAGAAGCACAATCATGGAGTGGGGGCCGTATTCGTTTGTGTCCTCAAGAGCCGTTTTCAATAGACCATCTCTTCTGATACCCGCTCCCAAACCACCTGCTTCGGAGAATTCAGGTAGTGGTCTTCTTGGGATTCTTTCTCCTTTGCGGAGTTCACCGGCCATGATTGCGGGTTGGGGGGTTGGGTCTTATTGATTTTCATCATATATTGGGAAAGCAATATGTTGCATTGTCATTTGCATATAATCATGCAAGAGCCTACTATAGCTGATATGTCGATTAAGGATGAACACATAGTAGTGGCTAGCAAGACACGAGTGAGTTCGGTTTGCGAGGAATTATCAAAAAACCCTGATTATGCAGTTTTGGTCAAGAAAGGTAGCGAGATTATTGGAGTTGTTACAGCAAGAGACATCTTCGCAAAAATGGCTGAAGGATTAAATGCTACCAAGGTAAAGGTTGACAAAATTATGCGAACAGAAATTCTTACTCTACGAGCAGATACTCCTCTATCAAAAGGCCTCAACATGTTGAGTAATCTTTCTTCTGACGCAGTCGTAGTAACCGATTCCGAAGGCGAATTTATGGGATACTTCTCGGTGAAGGATTACAGGGAAGCAACAAGGAAATTGGAAGCCCACCAACTACTATCCGCTAGGCTTTCAAGGTCTAGGAAAGCAATCTCCAAGCGGTCAGAGGAAAAAGAAGAATCTGGTGGTGACTTGCTAGATTTGCTGCTCGGTGATAATATCGATGAAGAAGATGAGCATGAAGTACCATCGATGATTAGTTTGGACTGAGGTTTATCCATGAGTTTATGGCTAGCAAACTTAGATGGATCTTCGATACATCTGGCTGTTGAGGGTTCATGTGGGGGCACTACACTAGGACTCCAGATGGCAAGGCAGGCCATTTCAGATGGTGGCCGGGTACTTTGGGCATCACCTGAGATGCCTAACGCTAATCGTTTTTCACAGATATTTTCTGACATTTCGTTAACTGAATCATCCAGATTTCATGCAATGAATTTAGTTGGAAACGTTGACCAAGCTTTGGATTCTCTCAAAAAAACGGCGACTGCTTTACCGAACGTATCTTTGGTTGTTTTAGATGATTACTGCCCCGAATCTGGTCAAATACCTAGCGATGTAGTCGCTGCGGTAAACAAGTTGATCACCAAAACCAGTTGGACTACTTTATTGATCTCCAAAGGAGGAGTGTCTATGGATACCGAGGGACCTATTACTGCAAGAAGTAGGAATAAAATCAATTCTGATGAAGTATGGCTCCTGACTCGCCCAAGTTCGGATTCAAAACGAGTTCTGTATAATTCAGAAACTCAAACACCATTGAGGCTGGTAGAAGAAGGATTCATTCACTGATCTTCGTCTTCGCCAAGCAACTTTGCCATTTCTTCTAGAGCTTCATCATCTGGTTCATCGAATTTCTCTGGGTTTTTGGCTGCACCATCAAGAACATCGTCTCCAGCAATAGCAGGAGCAGCGTCTTCTCTTGCCTTTGCCAGGTTTGCACGACCACGGTTTGTAACGTACCAAATCATACCTAACAAAGTGAGTCCGAGGATGATGTAAGTCATTTCAGTTGAATCTACCATGTAGGGTGCTGGTAGTTTTTACCTATCAACATTTATGGTATTAGAGTGTTGATTTTGCGAGATGTCTTCTTTTGTCGACTGGTGGTTGAGCCCATCCAGTTATTGGTGGTTCACGATTTTCAATACTCCATTGTTGGTTACTTCTTTGTTTACATTTTGGACATCGAACCCCTTGATTGGTACCCATAGATTTCATTCTAGTTCCACATTTACAAAGTGGCCTAAAGTTTCGATTCGATTCGGTTACTCTTATTGCTTCAAGGTGGAATTTGTCCTCAAATTCCATGCCCATCCATTCGATTGAATCACCAACCTCTAACCATTGGGCAATTTTGTTCAAATCTCCTGATTCACTAAATACCATCATATTGCCATTCAAAATTACGTGTCCACCTTGAAGGATTTCCTTGCTTTGAATGGTTGAGTTTTGTACTGCTTCGATGTGGTCTCCTGTCGCTTGATTTGTCTTGAAAACTCTCGAACCAATTGTAGGGGCGCTATTCTGTATTAGAATTTCAGTTGCTTGACTGGCAACTTCTCTTGTCGTCGCTCTCACACCAAACATTACTGGGCAAGGTCCCCGAGGAGAAATCAACCCTCTTTTTGACCTCGGGTCCCTACAAAGGAAAGTTCCTTCTAACTCATCCACTAATTTTAGAGCATCTTCACTAACTAATCTCTCCTCTTTTCTCCATGCAATGCCTTCCCAAGTCGATGTTCTTGCTTTCCATGCGCAAGATGCTGCAGCACCGATACGGCCCTTTCCACCCCACTGATGTCCTCCTTCGTAGAAATCAACGTTGCCTCTGACCGCTTTCCAATAGTAATCTTCGTCAGGCTGTTGTTCAAAGAGTGTCATCCCTGGGTCTGAAGGATATTGCTTTCTTTCAGAATGTTCAGATTCAGAAATCTGTCCCTTCAGAGGTAAGATGTTTTCATTCCAGTAATTGTCCAGCCAGTCTACAATCGAGTCGTCAGAATAGATTTCCACAGATAGTGAAGCGTTACCCCTAGTTCTTTGCGCAGCGAAAGGCCACAATCGAGTTAATCGTGCCTCACCGTGTTCACAAGGTAAAGCCTCCAGTAATTGATGGAAAACTAGAGTTGTGCAGCCTCCTTCCAATGAATCGGTGTCATCGATGCCTAGCCACATGTACATCACACTGGTCTGAAGTCATCTCCTTCATCGTTTTCCTTGATTCTGTTGATTACTTGACGAATTCCAATATTTTCGTCGACTTGAAACAGCCTTGCCCCAACTGCCCATCCGGCTCCCATATCAGAATCCCTATCTCCGACCATTAGGTCCAACTCATGGTGTGGTTTTGGTTTGTCTTTCCACCAGTTTGGTAAATTGTGGACTTTGCTTCGAATAATTTCAGAAGCAGTGTTAAGCATCCCTGGTTTTGGTTTTCTGCACTGGCATCGGTCTCTATTTCGATGCGGGCAAGTCATAATTACATCGATAATTCCAATTTCATCTTGCAGTTTTTTGTGGATTGCATGAATTGTATCTAATCCCCATAGTCCACGCATTATCGCAGATTGATTTGTTGTGATCGCTATTTTGTAGCCCAATCTTCTAAGGTCTGCAATAGCCTCTTTCGCACCTGGAATAATTTCCAATTCATCTGGGGAATTGATGTAGTTTGGACTGCCAAAATTTAGCACACCATCCCTGTCGAGAAATGCAATTGCTCCATTCCAATCCAAGTCAACCTTTCCAAGGTTAACTTCGGAAATTGGGCCTTGCATGATTTCTTCTGTAATAGGACTCACCTATGTGCGTTGAGGCAAAGCCATTACATGAAGGGGTGTTTAGCGTTAATACATGGCAGGAGACTATTTGGTCGACAGGTCGGTTGCGACCATTGTTGGCGCAATCGGAATGTTACTGCTATTCATCTGTTGGAAAAATAGGAGTGGAAGGTTCGAGCAACTGGCACCGTTTGGATGGGTGATGACCGGATTTTACTTCTTTAATGACATCACGTTTTATCTAGAACACAATGACCCCGTGCTATCTACAATGAGTGCACTTACACTACCGGGTGCTATAGGTATCGCACTTTGGGAGCGAAGGGTGGCTGAAGAAAAGTACCAAAATGCATTACTTTGGTTCAGAGGAACTGTCGCTGTAGCAGGTCTTCCTTACCTACTGATTGCACATGTTCCAATTCTGAATGTACTCGCTATATGGTTTGTTGCGTGGCAGTCTGCAGCTCTACTATCCTTTGCAGGAGGTGCTAAAGTAACGCTTGGAGATACATTTGCTAACCCTGCCAATGGTCAGTCTGTAAATTGGAATGATTGGGAAGGTAATCGCTGGTTTTTGACTGAAGAGATGTCTGAGTACTCATTTCACACCGAGTTATTGGTCAATGGAGAACCGATTTATATCAACTTCGTGCTTGCGTGTACTGCAATCCAATCGATGATTATCTTCGTTGGTGCAATATCCGTTTTAGACATTGATTGGAGAAAGCGAGTACGAGCATTATTTGTTGCGCTTTCTTTGATTCACATTCTCAATTTGTTCAGGAATGCAGGCTTAATTTGGCTTCAAATGGGTTATCCTAATTGGAGGTGGATGAATCTTTCAATCTTCGAATTTGGTCACGCATATGCAGCAAGATTCGTATCTCTCGGAGCAATGTTCCTGTTGGCACTAGTACTATTCGAGATGTTACCTCAAATGCATAGAAATGTCTTGGCTTTGATGAAGCCATTGGGTATTGACCAGAATTCAAAACGTACTCAGTCATAGAGGTCAGAGACCTTCATATCGTCTGGGACATTCTCAACAGGTGGACCTAAATCCAATGCAGGAGGTACTTCTTGTTGTACCACAGGTTGATGTATATTCGATGTCATTTGTGACAGCATTGCTTCTGACATGTTGTCTTTTTGGTACTCCTGCCAAGCATACTCTGGACGTCTTCTTGAGCGAATGAACATAACCCCAAGTGCAGCGACTAATATTAGTCCTAATACGCCTGAAGATACCCAAATAACGTCGTTGTCTACTGAAGCAATAATGTCCGAATTGTCTCCAATGCCATCTCCATCAGTATCAGTGTCTTCGTTAGGGTCGTCAGGGAATGCGTCATCCTTGTCTGGAACTCCATCGCCATCTCTGTCGAACGGGTCATAGGTAGTGACACATGATTCAGCGTACTTTTCTATCTCATCTTCATCGATCCAAATATCATTGTTGATATCCATTTCAAAGAAATCGAATTCGTTCTTCCAAGCTATGTTTGATAGTGTTTCAATGGAGTATCTCCCTTCTCTTGATTCAAGTTGGTCAGTAATTAACATCAATTCATTATCACAAGAACAAATCGCTACAGTTATTTCTGATTTGTCGAGTACACCGTCTTTGTTGGTATCGTATTCCTCGAATTCTTCATCTTCATCATCGATGACCTCATCCTTGGAAATCTCTCCGTCTCCGTTAGTATCTAGTTCATCTAGCATGATTTCAATGAAATCATCACATTCCATTATCTCGTCAACAGGTGGTTCAGGTCCAGGGTCTGGTCCAGGGTCTGGTCCTGGTTCGTCAAATTCATCCCATGTTGCAATTATTGAGATATCTTCGAGGTCAGAATTAGCATAAACAGTAATTTCAACATAACCTGTTACAAAGAAGATACTGATGTATTCTTCAGCACCACCGGAGTCAGATTCGTAGAATGTTTCTCCGAATTGTCTACCCATTGGCCCATCTTCAAACTCCATCCAATTGAATTCCTCAACTTCTGCAAATAGAGTTAGGTCTCCTTCGCCACCCCATGTTTTGATTTCCATTTGGTTAGCGATAGCATCATCGAGTTCTACAAAGAATAGCAACTCTTCTCCCTCTGGAGCACTCATTGCACCGATCTCTTCACCATTGAAAAGTTGGATAGGTTCTCCGTCATATGTCCATACGTATCGGTCTTCAAATGAAGCGGTAATGTCTATTCGACTGTAGTATTCTTCACTGCCTAACATGATGTACCAGCGACCTGGTGTTGGGTCGTTAAATCCGATTTTATCACCAGCACCTGGTGCATTTGAATGATAATCATAAGTTGTCCACGTAGGATATTGTTCTAGTCGCATCATCAACTTGGCTTCTCCATCGCCGTTATCTAAGTCGACTTCAAGCCTTTCAGTCCCTGTAGGTACGTCGATGAAGAAATACTGGTCTAAGCCTTCAAATCCTGATAAAGGCCCATAAGATAGTCCGTCAGTTAGTTCAACTGCAGACTCTGGTTCGACATTGTTTGGTGCGTATGTGAAGTCGGCTTGTATAGTGACATCTCGACATCCTCTGTACGAAGTCATCATTATGTAATAAATTCCAGGTTGAGCATCAAACAGTTGCACGGTCTCATCATTACCTTGATTGTAGGAATGGTCTGACTTGTCTTGTCCTCCGATCTGTCTCCCGTTACTTTCTCCTGTTTCTTCAATAAACCAGCCGTCATCAATCCAACCCCAATCGTTGGTGTAAGGCAGGGCTTGGTAAGCGATGTGGAGTTCGCAGTCTCCATCTCCACCCCAAGTGTCTACACGTAATTCCGCTAATTCATCCTGCAGATCGACATAGAAATACAGGGATTCTCCGCTATTGCGGCTTATCCTTTGGTTTGTAACAGAAATTCCATCATTCAGTTCTGTCATATCATCCAATTCTGGGGGCTCAGGCGCCAGTTCCCAGTAAGCGTTTATCTCAAGATTATCGATATCATAGTTTGATGATATAGTAATCCAATATGTGCCTTCTTCAGGCCATTCGAAATACTCGTAGACATATAGACCGTAATAGGTCTCAACTTCATAATCATGGTCCCACGCAGATGGTATTTCATCCTTCGAAATATAGATTTCATATTCGGGCTCCTCGTAGTAGTCCTCCTCCCATTCAAAGTCCCAAGAATACATGTTAAGGTAGGCATACTGAGTGTTCTCTGGTATGTCCATGAAGAATAGTAACGTATCACCTGCACTAGCGGAAATGTCTGAGTAATACTCATTGTTTTCTAATTCAATTGCTTGTGCGATAATTGTCCCATCAGGCATAACCCAAGCAGCACCGTGAATTTCTCCTAGTAGCCCCATAGAGTCCTCGGTTTGACTGCCCTCACCTTCTGTAAACTCCCAAAGTGTGTATTCTTCGTTGTTACCAATTCTTACATCATCAAGCAATCCATGGAAGTAGTTGCAATCACAACCCGCTCCCATCCTTCCAATGTATAGTTCATCACAGTCTTCTCCTGATTGGAAACAATCATTGGATCCAAAATCACCAGCAGGGATTTGTGAATCATTTACATCGATAAGTCCAGCAGGCTCTTCATTTACGAAGAATTCTCCTCCAGTGCTGGTGTTGACTAGAACTCTTACATGGGTCCATACGCCGTCTTCGATTGAAATATTGGAAGTAGGGTTTTGCGACAATGAGTATTCATTTGAGTAAGCAAGATATCCATTGTTGATGTAAAGTCCCCAGCCATAATCACCCATCATCGTGATAAACTGAATTCCTGAAGTATCTGCGACATTAATCCAGGCCTCGATTTCAATCAAATCTGTGAATTCAGGAACTTCGTCATGGATGATTATGTGGTCGTCGTCTCCATCGAATCGTAGAGCATAATCAGCACCTTCTCCAATTTCAACTACTCCGTAGACAGGGAAGTATTGCGGGTCATCTTCTAAATCATTCCAAGTAGCAGGTTCTATTGTTCCCATGTTTGTTCCAGTGATGTGAACGTAATCTTCGTCGTCACCTTCACCTGGTTGTCCCTCACCCCAGTTCCTGTAAGTGAATGGTGTACCATCGTGCCATCTGAAATCTCCCTCGTTTTGATGGTCTGACAATCCGATCCAAAGATGTCGAGTTGTTCCGTTGTCTACTGCGAAAGTATCGAAGAGCCATTGGTCTTCATCAGCATCATCAACCGTAACCAAGAAACCGCCCAAGCTTCTTGCAACAGATGCAGCATCGCTCCATGATGAAGCACTAAGAAGATGGTAGGTATGGTTGTTAGCGGGATTTACAACGGTCTGCAATACCTCGATATCTTCGATTTCAGATGCAGCGCTTGTTTGAACAAACGGACTCAAGGACACCATCAAAAATAGGACAGCAAGAGAAACAGCCTTATGGTTCACATACTAATGACAAAGAAACTTGTTATTTAATGTACCACTAAAAAGACCCACAGCATCTTGACTAGAACTGTTGGGTTTTCCAATATCGCAATCACTTCATTCGCTTTCCACCGATTCTAAGTTCGGTTTTCAGCGGCATTTGATGCTCCCATGCGAATTCTTTGACAATTCTCCATCCTTTTTCAGAACCTTCGTAATCGGTTACATCGATTATCTTGTCACGTGTATTTGCCTTGAATGCTGCAACAGGTTCTGCATTTCTGAAAACAAGATATGCGCTACCAAATCCGAATTTTTGCTTTAGAACCTCTGAGAAGTATGGGGCAATTGGGTCAGATGGTGGAATTACAAAGTCCCTTATTGGTGGAACATTCTTTGCCTCATCGAGTAGGTCTTTTCTTCCCCAACAGACCTCGTGCAAATCTTGGATTAGGAATCCTTTGATCAAAGTAGAATCTTCTTCGAATTCTGTTAATATTGCTTTCAATTCCTCTGGTTTAAACGGGGTGCCTGCAAGTCTTGTGAATTGCTTTAGTGTAATTACTGGATAGTCTGAAACAAGCCTTCGAAGATACTCTCTTCTCAGGATTACTGGGTCAAGACCTCTTCTTGGTGCCACCGACCTAAACCCACCGCGGTAATCTTGAACCATGTGACCACTTCGTAAAAGTGGCTGGATTAATTTCCTAAATGCAGCTCTCTTCATTGCGTGCCGTTCCATAAACAGGTTCGGATCACTGTGATTCTCAAAGAACTCCAGCACATCTAATAATTCTTCATTTGGCTCCTCTCCTCGAATTGCTAACAGAGTTGAAAAGTGGTCATATGATGCCCAGACTTGATGTCCTCTGAGGTTAATTCCTTGATGAAGTTGGTTTGCACTGGCCATATTTTTGAGACTTACACGGTATACTTCTGCCCTGCCTCTTAGTCCGAAATCATCTCTGACCTCTTGGACGCTGTCGAGCGCCTGAATTTCATTTTCAAGTCTTGAATTTTGGTGAAGGTGATGTCGGTGGAATAATGCACGTTCAGCAATTTCTCTAGGTTGAGGGTCTACGACTCCACCTCTGATCATTCTCTCGCCTGCTAACTTGAATCCAATGCCTTCCAGAGCATTACGCGAGTCTTCTTCCAGTTCTGTTACAGGAACGCCATTGAATTGCGACAACACTGCAACGTCTACGAGTTGGTCAGAATGATTGTCAAGTAATTTTTCGAATGCACTGCAGAACTCATCGAGGTAGGCATATGGTATGTGCATATCCTTAATTTCAAGATAATCGTTAATCTTGAACATGAGGACTTTTCCAATGGGGTCTACACCCTTGAAGACAGGTAGGTACCATCCTCTGTCGAGTACAGATCTAACTTCCCAGATAAATCTTGAAACATATGGGTCGGATTGTGTTAGGATTCGTAGTTTCCTGTCTTCTCTATTTTGCGTGTTAAGTTTCGAAACTTCTTCAGGAATTACATAGAAGGCTTCCGGTTCAGGAACTAGAGCCATCACCTTAGCAACTCGACCTTGATTCTCGAGATTCCTCAGTGCTATTGCCAATTCTTCTACGCTTCGCGAGACATAATATCGCAGCGTGAAGGCTTTGACAGGCCCCATCCTCTTGATAACGTCGACCAAAGCATCTTCGAAGTTCATCGGCTCATAGACGTCCACTACCCTGTGGAATAGAGATAGGCGTCTTCTGCGTCCACTTACATCCTCGAATTGTTTTACAACACATAGTTGACGCTCCAAGTTACTGATTGCATTTTTCAAATCTCTTTGCAAAGACTTGTGGTCTTCACCCTTAGGGAAGTCTGCAAGAATTTCCTGCCTTGTCAGATTTTCTCCTTTGGGTATCTTTTCCAAAACTAATTTCTCCATTTCTCCTAACCAGGGTTCTGGTTTAAGACCTAGAAGCATTGGTAGATTCTTTCTTGTGGTGTAACCGATTCTATTGTGTAATAATCGGCCCATTATTACGTCAGAGTCTTGTTGCAAATCCTTCCAATCAGCGTATCTGAAGCCATCAACTCTGTACAACATTTCTTGTTGTTTTTGGAACAGTATATGTTGGTCGAAGGCGGTGAAACCATCTTGATATTGCTCAAATGACTTCTGCATTACCAAGTTTTGAACCCAGCGATATTCAACTACATCTTCCTCCCCACCGGTAATCCGATGTTCATCGACTTTGAGGATGTACTCAGCATCGTCAGTCTGTTTATAGAAACCAACTGAGATTACGTTTCTCATTTCTAATTCATGTAGAATTGAATCGATTTGCCCCTGAGGGAAAGGCAACCTTTCGAAAATTTGCTCTCCCTTAGCAGGACCTTCACTACCCAACATCTCGATTATCTTCACACGTAGTGCTTCATGAGCGTCTGTAATTGTCATCTTTTGCCATTTTGTGGGCTTTAACCCATCAAACTCAGTTGCAACTTCGTAAGTTAGTCCCTTTGTGTAAAGGTCTCTGATATCCTCCATGTCTTTACCGCCTGCTTCGGCGATGCATCCTAGAGTTCCGTGGATTTCTGCCATGTAAGTCGTGAACCATTTGTCATCTAATTCATGTGAACCTGTTCCCCTCAATTTGGTGATCTTGTCTTGGCTTGCTAATTCTCTTACCCAAGATTCAATTGTACTGTGGTCGATTCCCTCTAATTTTGCTTTGTAGAGAGGGTTTTCCCACTTTCTGTCAAGTCCACCACCTTTACTCATCAAACTCAATAATTCAGATGCGTTGGTTGGTTTTGGTACCTTATTTGAATAATAATCATCCAACTGTTCATCAGTGAGTTCTGTTGCTAGACTTCTGTTTCCTAGCAACCTTTTCAGAATTTCTGGGTCAATATCCTTGACAAGGAATGCTCGAGTCTTCATCGATAGTAAGTCTTCGAATGTACTCATGTAGAGACTCATACCAAGTCGCGAAGGAACTGGAACTTTGGAGTGAACTATTCGAGCTTCGGATTCTTTACTCGCCTGAAGGAATTGGTTCAGAGATTTGATGTCTATATCTCCAAACATAATCTCTGATTTTGCTTCACGGATTAGCAGAGAGTCTTCGATTGAACGATGTCTTTGTAACAATGCATCCGCTCTCTGCTGGAATTGCTGAGGACTTACTTCTTCAGCACCGATTCTCTTCGGTATAATCAGTGAACGTCCAGCTATTTCTCTGAACCGCTTTGCGAATATTTGAGTATTTACAATGTATCTTTCAATGACTTCCATATGGTCATTTGATTGGAAAGATTCGTACATTTTACCAGGGTCAACTTCTTGACTGGTTTTAATCAAAAGTCCGTTTTCATCAAATGATAATTCAAGGACTGCAATTCCATCTTGCTCTGCTAGACCTGCCATAAAGTATCCAAGCGCTGTGTTGAATCCTCTTCCTCGACATGATGTGATTAGGTATGTTGGCATTCCGCCAGATACAATCTGTTCAACGATTAACCGGTTAGGGTCGGGAACTTGGAAAGAATCCAGTGTATGCTCTTCAAGGTGTCTAGCGATAGTGTTGGCGACTCCTTCGCTCAACCCATACACGTCACGCAAGATTACCCTAGGATCATTTTGTCTTCGTAGTGTGTTTACACTGTGTCCAATCAAGTCTAGTAATGCCTTAGATAATTCTCTAGAACGGCTCCTTGCTTCACCACTCCAAGATGGAACTGTGGGACGATATCCAGTCACTGATGTTACATTCACTCGCGTGCCCTGAATGTTGGATACTCTGTATGTGGAGCCACCGAGTAAAATTACATCTCCACCTCGTAAATTTGCAACGAATGAGGAAGACAACTGTCCAAGTATGCTTCCTTCAGCATTGAATACGAGATAGGAATTATCAGGAGCGATTGTACCGATATTGGTGTAATAAATCATCCTAGAGTAGCCTCTTTTGCCGTAGAGGTTCTCTTCCCAATCAACCCAAACTCTTCTTTCTTCCTCGAGCATATCGATTACTTCGATGAAATCATCATAACCCAAGTTTCTGTATGACCAAGTGCTAGTTACAACCTCAAAGGCTTCATCTATATCCCTCTCATTGATGATGACCAAGCCGATTAGGAATTGTGCAAGAACGTCTAAACAATTCTGCGGGAAATCAAGCATGTCCATGTCGCCTGTTTGAATCGCAGCTTGCAGAGCAGCCAACTCGATTAGGTCATCTACACTGGTTGGCAGGAATCTAGCACGTGGAATACCTCCGACATGGTGGCCAGCTCTACCGATTCTTTGTAGAGCGGTTGCGATATCACCTGGAGAACCAATCTGAATTACCATGTCGACTGAACCAATGTCTATTCCCATTTCAAGAGATGAAGAAGTTACAACTGCTCGTAGGTGACCGAGCTTGAGTTTTCTTTCAACATCCAGTCTGATTCTCTTGTCCATAGAACCATGGTGGCCTGCAACAAGGTCTCCAAGGTACGGCCGAAGTTTCTGTACAAGCGTCTCAGTCATTTTCCTAGTATTTGCGAAGACTAGAGTTGTTGTGTGGGCTCCGATCAAATCAGAAACCATCTCGACATTCATCTCTAATACTTTCATTACTGATAAGTCGCTAAATTTAGGCGAACATAGCAGTATGTCTAGGTCGAGTTCACGTGCTCCACTAATTTTTGCGATTTTCACAGTCTGGTTACCATTACGACTTTCTCTGTCGTCACTGGCAACTAGATATTCTGCAACAGTTTCAAGTGGCTCCATGGTTGCTGAAATACCAATTCTCTGCACAGGTCTCTCCAAAATTGTGTCCAGCAATGAAATCGTAAGTGCTAGGTGAACACCACGCTTGGTTGGTACAAGCGAATGCATTTCGTCGATGATGATCCATTCAACATTAGAAACAATTGGTTGGAATCTTGGAGAGGAAATCGCAATGGCCATACTTTCAGGCGTGGTGATTAGTATGTGTGGAGGTTTTCTCAACATCTTTTGTCTTTCAGATTGAGGTGTGTCACCAGTTCTCAATCCAACTCTGATCTTGCCCTGAGCCCTATCTGGAAGGTATTTCTTTTCAATCTCTTCAAGTGGCCCGATCAAGTTCTTTTGGATGTCGTTTGCAAGTGCTTTTATTGGTGAAATGTAAAGGCAGTACACCCTTTCTTCAAGTGTACCAGCAAGTGCATGTCTAACTAATTCATCAATAATTGACAGGAATGCAGTTAGTGTTTTACCGGAACCAGTTGGAGAGCAAAGTAAGAGGTGGTCCTTGTCCATTATTGAAGGAATGGCTAACTTTTGTGGTTTTGTAAAATCAGGAAATTTATCCTTAAACCAATTCCTAACTGGCTGGCACAATTTCTCATATAATTCCTCAGTTGTTAGAGGATTATCTAGATATGAGATATTAGCCATGATTATCTTCTCCACTATCCGTGAATGGAAAGCGTGTGTAATGAGGTCATGAATGTTTGCCTCAAGCCTAAAATCACTAAAGATGTTGGAATTAGGGGCCTAAAGAAGCACTGCGACACATTTGTTCCAAACATTCCGGATTTTTTTCTTGGGGTGTAAATCTAATTTTATTCTATTTTTGAAGAGGTGGTCTCATTTACTTCTTCTATCCCCCACAGGTCATGAAGGAGTTCAGTCCTGAGAGGTTAGCAAGGCTCTCGGGTATGCTAAAGCGCAGGGGAATTATCCTTCCAGCTTTCGAAATCCATGGTGGATATGCAGGTTTGTATGATTTTGGTCCAGTCGGTGGAAGGCTAAGAAATCGTGTAAATCAGACATGGATTGACCACTGGCAAAGTTTAGGTAATATCGTAGAGATATCTTGCCCAACAATTACACCATATGCTGTACTAGAAGCATCAGGACACGTTGGTGAATTTAGTGACTTTATGGTCGCTTGCAATAAATGTGGAGAGGCCAGTCGTGCTGATACCTTAATCGAAAATTTAGTTTCAAACGCAGATGCATTGTCAAAAGATGAACTTGAATCATCCATCGGGGAACACAAACCTGCTTGCCCGTCTTGCGGTGCTGTAGATTGGGGTAATATAGAAGCTCAAAATCTAATGTTCAATACAAAAATTGGAGCAGGAAAATCTGGTCGTCAAGGATTCCTGAGGCCTGAAACTGCTCAAGGTATGTTCACATCCTTTACATCTATTTACAGACACTTTAGGGAGCGACTACCTTTCGGTGCAATTCAAACCGGTAAAGGTTACAGAAACGAAATCAGCCCTCGTCAGGGAATGATTCGACTTAGAGAATTTAACATGGCAGAATTAGAATATTTCATCGATCCCGAAGCAACACCTCAACATGATTTTTCATCTTGGAAAAATGTAGTCACTCTGATTGCAGACGGCAAAGGAGTGGTTGAGATGACATTTGAACAGGCTGTG
The DNA here is from genome assembly GCA_049606035.1 of Candidatus Poseidoniaceae archaeon. Lineage (GTDB taxonomy): Archaea > Thermoplasmatota > Poseidoniia > Poseidoniales > Poseidoniaceae > MGIIa-K1. The sequence continues at coordinate 37,603 of JBMYVD010000007.1, read as the reverse complement.
GATGAAGGGGTAATACGACATCCCACCGTTGGATATTTCATGGCTTGGACCATGGACTTCCTGTTATCTGTCGGGATTAATCCAGAAGGCTTGCGCTTTAGACAACATGAATCAAATGAAATGGCACACTATGCACAAGATTGCTGGGATGCAGAAATTTTAGGTTCCTATGGTTGGATTGAATGTGTTGGTATTGCTCATAGAGGCTGCTATGATTTGACTGCGCATGAGGAAGCAACTGGCCAAAAGTTACGTGCTTGGAGGAAATTCAAGGAACCCAAATTAGTCGAAGTCGATGGTTGGACAATCGATGGAGCAAAAGCAGGACCTGCATTTAGAGCATTAGCAGGTAAAGTGAAAGAATTTGTCGAAAATTTAGACTCAGGAGTATCTTTCCCAATGATCACAAGTATCGATGGTCAAGAAGTTGAGATTCTTCCTGAGCACGTCAAGCGTGTTCAAACAACAGCGAATGTTACCGGAGAATGGTACGTTCCTCACGTTGTAGAGCCAGCCTTTGGAATTGATAGAATCATTTGGCATATATTGGACCATTGTTACAATGAAACCGAAAAGGAAGGTGAAGATTACACCTTGCTCTCCGTTCCGAATATTGTAGCACCAATCGATGTTGCTGTTTTGCCACTCTCAGAGAAAGATGGTATGCAAGAACTTGCAGAAAACATTCATCGGAATCTGTGTGGCAAGAAAGGCGTATTTTCGGTCTATGACGCAAGTGGCTCAATCGGCAGAAGGTATGCAAGGGCTGATGAAATCGGAGTTCCATTCTGTATCACTGTAGACAATCAATCATTGGATGACAATACTGTTACATTGAGAGATAGAGACACACGCGAACAAATACGACTAAACATTGACGAATTACCTTTCTGAAAAACTCAATGTTCAAGTGGGGCCTAGTCAAACAGCGTTTCATGGTGGCTAGTGATTGGACAGAACGCCACCGTCCGATGAGTGAAAGACAACTCGAAGGTAATGAGGCCCAGAGAAAGAAAATCAGAGCATGGCTGGACCAATGGAAGGATGGTCGGCCAAAAAAACCAGGAATACTCCTCATTGGCCCGCCCGGGGTTGGAAAAACAACTGTTGCAAGAGCCGTTGCCGCAGATATGGGTTGGCAGGTAATCGAGTTAAACGCAAGCGATGCAAGAAACGCCGGCGCAATAAGAAAGGCAGCAACTCATGCATCCACACACGGTTCATTGTTCATGACTCCGGGACAAAAACCACCGCGTACTCTTATTCTCCTTGATGAAGTCGACCATCTATCAGGAGGTCTGAGAGAAATATCATCCGAGAGAATAAACACGATTGTCTCGGGTGAAGATGTCGATGATTCAAAGGCATTGAAAGGCGACAGCGGTGGTAAAGCAGAATTATTGAATCTTCTATCTGAAACAAGACAGCCCGTCATTCTTGCATGCAATGATGAAATGGGACTCTGGGGCAGGACTTCCTCTTCATGGCGTACCGCTAGAGATCGATTTTCAAAACATCTAATCCCTATTCGGTTTGAGAGAGCATCCAATGAAGCACTCAGAAGAATTGCACTTCGAGTGATAAAGGAAGAGGGATTTACCGCTGACCCAGGAGCTTTAGATGAATTGGTAAACAACAATCCGGGTGACTTACGAGCACTTGTGAGAGATTTACAGGTAATGTGTTCTCTAATCGAATCAAATCTAACAAGAGAGTTGGTCAGAGAAAATATTGAGACTGGGGTGAGAGATACAACAGTCGAAATATTCCCAGGATTAGACCAACTCTACAGGTCGAGAACTGCAAAAAAAGCAATGCAATCTACTCGATCCTTGGATAAAAGCCCGGATGATCTAGTCGCTTGGGTATCATGGAATAACGGAGTAGTTTTCACAGACCAGCAAGCTGTAAGACGAGGTTCGAAGTCACTCTCTCTTGCCGATGGACTATTGACTACAAGGTTCCGCAATACAGCACACAGGTCATGGTATTGGTCTTCAAATTTGACGGGTTTATCAGCAAGCGTAACTTCACCAAAACCCATAGAAGGGCGTATATTTTGCAAATACCCCGATTTTCTGCGTCGTGGTTCTGCTTGGGTAAAACGCTCAGTTGTAGATCGTTTATCAGAAACATGCGGTTGTTCAAAGAAAGCGGTTAGAGAGGAATTACTCCCTTCCCTCGTTGCGGTACAATCAGATAATAGTGAGGACTTTGCAATTTCGATTGCACTAGGCCTATCACCTGAAGAACATGTTGCGATTTGTGGCCTGACCGTGTCTCACCGCAGCACAAAAGAATTGATGGAAAGGTATGCCAAAGAATTAGAAAAATCGAATTCAGATTCCATTGTTCCTATTGCTGAAGATATTAACGAGGTTGAAACCGATATCGAAGATGAGACATCATCGAATCCAGGTCAAATGAAATTGTTCTAATCCTTTTCATTTGATTTATCTTCCATCTTCTCAAACAGTTCACGAATTAACTTAACAGAAGCCCTATCCGGGGCTTCTCTTTCTTCTCTTGCCCAAGTTCTTGGATGTAACAATAGCAATGCTGTCATTAATTCCAGTCTTCCAAACCACATCAAAACAGAAGTAATGAGTAGAGAAGGTGTTCCCATTGATGCCCAGGTATTGGATGGACCATAATCTCCCAAGGTAGGACCTGTGTTTCCTAGAGCAGATGCGACGACTGCAACTACCGATTCAAAGTCAGAGTTAGGCATAGTTACTGCTAGAATGATACAAGAGATTGCAAAAAGTCCGGTCCAAACAAAGAGCATACCTACAATCAAGCCTAACCTATCATTGTCTACAACTTCGTTGTTCATGCGGATTTGTACAACACGCTTGGGTTGTACGATTCTGCCGATTTCCCTCCAGGCAATCTTCAGTCCAAGTTTAACACGCATCAATTTCAGTCCACCACTAGTTGAACCTGCACATGCTCCAACTATCATCAATAGGAACAAGATGATGTGAGTAACAACTGGCCAAAGCATGTAATCAGAATTGGTGTATCCTGTACTCGTTCCGATTGAAACTACTGTGAAAAGTGAATCAAAGAATCCCTCACTAAGATTACTTCCTTGAGAAATCAGCGCCAGGAATACGAATGTTGTGGTTGCAACGATTACTAAGACGTAACTTCTTCCTTCTTGGTCGGCGAATACCTTGTCCCATTGCTTCTCCCAAGCAAGCCAAATCAGAGTAAAGTTTACACCCGCCAAAAACATGAAACAAATGATAATCGATTCAACAACGAAACTGTCGTAATATGCTATTGATGCGTCGTGAGTTGAGAATCCACCAGAAGGCATGGTGGTTAATCCATGATTGAAGGCATCGAACATAGTCATGCCTCCAACCGACCATAACAGTAGAATTTCTATGGCGGTCAATATGATGTATATTGTCCAGAGTGCTAGCGCAGTTTCTTGTAACTTAGGACGTAATCTGGAAAGTGAAGGTCCTGTCAACTCTGCTCTTGCTAATGCCATTCCTCCACCTAGTACACGTGAAAGTAGCATCAGTCCAAGCATAATTATTCCCATTCCACCAAGCCACTGGGTTAGTGAGCGCCAGATTAGAATGCCTTTAGGTTGAGCGTTTATGCAATCGGGAGTGGTTCCAGGAATACAATTTGGGCTCATTGAATGCTCGATAACAGTTGCACCAGTTGTCGTAAATCCTGACATTGATTCAAACCAAGAATTCACGAAACCTCTGGCGATATCAGCCATTGCTGAACCATCAGTGAATGGTCCATGGAATACACCTCCGAGCCAAAATGGTAGACTTCCTACCAATACTGCGACTGGCCAAGCAAGGGCTACTGCAGCAAATGCTTCTCTGTCTCTCAACCTTTCAGTTGTATCTGACCTAACACCAATGCTCAACATTGCTACACCGATCAATCCTGAAAATGCCAACGGAATTAGGAAAGCGACAGCGGCAGTGTTGAGACCATCTAGCCACCAAGTTACAACGAAACTGAATGAAAGAGGAATCAGCATCGCAACCATCGTCCAACCGACGATTAGAGACAAAACATCTCGACGCATTACAATTTCACACCTTGAATTTTCTTTCTAGGTCATCAACTCTATCTGGAGGTAGGAAGATGGTGAGTCTGTCTCCTTCAAGTAGAGATTTTGATGAGGAGGGACGCATAGTTTCCCAGTCTTCGTGAATATTTTTTCTCTGGATAAATGCAACTTTACACCATTCAGGTAGTCCAGCATCAGCGATTGTTTTTCCAGCAAATTTGACTTCTGGTAAGACAGGGAGACAAATTCCAATCACATCAGGTACGCTGGACAATACTGCATAAGGACCAGGAAGTTCAGAGTGAATCTTTGCGAGGACCGTATCGATTGCGACCCTCTTTCTATCCACAGAGAATGTTATTCCCATCCTGCGGACAACGTTTACCAGGTCCGCATCGTATAGAATCAGACCAGTTCTCTCTACTCCCATGTCGCTTGCCAACAATACCGCAGCAATCGAAGCGTGGTCATTGTCAAGGGCTGATATGGCTAAATCGAAAGAGGAAATTTCAATTTCAGACAACAAATCTTTGTCCAAATGGTCACCGTGTATTATTTCGATCCCCTTTCGGTTTCCTAAGTCGGAGCCTGAAAGTGTGTTTGCCTTTTCTAGGTCTCGTTCAACAACAGTAACGAATGCATTTGAGTCTAACCATGCCTTTGCAAGCCTTGTTCCAACCAATCCTGCTCCAAAAATTGCGACTCTCGGTTTATCTGGAAAATCTACTTGTTCGTGACCAAATATACGCAATATGCGATTGAAGGAAGCCTCACCCGCAGTGGCAATTGCCAACTTATCTTTGGGCAAAATTTGGTCATCTGCAATGGGCACCCTTCCTGGCTCTCCATCGCGTTTTAGACCGACTATGAGTGGCATGCCACCTTCCACTTTGTCTCCTGAATCTCGTAGAGTGCGATGAACTACAGCACCTGCTTCGGGTTGAACTTCCAACTCTACAATAAATGCGTCTGCTTCAAATGGAATTACCTCGGTAAGAGATGAGGATCTTAACCCAGACATTAATCTCTCGATAGCACCATCAACTGGATGAACTACGTGGTCGACCCCAGCCCATTTTGATAATTTACCAGATTTGTGTTCCTCAAGGAACATAGGATTTCGAACTCTACAAATTGTCATGAGGGTTCCCTTGCTCTTTGTAGCTTCTTTATGGACGTGTTTTGCTAATGCACAAGACAAGATGTTCCTCTCATCAGAATTAGTCGCAGCAACGTAAACCTGTGCTGTTTCAATTCCGGCTTCAATAAATTTCTCTCTCTGAGTAATGTCGCCGTGAAGAACAAGAATATCCATACCCTGGGAATTTTTTACTGCTCTAGCATTATTGTCAACTAGAACAACATCCTTTGCTTCACTACGGAGTGCTCTAGCTAAACCTGTACCGACACGGCCACCGCCGCCAATAATAATCCTCATGCTAAATTCTCACCTACCCACTTATTGTCCCAGGTGCCGCCTGATATATCGTAGCCTTCAGTGTAGAAAGATCGTAATCTATCGATACCAGATTTGCTACCTCCAAAGTAGTATCCATCTGTAATTTGCCCTCCAGTACTGTGGGGTTCTATCCAGTCGATGTAAGCGGTTGGAGTATGTACAAGCCACTTGTGATTTACAACATCGACAGCGCCTTCAATGTAGCAATCATTCAAAATTACATCATTGTCTTCACACCATTCTTCGGACATTGGAAGCATAATATATGCCCAAGCATGTCCTTCCCACTCTGTAAATTCTGGGTCAGCTAATGCACCGAATACGTACCATGTTGGAACGCCTTTTACTCTCATTATGCTCATGAATGCATTTGATTGTTCATCGCAATCACCCAATCCCATATCCAAACATTGTTCACCACCTCTTGCTGTTCCGGGAGCATTCGTATCGTACGGTATGTTGTCGTTTAGCCAATCGAAGGTGGCTCTAGCGTAAGCGTACGCATTGTCCTTCAAGTTCGATGGAAGTGAAGCTGAAATGCTAGCAGCGGTTTGGTAGACAGTAGGAGCGGTCGCTTGCCTTGAGTCAATAGCCCAGGTGTAGGTTATTCCACCTTGAGAAAAGCCTCCTCTATCGTACCATTTTTCTTCCGTAAATTGCATGTCTCTTGTTCCATATCCTCTTTCAGAGATTTCACTGAATGTTCCAGATCTTTGGACGCTAACTCCCTCTGCCTTGCCGTCGAGTTTACTGTCAACCTTTGTAGAATGCCACCATGTGTGACTTGTGGATTTTAGTGTGACTGCAAAGTCTAGTGTTTCATGAGTTCCTGCGGGGATATCCATTCTGACCTTGACACAATATTGAATCGAACAGTAATCAGAACCAGATCCTTGTCCGGGCCACCAAACTTCGCTACCGTCTTGTGTTACTATGGCATTATCTCTACTCTTGAACGGGAAACCACTTGATGTAACCAATGGAATGGAAATAACTTCACCATCAAGCCTTAATTCGATATCGATAATATCCTGAATTTGAGATAATGGGACTTCAGTTCCGTCATTGTAGGCCAAAGCGAACTGAGCGTTTTTGCTTACAACATCGCTTGGGATGGGTATAGATTCCTGTAGCCAGCCTGGATTTGAATTGTTATTCCACAAGTCAACGCTACGTACGACAGTGTACTCTGCTTCAACCGGGTAAGTTTGCCAACCAGCCAGTGCATCATTGATGTATTCTTCAACCTCTGCCCACTTAGCTAGAACGAACTGTTTCGCTTCTGGTGTGAAGAAAATGAATGCCAGGAATGCAACCAATCCAAGTTGGTTAATGCGGCTACGTTTCTTTCGACCCCTACGTTTTGTTTGACCCTTTGTCACAGCATGTCTCGGAGCGACGCCACGTTGCGCTTTCCTAGTTGGAGACCTCATGAATTCTCCTTTTACTCTAGAATCCATTCCAGCGGCACCGGTGATTACTCTACCACAACTGTAGCATATCGAATCGCCCGGCAGGGTTTGGGCTCGACAGAAAGGACATGCTCCCATTGTGTTAATGTCTTAACGACACCTCCATGAAGGTTCTGCCGCAGAATGAAACTAAACGTCGATTTCCTAAATTGGTGTTAAATCCAATTCTAGGCTCCTAGTAAGTAAATGCTTACTCTTCTTCTTTTGATTTAAGTTTAGATGCATCAGACCAAATCCTACGCAAGCGTCTCCTAGCAGGCCTAGGAACGGCCGCCCATACCCAATCGTGTGCTTTCTTTTCTGATAGTAGAAGTGGTGGAACTATGAAAACCCAGACGATTGTGTTGTAGTACGAAGTGTATAACGCTGTGAGGAGGACTGATGTCCAAAAGAAAGTTCTCAAAACAATGCCCCATCTTTTCCCCATTAACATCCCATAACCATGCCTACAGAAAATGAGCGCATGGGCTCTAGGCGATATGAGTGCAACTAGAATTATTGAAGCAATCAACTCAATGCCGATGTTATCTTGGTTTCCTTCAAGTAGCCTAAATATTAGGAATAGGGATACCATTCCACCTACTGCTAGTCCTAATGCCCAACCTGTAGTTGGTTGACTCCCAGTCCTTCGAACCTTTTTCCTCCTTAAGACAAGGTGAACAGTAACGGCCAACATCAGACAAATTACCAGATTAAGCAGTGGAGGAATTTTTTCTTGAATGAATAAACTTAGCAAAAATGAGTCTCCTAAACTGCCGTATATTCCACCGATAAGAATTCCCCAAAACATCATGCTCCATGCGGTAGGTAAGTCATAGAATCCAGAATATTTGGTCATTACACCTCTCCAGCCCAGACTCATTCCGACCAAAGATACGATGATGGCAATCTGAGATAGCCACATCTCGCTTGCCATATTTGCCCCTGACAGTGACTAATTCAAGTCAGTTGTGTAGGCTAAGGCTTGAATATGCCCGTCTATTCCACTAACCATGGCTCGTCTGTTGTTATTCGGAGGGAAAGGCGGTGTTGGGAAGACAACTACATCCACTTCTACGGCAGTTGGTCTAGCAGATTCGGGTCTGAAGGTATTGCTAGTTAGCAGTGATCCAGCACACAGCACTTCAGACAGTCTGGGTGTACAATTAGGTCCAACTCCCACTCAAGTCCAAGGTGTACCTGGACTTTGGGGCCTAGAACTTGACCCAGAAGCTAGAATTTCCGACCACATTCCTAAACTTACTGAGAGTCTTGGTCCTATGTTAGGTGGGCAAGACCCAGAACTGAACGCATCAGAGATGGTTCTACCAGGCCTAGACGAGGCTATGGCATTCGATGAGTTGCTCAAACATCTAGAAAATCCGGATTGGGATGTGATTGTATTCGATACCGCGCCGACAGGCCATACTTTGCGCTTCCTTGCACTACCTGAGATAATCGAGAAATGGGCAGACAAAATTATCCGCATGCACAGGCTTACAGGCGGCATTAGAGCTCTGATGTTTGGTGCAAAAGAAGGCGAAAAAATGCGTGAAGAATTGGAAAAATTCAGACGCAGGGTTTTGCACGTTAGAAGAATATTATGCAATCCAGAAGTAACCCGATTTACTTTGGTCACGATTCCTGAAAAAATGGGTGTAAATGAAACAATACGTGCCCATCAATCCCTCGCAGAATTCAATCTTCCTGTAACTGGATGCGTCATTAATCGAATGACTCCTGATTTGGATCACTCATTTATTCAAACTAGAAGAGAAAATGAGAGGAAAAACGTGTCAGAGCTCAAAGCGGCTTTACCCGATTTGATTTTACATGAAGTTGAATTAAAGGACTCAGACATCCATGGAATCGATGCTCTAAGATCAATTAGCGATGAATTACATGGTAATTTCGAAGTCGATGCTGGATTGGGACCATTTAGTATCGGAATTGGCCTGGAGGTTCACAGAGGCACATGGTCAGAAGGCGACGATGTCTATCTACATCTCCCGGGGATAGTAAGAGAAGATTTGTCATTGCGTAGCGAATCAGGAACACTATATGTTGGAATAAATTCTAGAGAGCATCCTGTACAGTTTGACCGTCCAGCAAAAGCAAGTCAAGTTCAAGCAAAATTGGAAGATGAGATTCTCAAACTTACTTTCCCACCTGAATAATCATCCGTTGGGTTCAAACCAAATGCGCCTTTGGGGTGTTTCATGGCATTAGAGGGACTCTCTCGTGGTATATTCTCTGCACTGGGAATACTCAAGAGTCGCCGAAAGTTGAATGAAGATGAACTCAAAGAGATGTTGCGCTCTTTGAGACGAGCGTTACAAGAAGCAGATTTCAACGTAAGACAGACCAAAGAAATCACTGAAAAATTAGAATCTAGGATGCGAGAAGAAGAACCTCGTCCGGGTATTACATTGCAAACTCATGCAATGAATATTCTCTACACTGAACTTGTTAGACTTCTGGGTCCACCAAGAGAAGTAAGGCCGCACCAATCAACAATCTTGATGGTTGGACTATATGGAAATGGAAAAACAACTACAACTGCAAAACTGGCAGAATGGTATCGAAGAAGACACGGTGTTAGAGTCGCTGTAATCGAGGCGGACGTTCACAGACCTGGTGCATACAATCAGTTGTCGCAGTTACTTGAGGACTCAAGTGTCGAAGTATACGGAGAACCTGAGAATAAGAATGCGGTTGATATTGTCAAAAATGGTTTGAAAAAGCATGCAGCGGCAGATCTTGTAATCATTGACACCGCAGGTCGACACAAGTTAGATGAAGAGTTAGTAGTCGAATTAGAACAAATTTCTGATGTCGCAAATGCAAACGAAAGATTCCTGGTGATAGATGCTCAAGTTGGTCAATCCGCAGGACCAGTTGCAGCCAATTTCCACGACCTTGCTGGTGTAACTGGAATTGTAATCACCAAATTAGACGGTACAGCACGTGGTGGTGGAGCACTTTCCGCTGTGGCAACTACTGGTGCCCCTGTGATGTATATCGGAACGGGAGAGAAAGTTGCTGACTTAGAGAAATTTGAATCCGACCGTTTCATATCACGCCTCTTAGGAATGGGAGACATTCGTGGTTTAATCGATTTAGCTCCTGAGGATATGGATGAAGAAGAGGCGATGCGAATCACTCAGAGAATGATGACTGGTCGCTTCACATTGAATGACATGTACTCACAAATGGAAATGATGTCAAAGGTTGGAACAATTGACAAACTCCTGTCGTTTTTGCCGAGCGGAATGTTTGGTGGAATGGGTGCTATGGGTAAGAATCAGAAAGAAGCCATGCAGGCGAACCTTGACCGATATCGTGTAATTATGGACTCGATGACAACTTACGAGAAGGATGAACCTGCAAAAATTAAGGCTGATAGAATCAAACGAATTGCTCGAGGTTCAGGAGTAAAGGAAAAAGATGTTCGAGAGTTGATTGGACAGTGGAACCGCTCAAGAAAGATGATGAAAGGAATGAGTGGTAACCGAAAGATGAACAAACAAATGAAGCGAATGATGAGAGATTCAGAACTAGACCTCGACGGTCTTGAAATGTGATCAGTAAGTCTTTGCTAAGATTACTCTGCGAGTTGTCATCTTTCCAGACATAAAACACGGCTGCTCTTCATCGTATGGGGTTGTAGAATCGCCAAGGAATGACAATCCTGTTGTCCTCTCTATAGTTTCTGCATGTGCGTCTGTGCCGTCGAATGCCATCTCGTAGATCTTGCCATCTTCGACCTCGTTCAAATCTGTTAATGGAATGACGACATTCTCTGTATGCGCTGCTGCCCTTGTTCTCAGTTCATCAGAAATCTCGTTCAAAACACGCTTACATTCTTCAGAGATGGAATCTAGGGGCAGTGGCTCTTTACCACCAGTTCGCCTTGCTGCAAATGCGGTATTATTCTCAATATCTCTTGGACCAATGTCCAGACGAAGTGGCACACCTTTAATCTCCCAATCGAAATACTTCTGTCCTGCATGTATGTCTCTTGCATCAACTTTGACACGGAAACCCGATTCCCTCAAAATTGATGCTACTTCTTCGCTCTTTGCGATAGTGTCGACTTCTGAATTCTTCCTTATCATTGGGCAGATTACAATTTGATGTGGAGCGATTGCAGGGGGCATGATTAGTCCATTATCATCACCATGCATTCCAACTACTGCACCCAATAGTCTCTCCGACATACCGTAAGTTGTTTGGTGGCAGTGTTGTTGTTCAGCATTCAGATTTTCATATGTTACATCGAATGCTTTTGCCCATTGGTCTCTATAATGGTGGCATGAAGCGACTTGAAGAGTTCTGCCATTTGGCATAATTGCATCAATACCTATTGTGTACCAAGCACCTGGGAATGTGTCCCATACAGGTCTCCTCGCTTTGATTATAGGTAGGCACAAATCATGCATCAAGTTGTCAACAATCTCCAAATCCTGCTGAATTTGTCTTGTTGCGCATTCTTCGTCAGCGTGTGCTGTATGTGCCTCAAAGAAGTGAATCTCTCTTACTCTGATAAACGACCTGGTTTGCTTTGTTTCATATCGGAAGGTGTTTACCATTTGGAATAATTTCATTGGTAGGTCTTTGTGAGATCTAATCCACAATGGGAACATTGTGTACATCGCAGTTTCACTTGTAGGACGCAAGAACATTGGTATGTCCAACTCGTTTTCTCCAGCGTGTTTGACCCAATAGACCTCTTTTTTGAATCCGCCTTCTTCATCTTCGTCTCTCAAGTCATCAGGGTCTACACCTTCTTCCCTTGCTCTCTTCAGGCGTGCAACTAATGCGTTTTCTTTCTCAAGAAGGTTTTCTGGTATCAGTAATGGGAAATTGACTTCCTCGTGCCCGGTCCTTTCCATTTCCTTGTGAGTTAATGAATCAATCAACTTCATTGTCTTCCATCCATATGGTCGCCATACGTCCATACCCTTGATTGGATATCGCTTATCGACAAGTTCAGCGGCTTCCACAATGAATGGATACCAAGCATTGAAATCATCAGTTTTCGATGGTATGCCGCGCTTTGCCTTGCCTTTTCCCATTGGTGTTCACCTGCTTTACGTATCATTTCTTGCGAAATGCCACGATTAGCACCAAGATGCTAGATGCAATTGCGACATAGTCTGGAATTCCTAATTCAGGGAAGGGTAGTGACCATCCCATTTCATTACCAATATTATGAACATCAAGCCAGTTTATTCGGGTCGCATCGCCTGTGCATTTATCACCGCTGCATTGAGAATTCAAGAAGCCGAATGCTCCGAAGATGTTTGCTACCGCTACAACGAAAGATAGACCACCGAAAATTTTGAGCAATCCACCTCCGCCTTTCTTTGATTCCTGGTCTGGAATTTTAGGCAAGGTTGGAAGCGGCATTGGTGCAGGTGCTGCAGGAGCAGCCCCTGGAATAACCTCAACCATAGGCTCGTTAGAGGTCACTGCTGGTACAACCTCTACCGCAGGATTTGCGAGAGTTTGGCTTGGTTTACTTGGTGTGATTGGTTCAATACTCAAGCCAAAAATACGTTCTGCCAAACTGGCTAATACCGGATCGGCTGCAATTTCAGCCTCGTCAATTTCACCGTCAAGAAGACGCTTAACTTTGTCATCGTGAACACTAATGCTAATCGCCTCCTGTATCAAGGTGACAGGGCGCTCATTATGAAAAGTTCGCTTCAAGCGTTACCTGCTGCCTCGACCTCTGCCCAGTCATTCATGAAACCAGCCAGACCCTTGTCGGTAAGTGGATGACTCATCAATTGACGAAAAGTCTTGGTAGGCATTGTAACTGTGTGTGCTCCTAACTGCATACATGCCAATACGTGAGTTGGATGTCGAATTGAAGCTGCTAGTACCTTAGTTTCAATATTGTAATTCTCCCAAGTTGCCATGATTTCTGCAATTAGCGACATTCCATCTGCACCCGTGTCGTCAATCCTACCAATAAACGGGGATACGTATGTTGCACCAGCTTTTGCTGCCATTAGTGCTTGTGATGCCGAGAAGATTAGAGTGACGTTCGTCTTTATGCCATCTGCGGTCAAGATTTTCGTTGCTGCAAGACCTTCAGGTGTGCATGGGATTTTGATAATCACATTTTCAGGTAATTCCGCTTTTAGTGCACGTCCCTGCTCGACCATTCCTGCTGTATCGAGTGCAGTAACTTCTGCTGATATGGGACCGTCACAGATCGAAGCAATTTCAGCTACTACCGTTTTGAAATCCCTACCACTTTTCTTAATCAGTGATGGATTTGTTGTTACTCCGTCAAGGATTCCCCAAGAGGCTATTTCTCGAATTTCGTCAACATCAGCGGTGTCTAAAAAGAACTCCATGAATAGGCCGCTGTCCTAGACAGTGCTTCAAGCCTTCCTCGCGAATACTTTCCTTACTGAGTCACAAATATGGTGTGATTTCAAGCCCATCATCTCAAGCATCTCCTCTGCTTGAGCCGACTCTCCAAACCTGTCATTGACACCAATTTTCTCAATTGGAACAGGATGTGAGGAAACAACATGCTCAGCAACAGCTCCTCCAAGACCACCGATAACCGAGTGGTCTTCTGCAGTTACGATAGCACCACATTCCCTAGCCAATTTGTCTACTAGTTCAGTATCCAGTGGCTTTATTGTGTGCATGTCCACAACTGTTGCATTGATTCCCTCGCTCTTGAGTTCCTCTGCTGCGACTAATGCTTCGTGAACTAATACACCACACGCAATGATTGCAACATCATTTCCTTCTGTTAGTATGATTCCTTTACCGATTTGAATTTCATCCTCTTTTCCATCATACAAAACAGGAGTTTTGTTCCTCGCAGTTCGCATGTAAGACGGACTTCCCAGTTCTGGCAGTTGCATTGTCAAAGCCTTGGTAGATACATCATCACATGGATGCATTACAACAACGTTTGGGAGAGTTCTGTATATTGCCAAATCTTCTATCGATTGTGCACTGGAACCGTCTGTTCCTGTGTGAGTGCCACCGTGGCTACCGCACAAATGAACTGCCAAATTGGGTCTTGCTACACCATTACGCATTTGTTCGAATGCTCGCTCAGTGAAAATTGCAAAAGTGCTAGCAAACGGTATGTAGCCATTAGAAGCAAGGCCGGCTGCTACAAGCAGCATGTTCTGCTCCCCAATTCCACAAGAAACTGTTCGCTCAGGGTGAGCTTTTCTGAAGTGAAGAGATTTGGTTGATTTTCCTAGATCTGCCTCTAAGACGACAACCTTCTCGTTGCCTGAAAGTTCGAGTAGTGCATCTCCATATCCGTCTCTGGTTGCGGCCATCCTTGTCAAGCGCTCACCCCCAATTCAGATAATGCGATTGCAAGTTGTTCATCAGACGGGGCTGCTCCATGGAATGCAGGGTTATCCTCCATGAATGATACTCCTTTTCCTTTTACAGTGTTAGCAATAACGACTGCTGGCTTGTCTTTTACAGTGTCCATCCAATCTAATGCATCGACTATGGATTTCATATCATGACCGTCGATTTCCTTTACTGCCCAACCGAACGATTCCCACTTTGCAGGGATGTCAAACATTCTCATTTGTGCCTCACAAAAGTCATCATTCTGTATTCGGTTGCAATCTACAAACAGTTTCAAGTTACCTAGTTCATGATGCGCAGCTGCCATAGCAGCTTCCCATACACTGCCTTCCTGAATTTCACCATCTCCGACCATTACATATGCATTACGTTCTGAACCGTCTAACCTAGCGGCTACTGCACAGCCTATTCCAAATGAAAGTCCCATACCTAGACTACCCGCAGAAAAATCAACTCCTGGACACCATTTCATATCGACGTGCCCTTGGCATACTCCTCCTTTCACTCGGTAAGATTCCAAATCCTTGTGGGAGATGAATCCCATTTCAGCGAGAACGGCATACATTCCCGGTGAAGCATGACCTTTTGAGAGAATGAATCTGTCCCTATCTTCCCAGTCAGGTTCTGAAGGCTTTGCTCGAAGTCTGTGTCCGTAAAGAGCACACAGAATGTCGATTTCTGACAAAGAACCGCCCGGGTGTCCTGCTTGTGCGCGATGTGTCATCTTGCAAATCTCTATCCGACACTTACGTGCCATTTCTTCTAATTCGGGAATAGTCATTCCTGCCATATCTGTCCCTTCGACCATCGGCCTTTGACTATGGCCTTTGATGGTTGTGTTTGAGATGCTTGAAAATTTCAATTGTATTTCTTACGTTTTGAAAGGTTCTCAAAATTAGGTAAAGAGAACACTCCTCGCAACTTCTTAGCGGCATCAGCAGTGACATACATCAAATCTTCCGCCAAATTTCCTTTCGCAGGTAATGCACGTGCTGATAGCATTATGAATACAGCAACGAACCATCCAAAGAATACTAGAGATAGTGTGTAAGATAGTGTACCAATTCCTCCAAACCAGGAGGATGGGTCCATTTCTGCAACTATGAATATCGCTAATAGAACTCCCATAAGGGATTCACCTGCAATAAATCCTGCACCGATTAGGACTCCCTTATCTTGAACTTCCTTCACGGCAGCAGTGGCATCTTCACTAGGCTCACCTTCAAGGGTGCCGTCTATTCTCAACCTTGCACTGGACAGCAAGATGTGAGAAATTATTCCACCAGCCATAATTGGAACAGACAAGTACAATGGTAGATAGATACCGATTGCGACACTCATTACCGGCATTGCTAACCTGATTAGAATTACAGCAATCACTGCACCAAGCATTACCATTGGCAGGTTGATATTTCCGCCAAATGCCCCTTGAACTATTGCGCCGATTAATTCAGCCTGTGGAGCAAATAATGCGTCTTGACAAGTGGGATCTTCTGGCCTTGGATTTGCCAAACATGCTGTGTTGGATATTCTGAATGCATCATGTAAGATGGATAGAACTGGACCGATTACAATTGCACCTACTGTAACTCCGATAATCTCTGCAGTTTGTTGTCTCCAGGGTGTTGCACCAACCATATGTCCAGTCTTCAAGTCCTGCATAACATCGCCAGCTATTGCAGCAGATGTAGCTACAATCGCTGCAATGAACATTGTTGCTACCATCATCTCAGTTTGCCCCATGTCCAGAATTAGGCCACCGACAATCCATACCAGTGCAATTGTAAACAGTAGAGTAGCGATTGTCATTCCTGAAACTGGAGAGTTTGAAGAACCGACCACTCCCGCAATGTATCCTGCTACGGCTGCGAAAAAGAATGATACAACAGCTAGGAATAACGCTCCTGCTAATGCCATAATCAAACTACCAGTTGCGTACCAATAGAATAGGAAAATTAGCACAACAAGAACACCACAAAACATCATGACTTTGTCCAATGGTAAGTCCATCTCGGTACGTAGTTGCGCTTCTTCTCCGTCACCTTTCTTGAAGGCTTTAGACAATCCCTCTGCAATAGTTTTTCTCATTGACCATAGAGTGTACACGCCACCAACAACCATAGCACCAACTCCTGCATACCTAATTTGAGAGCCCCACACTTCTTTGTAGTCATATACGCCGATACTTGTCATGATTCCTGTACCATCCGGGAAACCATTCAGCATGCCGTATATTGGCACTAGAATTGCGAACCCGACTACACCACCAAGGAAAATGAAGGCTGCGATTCTCAGGCCAACAATATATCCCACAGAAAGTAACGCTAGAGAAAGTTCACTGCCTGCGTAAAATCTAGTTCCTAATGCTTCGCCTACCCCCTCCAATTTAGCATGCGTTGCTTTGAATCCTTTGACCATCCATCCGTATGTTGCTCCGATGAGCAGAGCATAGATGATAGCAATAAGACCAGAACCTCCTTTTTCTCCAGCAACTAGTACTTCACGACACGCTACGCCTTCAGGGTAGGGAAGAGCCTCTTCTACAATGAATAATCTTCGTAAAGCGATAGTGAACATTGTACCTAGAAGCCCTCCCAAGATTGCGATGAGGAAGGTGTCTACCCACTCAATGTCTTGCCATATTCCTAAAACAAGTAGCGCTGGAACTGTAAATATTACTCCAGCAGCGAGTGATTCACCCGCACTTGCCATAGTTTGAACAGAATTATTTTCGAGAATTGTCACATCTTTGAATTTGAATCCTCTCAAAATTAGCATACTCATTACCGCAGCGGGTATGGATGCAGATACAGTCATACCCACATACAAACCAAGGTATGCATTTGCGGCTGTCATCACACCGCCTAATAGTACACCAATTACTACCACTCTTGTGGTCAGTTCTTTGATGTTCATTTCAGCAGGTACCCAAGGTTCTTGATTACCGCTCATACTTACCCGACCTACACAGGGCTTGTCAAATAATCGGAGAATTTGAAATGAAGTCCCAACCCGTATTATCATAAGGTGCATCTCACCACGGCAACTAACTTCGGTGGTTCTATGTCAGATGTTTCGTGGCACACCAAAACTGGTGAAGAGGTTCTTTCTGAGTTAGATACACCACTGGGAGGCCTAACTTCCCAAGAAGCCGAAAATAGACTTGGTAAATTTGGTGAAAACAAATTAAGAGAGCCGGATAAGGTTCCGGCCTTCCTACGATTTTTGTCTCAGTACCACGATCCTCTCAATTATTTGCTAATCGGGGCAGGTTTGCTTGCATTAGCAACACACCCAGATAAGCCTGGGGATGCAATATTCATCGGTATTGTGCTAACAGCAAATGCATTTTTCGGGTTCTGGCAGGAGAATAAAGCCGAACAAGAAATGGGTGCTTTGAAACAAATGACAGTCTCTAGATGTGTGGTCTGTAGAGATGGCATGGAGATGGAAATTAGCACGACCCAATTAGTTCCTGGAGACATTGTGAAAATTGAGGAAGGTCTCAATGTTCCCGCAGATTTGCGTGTCTCGGAAGCGTGGCAGTGTAAAGTCGACGAATCGGCATTAACTGGCGAATCGATGCCAACAAAAGTCAATGAAGAGGTGTTACCACCTGAAACATTACTAGCAGACAGAAAAAACATGCTCTACATGGGTACAACAATTTCAACAGGTAGGGCTGTGGGAATTGTTACAGCAACTGGCATGTATACAGAACTAGGTAAGATTGCCAACGATATCGCCCAGGCAGAAACTCCCAAAACACCTCTTGAGCACAAACTTGAATCTCTTGGTAAGTTCCTTGGCTTCATAGCTCTGGTCGTTGCTGTTTTGATTATATCCATTGAGCTAATTCTCACTTACGTTAGGGGTGGAGAATTGTGGGAAGCTGCGAAATTCCAGTTCTTGGTTGCAATTTCAATATTCGTTGCTATAGTCCCCGAAGGTCTGCCCATAATTTTGGTGACCACCCTAGCGATAGGAATGCGAAATATGGCTCGACATAAAGCAATTATTCGCAGAATGAAGGCTGTTGAAACACTTGGCTCTACCACTGTGATCTGTACGGATAAAACGGGTACTTTAACCAAAAATCAGATGACTGTAAGGAGATTAATGTTACCAGAGAAAACCTTCGGCATAACTGGAGAAGGTTTTTTGCCAGAGGGAACTCTTACTCTCGACGATAAGGAATTGTCGGATGATGAGATGTCTGACCTACAAAGAGACCTCGGGTTTAGACTTGCAGCATCATGTCTTTCTCTATGTCACAACTCACAAATCGCAGAAATTGATGGTCAATGGACAGCAATTGGTGACCCTACAGACAGCGCTTGCGCAGTATTGGGTTACAAGATCAATGGTTCAGTTGCCAAGTTTGCTCAAAGACACCCGCGAAAGCATGAATTCTTCTTTAATACAGACAGAAAGAGGATGTCAGTTATTCATGAGTATGAAGGTGAGGATTGGATTTTCGCTAAGGGTGGCGCTGGTGGATTCAAGAAGCTCGTAAAGTGGAAAGTAAAGGACGGTGAAATCGTTCCAATCGAGGAAGGAGACTTTGAAGTCGCATCTAAGTCAAACAGAGACATGGCTAGCAAAGCGATGAGAGTCATAGCACTGTGTGCTAGAAAGGTGACAGAAGATGATGATATCACCGACATGACGTCCATGGAAGACAATCTGATTTTCTTAGGGATGGTTGGTATTATGGATCCTCCACGTGCTGAGGTTTATGATGCTATATTGAGATGTCAAAAAGCAGGAATTAGCGTTAAGATGATTACCGGTGACCAACAAATGACAGCACAATCTATTGGTGAAGACCTCAATATTACAAAACCACATATCGATGCTGTCGGTGGTGATCGACTAGAAGAGTTAGATGACAATGCTATGAGAGACATCGTCGCAGGAACAGCAATTTTCAGTCGAGTTACTCCAGAACAAAAAATGCGAATTGTAACTGCATTACAGGATGAGGGAGAAGTTGTAGCGATGACCGGTGACGGTGTTAACGATGCTCCTGCACTATCAAGGGCCAACATCGGAATTTCAATGGGTATTGCAGGTACAGATGTAGCCAAAGATGCATCTGATATGGTATTACAAGACGACAACTTTGCTAACATCGTTAACGCTGTAGAGGAAGGAAGGAAAATTTACACAAACATCAGGAACTTCGTGCGATATCAGGTATCAACAAATGTGGCTGCTGTCGCTTTACTACTACTTGCAAACGTACTATTCCAGTGGCCACTTCCACTAACTCCAACCCAAATTTTGGTCATAAATATCCTAATGGATGGCCCTCCTGCCGTAGCCTTGGGTGTAGAAAAAATGCATTCCAACGTTATGGATCGGCCACCTAGACCAGTAGACGAATCTTTACCAAACATGAAAGATTTACTTTTGATATTCTACTTAGGTGGAATCATGGTTCTAGGTACATTGATAGTTTATTTCCTGGCGTTAGAAAACGGAACAGAAGAATATGCAAGGACAATGTGTTTCTGTGTGTTTATTTTCTTCCAATTATTCAATGTAATGAACTGTAGAAGTAATGAAGACAGTGTCTTCAAGTTAGGTCTTTTCTCTAACAGAGCTATATACCTCGCAATTACTTTCTCTATCGGATTGTTACTATTGGTAGTTCAAGGCGCAAATTTGACAATTCCATTGACATCATTCCAAATTGGAGAATTATTGGCCACGACTCCACTTGAACAAAAAGACTGGTTCATCATAGTCCTAGTTGCAAGCACGGTATTCATGGTAGAGGAATTTAGGAAACTATTGAATTCAACAGGAGTCTTTAGCGTTAGAACTAGCAAGAGAGTCTAAACGTTAATTCAAAAATAATCAGTTGCAGGACACACCATGGCAGCCGGGGAATTTGCTGATTGGCAAGATTCCCTGAAGCAAAGTTTGGCTGCAGCGACTTGGCCAAAAGAATTCGATGAAATCGTAAAGAAATTATCAACTGGCACGCCTCTTTCTTTTCAAGATGGTGTGCAATTATTCAACTCAAAGGATTTGAACACCATAGGTTCACTTGCCAATCATGTTAAGCAATCTCGCTTTGGAAAAAGCGCCTACTTTAACGTAAATGTACACGTCAATCAGACAAACATATGCACGTTAGCGTGCAAATTTTGTGCATTTCGCAGAGGGCGCAGAGCAGCAGATGCATATCAATTGGAAATTGATGAATACATTGAGGATTTGAGAAAATACTCTAACTTTGTTGACGAGGTGCATTCTGTAGGTGGATTACACCCCGAATGGGATGTGCAGCATTACTCTGATTTGTTCAGAAGAGTAAAGCAAGAATTCCCACATATTCACATAAAGGCACTAACCGCAGTGGAGATAAAACACATAGCAAGTTTGTCCAAGATTTCAGTTCATGACACTCTCAAGATTCTAATGGAATCAGGTTTAGGTTCACTTCCGGGTGGTGGAGCAGAAATATTGGATGATGACATTCGAGAGATAATTTGTCGTGGAAAAGAATCGTCACAGGAGTACTTAGACATTCACAAGACTGCTCACTTCCTAGGTATTCCAACAAACTGTACCATGTTGTTTGGCACTATCGAGACAATAGAGCATCGCGTCAATCACATGCTTCGATTAAGGGACTTACAGCAAGAAACCAACGGTTTCCAATGTTTCGTACCCTATCCGTTCCTTCCAGATGACTCAAGGCTGCCAGATGCACAACTAGCGACCGGTGCAGAAATTCTTCGTGTGGTAGCTATCTCCAGGTTAATGTTGAACAATATACCTCACATAAAAGCCTACAGAATGAACTTTGGTGATAACATTGCAGAACTCGCTCTCCAATTTGGTGCAGACGACATAGATGGAACTGTGCAAAAAGAATCTATCATGCACTTGGCAGGCTCTACAGCCCCTCTCGATCACGATAAGGCAATGTTAGCTAAGTTAGTCCACAACGCAGGATGTGTTCCTATCCAAAGAAACACTACCTATTCTGAGTTCACTGAATATATTGCACCGGTCGAGCCGGTTAAGCGTAGCCTTAGAATGGCAGTAGGTGATTGAATGGCGTGGGAGCAAACAATCGGTCGAGTTTCATTCATCAACTGCGAGCCGCTTTTCTATGGTCTTGAAGATTCTTGGAATATTTTGCCAGCACCGCCATCTTGGCTTACTGGTCATCTACTTAGGAAGGATTGCATTTTAGCCCCAATACCTGCAGCAGATTATGCAAAAAACTCCGACGAACTTGTCCTAGTTCCTGACCTAGCGATCTCAAGTAAGGGAGAGGTTGGTAGTGTCCTTCTTTTCGGTGGAAAACCATTAGATGAGATGGAAACTATCGCTTTGCCATCGGATTCTGCAACATCTGTTACTCTACTACGATACTTAATTTCAAAACGAGGGCTATCGCCTAAATACGTAGAAATGGGGCCTGATTTACATGGAATGCTAAATCGGTGTGATGGTTGTTTGCTCATTGGGGACAGAGCGTTAGAATCGGCTAGAGAATTCCCAGAACTAGTAGAACTAGATCTTGGTTTAGAATGGAAGAAAGTGAGTGGCCATCCAATGGTCTTTGGAGTGTTTGCAGCTAGAAGGGATTCGGATATGGCTAAAGTGAAACTTGCGTACGATGCTCTCATTGAACGCTTGATAAAATTCGAAACTGACCCCAAAGTAAGACAAGAAGTTATTCAGGTTAGTTCTGTAAAATCATCTCAAGATGCTTCTAGACTAGAGAGATATTTCGGTGAAGTCATCAATCGAATAGAAGACGAAGATATCGTAGGGCTTGAATCTTTTTTGACCTCAGCATGCAAAATGGAGAAACAAATAACGTTAGCGTGGTAATTATTCTTCTCTAATGAAATCCTTCACTAAGTCATTTTGCAATTTATCTTCATCTAACTTTTTGTCAACCTTAACGTCTGTTTTAGATTCATCTAAACTTTTCTTTACGGCTCTTCTTTTCTTGACTGTTTTGTCTGATGTTTCAATTTTAGTCTTGACTTTTCTAGTCTTCACTTTTGATTCGATATTGGAATTGATGGGTTCAATTTCTTCGTTTGAGTATTCATTTGAAACCAACCTTTTTCTTTTTGTCTTCGTAATAGGCCCACTCTTATTGATATCATCCGAGGTGACTTTTCTCCTCTTTGTGACTTTTTGTGAGTTAATGTCCCTATTTGAAGAGAACTCTATTTTTTGTCTCTCCCTTCTAGAGGCCTTTCTTTTAGTCGAATTTTCGATCGGTTTTGGTTTAGATGGTCTTACATCATCTTCAGACTTATCATTACTCAAATCGAGTCTTTTGGTTTCTTCCGTGATTACATCCTCTGAATCGTCTAATTCATCTTCATCTGTCTCATCATCATCTATGTTGAAATCGATTTCGTTTTGCTTTCTTATCAACAATGTTAGAGCTCCGCCAAGAATTGCTAGGTATAACATAAATGCCAATGGATGAAGTGCATAATCTACCAAACTATCTACTGCTGTAGGATTTTTTACCGAGACCTGATTTATGGTAATTGATGCGGCGGTTTCTCCATCATTCCACCACAGTGGTATCTTCGCGGTTTCAACACCATCTCCACTGAATGTTAGGGAAATTGGATGCGCAGGCGCCAACCAGGCAATCGAACCGTCTGTTGGCAGAGTCTGTTCGCTCAATTTGATGTCGAGTGGAAGGGTAACCATTGTGGCATATTGGAATGTAGTTGTTATGGCAATCGTAATTTGTGTCGTTGAATCTCCATCACGAATTAATTCCATTCCACTAACAACACTGCAACTAACTACGGCATCACCTAATTCTCCACTAGAAATTTCAATCGTTTCCTTAAGTTGGTCAATAATGTCGCCGTGGTCCATATTCTGGCATATTGCATCTGCGAATCGTTGTGTTTCTCTGGCACTGATTACTTGGTCTCTAGCAATAGAATTTCGACTGAGATTTCTAATATTGCTTGAATCCTCAGTTGGTAGTGTTATTGAGTCCCTAACTACGAACTCCTTTCCAATGATTATCTCAAGATTGCGTATTTTTTCTAAATCAGGATATCTAGAACAAGGTGTGCCCTCTGGTGCATCACACCCAAAATCATCATCCCAGTCGTCGTTGACACCATCTCCATCATCATCAGGGTCAAGATTGTCTGGGACGTTGTCGCCATCTAGATCAACACCAGGAGCGCTATATCCAAACGGAATCAATTCACGTAGGTAAACTGCAATTTCTCCAGTTCCTGCAGCAACAAATATTGATTGTAGTCTACTAGAATCGCCCTCTAAAATTTCTATATCCTCTACTGTATGAAAGAAAGACGTGTTTTGTATGAGGTCAAAGGTTTCGTAATTGTATGTGTTAAGGCCAGAAGAACTTCCACTATCAACTGCGATATGCATTCGATTGCCATTTTCTGAGAACATAATTTCCATTCCACCATCTACCAGCATCGAATGTTTTTCTGCTCCTCCGAATACTCTAGAAGTAAAATTGCCATCTTCTCCCAAGAACACGATGTCATTACCATCCGGTGAGAATTTACAATCGACCAATTCCTGGCCAAATTCACGATATGACCCCTGTCTTTGTCCTTGTAAATCCCATACAGCCCACCTACCCGCTTCATCCCCGGTTAGAACATACTGTCCGTCCAAGCGATAATCGATACATGTTACATCAACAACAT
Source organism: Candidatus Poseidoniaceae archaeon (assembly GCA_049606035.1). Classification (GTDB taxonomy): domain Archaea; phylum Thermoplasmatota; class Poseidoniia; order Poseidoniales; family Poseidoniaceae; genus MGIIa-K1. The sequence goes on along the minus strand of JBMYVD010000007.1, from coordinate 13,561 downwards.
GTACTTCCTGCAGGGTATTTTTTAGCGTCAGGCTTGGGATTCTATATTGCTCGACGTCACCGTCATAACCTTGTGCTGCCAAAATAGTACCATCAACACTCCATTCAATATTCCTAAAACTATCATCTGCTTGTACGCTGCTTTCCAAGACTTGCATTTCATTTATGTCAATCAATCTAATCGATTCTTTTAGATGCACAGTGGACCTCTTATTTATGGCAAGCAAAGAACCATTCGGATTGAATTTCATTGCTGAGATGTCTTCATCAAAACTAATGCTACCAACCCTATCTAGAGTTGTTGCGTCAAAAAATATGATGTCTTTGCCATGGTATGAAGCAAGAATCGTGCCGTTTGGATTCATTGCAATTAATTCTCCACCATCTCCTTCAAGTGAAGACCATGTTGAATCTAGATAAGTTAGTCCAGATGGAACCGCTGATGCAAAAGGAAGAGATACGATTCCAAGAATTGTCAGTAGCAAGCCAAACTTACCTCTCACAGAACTCGCCCCGTTCTTGCTAGATGGGACGCGGCTTGAAAGTCTAACGCAAGATTTTGATGTAAAATTGTATACAATTCTACATGTCGCTATTTGCAGTTTCCACTTTTCCTTTAAATTTCAACTTACCATCCACTTGAAATGTTTGTGTCGCTTGGAAGTATTGATGGCGACAATAGACGTCGATGGCATGACTTGTGCTGTTTGCGTCAGCAGGGTTGAATCTGTTATATCTGAATTGGATGGAATAAGCAATGTTGCGGTCAACCTCGCAAAAGGTTCAGCGAATTTTAGTGGAACTGTAGATGTGGAAAATGTAATCGCTGCAGTAAATAGATCTGGTTACAAAGCTTCGATGCCTGTAAATTATTTTCAAAAATGGCAATCTGAAAAAGAAAAATCAATCCGTGAAATCAAAATTTCCACGATATCTATGGCATATTCTTTGTTAGCGATGTATTACATTATGGGTGCAGAAAAAGACCAGACTATGTTTGGAATTTTATCGATGTGCATAGTTTTGAGTCTAAATTGGAAGGTACTACAAAAGGGAGTCAATTCAATTCTTTACGGAGTGAACATGTACACCCTTGTTTTACTAGCCTTTTGTTGTGCATTATTCTGGTCTTTGACGAATATGGATCAAGCAATGTGGGAGGCTACATTCATTGTTATCGCGTTTGTTGGATTTGGTGATAGTCTAGAATCATTAGCAAGGAGTTCAGCAACTTCCTCATTTGCTGAACTTTCCTCAATGGTTAGTGTCGGAAATATCAAAGTCGGCGACGAATTATCTCTAAGTGCCGGAATGGTGGTACCCGTTGATGGTACTGTTCTAGATGGAAGAACCGATTTAGAACAATCAGTCATTACCGGCGAGATTATGCCAGTTCCTGTAAAGGCTGGTGACCCTGTTTGGGCAGGTAGTACAATAGTTGATGGTAGTGTGGTAATCAGAGCAGAAGCTGATAGCGGTTCGAGCAGAATTGATGAGGTAATTAGGTTAGTAGATAAATCTCAATCAGAAAAAGCAGAAATCGAAAAAACGGTTGACAAAATTGCAAGATTATTCGTTCCGTTAGTAATCCTATTTGCCGTATCTACATTCTTGTTTTGGAGGCCAACAATGGGTACAGAATCATCTCTGCGCATGGCAATAACTGTGATGATAATCGCTTGCCCATGTGCCATGGGTCTTGCAACACCAATCGCACTTTTTGTAGGAACCAGTGTGGGTGCAAAAAACGGGATCCTTCTGAAAGGACATAAAGCACTTGAAGCAGCATCCAAAATTGATGTAGTGGTTTTTGATAAAACTGGAACACTTACAACCGGTGATTTTGAAGTCGTTGCTGATAATGAGGAGTGTTTGAAAATCGCTGCATCTTTGGAAAAACACACAAGCCATCCCATTGCGACAGCAATAGTAAAATCGTGTCCTGACACATATGAAGCGATTGATGTTACTACAATTCCTGGTTGGGGAGTAAAGGGAAAAATCGATGGAAAATCATACTCTGTAGGCAAAGGAGAAGATGGAATCGAAGTCAAACGAGGAGAATCCCTCCTTGGGTTAATCAGAATAAAGGATACAATAAGAGATGATGCATTAGATGCTTTGAGATTTTTAGATTCAGTGATATTATCAAGCGGTGATAACGAATCAGAGGTTTCACGGGTTGCTGCTGAATTGAGCATAACTGATGCAAGAAGTAATCAAACACCTGAAGACAAGTTAGAATTGGTTGAGAGTCTATCTAACGTCGCTATGGTGGGTGACGGAATCAATGATTCTGCCGCTCTAGCAGCAGCTGATCTTGGTATCGCAGTCTCTTCAGCAACTGGTGTTGCAGATATTTCCAGCGACATAGTGTTAACACGAGACGGTTTGATGACAACTATTGATGCGCTAGACCTTGCTGGTAAAACTAGGAGGAATATCCGTCAAAACCTTGTGTGGGCATTTGCTTACAATTTGCTCGCTTTACCGATTGCTATGGGCGCGTTACATCATTCGCACGATTTAGTACTACCACCTTGGTTTGCGGCTGCAGCAATGTCCCTCTCTTCAATGTGTGTTATTTTGAACTCAATTCGGCTTCGGTGGTCTTTTGAAAGGGGTATGGCTCGGCGCAGACATGGCAGCCGAATTACCCCGCGATGAAGATGGCAATGTAATAGTCAGAATTGGTCATTCGCCTGACCCTGATGATGCATTCATGTTCTACGCAATGACAACAAATGCATTTCCAACTCCTGGGTACAAATTCGTTCACGAACTACAGGATATTGAAACCCTAAATCACCGTGCAATGAATAAGGAACTAGAGGTATCTGCTGTAAGTATCCACGCTTACCCAGATATAGCCCAAGACTATGCATTGATGAATTGCGGTGCATCGATGGGCGAGGGGTATGGGCCAATGATTGTAACCAAAAAAGGAGTTACAATTGAAGAAGCTCAGTCAAAACCAATCGCGGTTCCCGGCTTGAAAACAAGTGCATATCTTGGTATCAAGATGTGCTGGGGAGATTTAGATTACGAAGTAGTAGCGTTCGATGAAATTATTCCTAAAATTTTGGACGGTACTTACACATCAGGTTTGATCATACACGAGGGTCAATTGACATACGTTGATCATGATTTGGATGTTCTTGTAGACTTGGGTGTATGGTGGAATGATAAAACTGGTGGCCTACCAATGCCACTAGGCGGCAACGTGGTCCGAAAGGACCTTGGACAAAAGATGATGGAAGACATTACCATGTACACAAAAATGAGCATAGAACATTCGATTTCAAATCCTGATGTTGCCCTACAATTTGCAAAAAAATGGGGCAGAGGTATCGATGATGACACCAACAGGAAATTCGTGACTATGTATGTCAACGACAGAACAATCGACTACAAACCAGAAGGTAGGGAATCAATTCGAAAATTCCTGAAAGAAGGTCAGAGTATCGGACTCATCGAGGCATCATTCGACGTAGATGGCTTGAAATTCATTGGTGCTGAAGAGTAGGGATTTCTATGAGCGTCGCAGACAGAGTTCCTGGTGTGTCAGAGTATGGTTCAGTTGACCCTGCTCCCCCATCAACTGAGTCTAGGATAGCTAAACTCGCAGAGACGTTATTGAATGAGGAAACAAAAATGTTCGAAAGAATGCGCGCAGTATTTTCACTTAGAAATGATCGCTCGAAGGAGGCAGTAGAAATTCTCTGTACTGGATTCACGGCCAGCAGTGCATTGCTAAGACATGAACTAGCATACGTTCTTGGTCAAATGCAAGATAGTCATGCAGTGCCCACCCTAATCGAGGTCTTGTCTGATGAAAACGAGCATGTGATGGTCAGGCACGAAGCTGCTGAAGCACTAGGTGCAATTGGTGACCGTAGAGCTAAACCGGTTTTGGAGAATTTCCTGCACGACCCACTTCCTGAAGTGTCAGAGTCCTGTGAAGTCGCATTGGATTTACTAGCACTTTGCGAAGAACCGTCTGAAGTTAAATGGTAATCCACCAAATTCAAAGACTGTACCTACCACGGAAGAATGAGGGAGAACAATGCCACACGAACATATCGAACTCGCACAGACTCCGAATGGAGAAATAGGTCCGCGCTGCAAAACATGCGGTACACGTTTAACATTTGGAGCGGCAATGGTAGTGGGCAAGAACTACTTGTGCTGGGAGCATTACGTCGAAGAGACTGGTGCTGATACCGCCACTGTAGAGATTCAGAGACAAACCCGTTTCTGGAAAGAGTGAATGTTCAAATCTCTCCTAGTCATCCACTAGATTGAGGTGGTACTGTTTCAGGCTGGGCAAGATTCGCACATCGGTTTTCTCAATATTACCGTACGGCAGAATTATGGACACCTCCGAGGTTGAGGACGAGGGAATGGATGTTCATACCTTTCGGAGGCGGTACTCCGATTAGACACAAGGCATTTTCTGACATGAATGATGTACGACGATTTATTTGTGAAAGACCTCAGCACTCATGTTTCTACTCCACTGCTTACTGGAAGAAGCCACATGAATTGAAGATGGCTGATAAAAACTGGCTAGGTGCGGATTTGATTTTCGATTTGGATGGTGACCACCTTCCCGGAGTTACAGACAAAGACTTCCCAGCGATGATAGCCGTGATTCAAGAGCAAGCATGGTCTTTGTGGAACGATTTTTTAGAGCCTGATTTTGGATTTAGTGAAGACCACCTACAGGTTACATTTTCCGGGCATAGAGGATTCCATTTACATTACAGAGACCCTAAATTTTTCCACCTTGATTCCGAAGCTAGGAGAGAATTAGTAAGCCATATTAGAGGTGAAGGTGTTGAAGTTAGTGATTTATTAGAGCGGTCAAGAAATCCCCATGCCACAGGTTGGGCAAAAAGAGTATCAAAGGGAATCAAATCAGTTATCTCAAAACTAGACCAAATCAATCAAGGTGATGTGAAATTACTCAACATAATCACAGCAAACCTTCAGGAAATGATGGACAGGGAAGGGCTGAAGGGTTTACGAGGCAAATCTAGCATTGAAAAACTTGCAGAATTAATGCAAGATACTAACCGAAGAGAGAGAGTAATTGATGGAAGATTAACGGCACTGAACAACCACGGTTTGCTATTCCAGAATTTAATTCGTGCTGACGCCAGCGTTGTACTGGGTAGTGCTGGAGAAACAGATGAAGTTGTTACTATTGATACACGTCGCCAAATTAGGTGGCCAGGTTCATTACACGGAAAAAGCGGAATGCGAGTCACTGAGTTCCCGCTTAGCCGCTTAGACCCTGATAAATCAGATTCATTTGATTGCTTGAGTGAAGGTATTGCACTTTCCAGAGACGAAATAGTCCGTGTAGAAATGACAGTGGATGATGCGATTGCTAGATTTGACGATCGTGTAATAGACGCAGCAGCTGGGGATATTGTGGAGATACATGAAGCAGGTGCAACATTCCTAGTTTTGAAGGGATGGGCGAAGTTAGTAAAATAGACGAAAATCCATATTGAGTATGCATCTAACAATGGGAACGTTCAAGGGTAGACTACCTCCCACAAGGTATGAGGTGCGCTGATGGGTCTGCGTAAAAGGGACAAGAAAGCCAATAATTTGCCTCCGATGCCAGGTCTCCCACCGATGCCTGCACCACCTGCTCCTGGAATGCCATTGCCTCCTGCTCCTGGAATGCCATTGCCTCCTGCACCGGGCTTGCCTTTGCCACCTAATCCGGAAGCACCTATGCCTCCTGCACCAACACAAATTCCTACTCCAGCAGCACCCGTTGCACCACTGCCAACCGTTCCACAGCCGGCAACTCCCCCAGCAGCACCTGAACCTCAGGCCCAAGCAATCGAGGCACTTCCACCTAGTCCCGCTCCAGAGCCGGTTATTGAAGAGCCAGCGAAAGAATCCTATGCAGGATTGTATGCTAAGAAAAGTGGTAAACCGCTACAGCAAGTATACGGTCACATAGACCGAATTGGCGAGGGTGAGGTTGGTAGCCTTCTCGAGAGATATTCAGACAGATTCGGACACGAATTGGACCGTGATATCATTGTCATGCGCAAAGAGCAGCGCGATGATAAGATTGCTGAAATTAGAGATTCACCTACCGTTCAATTACTCAATGAAGAAGTCGAAGAAGAAAGCCACCTTGATGGTGATACTTTGGTTGAATTAAATTCACAACTTCAAACTGTTGAAAACGAGTTAAGAAGACTCAAACCAGAATATCAGGCAGCAAAAGAAGAGGGAGACAGAGAACTGTTGCGAGAATTGCGTCCTTCTCTAGAGCAACTAATGTCTGAAAGAAAGCTGATCAAGGCCGTTCTTGCAGGTGAAGCCGATTTGGATGAACTAATCGGTTCTGATGACGAGGACGATACCGGTGATGAGTACGAAGAAGATGATGAAGAATATGAAGAAGAAGACGCCGACGACGATGTTTTCACTGAGTTCGTGTCAATCATAGATGGTTTCCTCGGAGAATTACCAGAGGCAGATGTCATAGCATTCACTAAGTCTGCAGAATTTGAGATTTACAAGTCAGTAGCGTCCAATCCACTAGGAGCAGACGACGAAGACAGAGCAGAATTCTTCGGAGTTGTGGATAAATTGCTTGGAGATATGCCGGATGAGGCAATTTTGAAGTTCACTCAAAGTGATGATTTCGAAATATATCGCGCAGTAGGCGCAATGTACAGTTGAGGTGGAGATTATGGGATTACTTGACAAGGTCGATAATTTAGACGAAGCACAACCTGCAAAGGCTAAGCCAAAAGCAGCTAAAGCAGTTGCAAAGGCTAAGCCAAAAGCAGCCAAAGCGGTCGCAAAGGCGACTCCAAAGGAGAAAACTGCAAAACCAGCCAGGGCTGCAAAAGCGCCGAAGTCCCGTGAGAAACCAGATAAAATCCGTCCAACCGGCCTACCCGAAGGATATGAATTGGCTGGAAAAATGCCAAGATACATTGGTTGGCTAATCAACTTCGGTTGGAACTTCGGTGTGGCAATAGGCCTGTTGAGTATCATTTCTACCGGAGCGGATTCTGACCTAACATTGGGATGGATTGCATCGCTTCTAATGATTACACTAAACTGGCTTGTCCTACCGATTTGGACTGGTCGAAATATTGGAGAGTTCGTTTCTAGAACGAAATACATCAACTCTTCGGGTAACAAACCGATCTTCATTCATGCAATCTTGAACAATAGTATCGGTTTCCTTTCCCTTATCGGTTTAATTCTGATAATGGCAAATTTCCAAAACATCAGTACTACTGGTCTTCCATGGTTTATCACAGGTGTTGTGTTCATATTATTCTGGATTGTAAATTTCTTCTTCAAGAAAAATTCAGACTTTTCTCAAGGAACAATCGACCTCCTATTCAGCTCTTACCTGGTCAAGCACGTTGCTACAGGTGAGGAAACAGGATGGTTAGCACGCTTTGAATCTCTTGGTGACTTTGGTGACAAATGGCAACAAAGTTCCCAGAAGAGACAAGAAAAGGCCGCAGCAAAGGCAAAGGCTAGAGAGAGTGCAAAATCAGATGCAGAGGATGAATCCAAGGCAAAAGCAGTTGCAAAAGCCAAACCAAAAGAATCAGAATCATCTGAAGAAGAATCTGAGGACTAAGGATGAACCGCCGTGTGGCGACGTGGGATGGTCGAAAGACTCTAGCTGTAATAATTACTGCATTGGCAATTTCTTTCATAATTCCGTACGGATTCATTGCTATATTGTTTACAACATTACTACTAGTCCATCAGTTGTTAATGCGTCTAATTTTCACAGGCCCAGAGAAAAGGAGCCCCCCATTTGACGACCCAAGGTGGGAAGTCCTTCAGGTAGACAATAACGGGGTAGATGTTTTCGGCTTCATAAATTATCAAGAAGAGAAATCAGATATGGCCGTATTCATCCATGGATGGCAATCTTCAAGTGAAAAATACACAGAAAGAATGTTACTGTTTCGAGAAAGAGGATTTCATACACTAGCAATAGACTCTCGAGGTCATGGAATGGCACCAGATACTCCAGAATGGACGGCTGGGAAAGTGATTTTAGACATAAAATGTATATTGGAAAGTGTCGATATTTCAAGAGTCAATAAGATCCACTTTTACGGACACAGTCTCGGTGGTTTCATCGCATTAGGAATGCATCATTCAAGACATGAGGGATGGTGGAAGAATAGCTATGGTACTCTTATTCTCGAATCGCCAATGGCTGCATACTCTCCAATCTTGGAGCAGATGTCGGGAAGAATATCTTTCATGTTGCCATTGTTAAAGCGCTGGGCATTGAGAGGTTTCAATAAGATTCACCCTGAAGCAGGTGGTCTGCAGTGGAAGGACATTGATGTGCCTCATTGGGGACTACCTAAAGTCCCAATCCTGCTATTGCAAGCTGAGACGGATACTAGACTAGGCAGATATCATTACGATTTACTGATGAGTCAAGACTTAGATATCACTGGCCATCTAATCAAGTCTCTTTCACATTCAAAAAACAGGGTAAACGACGAAAGGGATAAACTGATTGTCGATTGGATAGAAAATAAGATTCTCTAATCATTCTTCTTCGGCGACACCTGCTTGTTCACGAGCTAATTCTCTCATGTCTTCGTGCTCGTCTAACTCGTCTACAATCTCTTCTCCAAGTAAGGTTTCTATCGCATCTTCCATGGTTACTATACCAGCAGTCCCACCAAAGTCATCTGTAACAGCCAAGATTTGGACTTTAGATTTCAAGAATGTCTCTAGAGCAAGGTCAACACTATCATCCATTCCGATTGTTAGTATTGGTTTTTTGAATTCAACCAATTGTTTATCCCACTCGTCCATTGAAGCAGCCATTAGGATATCAGACCTCAAGACAAATCCAGATAATTGGTCGATTGATTCTTCATAGACTGGCATTCTACCAAATCTCAATATCTTTGTTTCATCCAACACTTGCCGTATTGTCCAACTATGATCAAATGCTAAGGTCACGGTTCTTGGCGTCATAATATCCTTCACAGGAGTCTCTCTGAGTGCAAGTAAGTTGTGAATAACTGCTTCCTCATCTTCCTCTAACTCGCCTTCTTCTTCGCTTATATCAGCAAGCACGTGCAATTCATCTCGTGTTACTGATACCGATTCTTCTTTCGGTAGAAGTCTCTTGAACAGCAATAGAGGTGTGAAAAATGGCGCAAGTGCTTTTGTCATCCCTGAAAGAATATATCCTGATGGGAGTGCAAGTTTTTTCCAATATGCCGCACCGATTGTTTTTGGAATTATTTCTGAGAGGAATAATACCGCAAGAGTTAGAATTACGGATGCAATTGTTAGGCTATCATCTCCCCAAATCCTTGCTACCTCTGCACCAACTCCTGCAGCGCCCATTGTATGAGCAATAGTATTGAGAGTAAGTATCGCAGTGAGTGGTTTCACCGAGTCATCTTCTTTTAGACGTGACCATCTTTTTCCATTCTTGTCGCCAGATTTACTCATGATGCTAACATGAGATGTTGACATGGAAAGCAATACTGCTTCCAACATGGAACACATGAAGGAAACACCCAGTGCAAGGGATGAATATACGACAAGCATTGTGTAATCTGCCATAGGGTTCAACGAACTCCTCAGCCAATCGGCCCATTATACCCTAGAGAGTATAGTTATTGAGTCTTCGCCATCGTTCCTAACACAGAACTCATGTAGTTTATCTCATCCGAAGGGTTGGGTGAAGCGCATGTCAGACGAACACGTGTTGATTTGTGTTGCCTGGCCATATGCAAATGGTCCACTTCATTTGGGCCACGTTGCAGGCTGTTATTTGCCACCTGACATCCAAGCGCGTTTTGAAAGAGCGAAAGGCAATCGTGTATTGATGGTTTCAGGTTCAGACGAGCACGGCACTCCAATAACCGTTACAGCAGAAACTCAAGGAATTTCACCTCAGGAAGTTGTCGACAAGTATCATGAAATCAATACAAAGGCTTTGATGGACTTAGGTTGCAGCTGGGAGCCAAATATCGATCCACGCGGTCCTGAATTCGGAGGCTCTCTGTTTAACAGAACAAGTGACCCTGAGCATTACGAAATTGTTTCAGAGAATTTCATGAATCTGATGAATGCTGGACTATTCGAGCGAAAAGTAATGCAACAATATTACGAGATAAGGGAAGATGGAGGGCGATTTCTTCCCGACAGATACGTAGAAGGAGAATGCCCAAATTGTGGGGCCGAAGGTGCTAGAGGAGACCAATGTGACGAATGTGGAGTTACCTACGAAGCACACGAACTCAAGAATCCAAAATCAAAGATGAACCCTGAGGCTTCCATTGAAATTCGCGATACTGAACATTTCTTTTATCGTCTTGACTTTTTCCAAGAAGTACTAGAAGAACATGCAAGTCAAAGACAAGGAGTATGGAAACCAAATGTCAAAGCTATGACAAAGCAATGGTTGGACATGGGTCTAAGACCTCGTGCAGTTACACGGGACCTTGATTGGGGTATTCCTTTACCTCTTGATGGAGATGAATGGGATGGTAAGTGCATCTACGTATGGTTCGAAGCAGTTCAAGGCTACTACTCATGCGCAAAATTGTGGGCAAAGAGATTTTCAGATTCTGTAGACTATGAAAAGTGGTGGAAAGTCTCTGAAACTGGCAAACATCCAAGGCATCTATATTTCTTGGGTAAGGATAACATTCCATTCCACACAGTGATTTGGCCTGCAATAATAATGGGATTGAATCATGCGAACAAAGGATTAGACCTCAGCACTCCACCATCATTACCTGGTCGAGGAGATTTGAGTCTAGAAGATAACGTTCCCGCTATGGAGTATCTAATGCTAGCTGGCGGCCAGTTCTCAAAGTCTCGGAAACACGCTGTATGGCTACCTTCATTCTTGGAAAGATTCGACCCTGATACGCTACGATACTATCTTTCAATCAACATGCCAGAAGCGCATGATACAGATTTTAATTGGCCAGATTTTGTTGAAAAAATCAACTCAGAATTAATCGCTGCATATGGTAACTTTGTACACAGAGTTTTGACCCTTGGTGCGAGATTGCCTAATGGCAGACCGCTTTCGACATTCGACGATTTGGCGCATTGTACGGATGAGATGGAGAAATTAGAAACATTACATCAACAAGCAACATCAAGTCTTGAAAGACACCGATACAAAGAGGCATTACGTACCATAATGTCTGCCGCTCAACTCGGCAATCAAATGCTACAAGCTGCGACACCTTGGAAATTTTTGAAGGATTTGGATGCTCAAGGTTCAAATGAGTCAATGGCAAAATTGGCTTTTGGATGGAGATTGTCGAGATATCTAGCAATTATGACTCAACCCTTCCTACCGTTTAGTGCTCAGCGACTTTGGCAATCACTTGGAGAATCTGGAGATGTTGCACTTACGTCTTGGGATTCTGCTACAGATTGGTCTGTTCCATACAAGTGGGGTGAAGAAGAACCAATTCCTCTATTCCAAAGATTAGATTTAGAGGAAATCCTGTCCCAAGAGAAATCATTTGCTGGAGAATCATCTGATTCCAATGACCCAGGCCACTCTGTTAAGGGTGGAAAAAAGAAGAAAAAGGAAGTAAAGAAAATGCCAGAAGGAACAACACATCTAGACTTTGAGACATTTATGGAAGTCGAATTAAGAGTAGGTAAAATTGTATCAGTGTCCGATCACGAGAACGCAGACAAGTTGTATGTTGTAGCAATCGATGATGGCTCTGAATCTGGTAGAACAATCTGTGCTGGTTTGAAAGAGTACTATACAGCAGAAGAAATGGTTGGTAAATCTGTTGTTTTCGTTGCTAATTTGAAACCAAGAAAACTTCGCGGTATATTGAGTGAAGGAATGATGCTTGCTGCAGACGATGGAGATGGTGGTGTTAAATTAGTCACCATTGATGGCGATATCGCTACTGGCTCCCAAGTAAGATAATCAAAGCCTTTGTCTAACTTCATCCATAACTTTGCGAGATAATATCTTAGCATTTTCTTTGATTTCAGGAACATTGGCTCTGATTTCTAGAACCATATCCTCTGGTAAACCTGGTAAATTGATGTCTACATTGAATAAAGCACCTTTGCATGCAGCGCTTGCAAGTAAACCAGCGACTCCTACATCAGAGACAGCATTCCCATTTCCTTTGGCTGCTAAATCGGGTAACACCTCCAACAAATCAAGTGCTAATTTAGCGGTTTCGAACGGTTTTTCAGTCGCTACTAGAGTTGCATTACGGATTGCTTGTCTTCGTGATGTTTTCTCTTCCTCAGTATCCTTAGGGAGTCTAAATGAATGCATAACGTCATCGAACGCATCACTGTCTTCGTCTGCTAATTCTCCTGCTCTTGTCATGATTTTTACTGCAAGGAGCATTGCTTTTTCTGCAATAGGCCACCCTTCTGACCATTTGTCCTTTCCAATTGTTAAGTCGCATACCATTATTGTGAGTGCTGATGCCTGTCCAAGGGAGATTGCTGCAGCAGTACCTCCGCCAGGAGTTGGTGAAGAAGATGCTAAAGCTGCTTGAAAGTCTCTTACCGTCATTTCCATCCATGGTGTTTTCATGATTTCACTTCCTTTCTAAGGCCCATTCAATTATTCTCTGATTAGGGTCAAATTCTCCAAGATAATCAAGACCAAGGCCTTTGATTGCTGCATCAACTAATTCTTCTTCGTCATCGCAATCTGCTGAAGCATACCATTTACCAGACTCTAGCATTGCTGAAAGTGGGACTAAACCTACTAATTCGGAACCACAGGTTTGGATGCCATGATCGTTAACCACCGATTTAACCGCCTCATAGGCAATGTGCATAGGGGTCACGGAAACGTCGCGTAAGTTCATCGATACTTGAGATATACCGTGCGCTTCCAATGGAAGACCCATGCCTTGGACCATCTGTAACATCCCCGGTATTCTTGTGCGACGGCCATCATCTTGTTTCAGGAGCCTTCCTGTGGTTCGAACTAATGATCCGGCGATCTTTGATGCCCTTGCATCCTTTTCATCAACGTTGACATTGTAGGCAACTAAGATGTTGCGCGCACCGATAACAACCGCACCAAATTTTGATACAACCTCTGTCCATTCCATAGGTCCGAAATCAGGAAGATGCGGTCCACCATTTTCTAATCGTTCTTTGAATCCCTCATACTGACCTTTTCTTAAGTCGGAAAGTAGGTTTCTATCAGGTGAAGTTGCTGCTGCACCATATAGGAATGTTGGAATTTCCAATTCATTTGATACCCGAATTGCTAATTCTTTAGATAATTCTACACAGTCTTCCATTGTTACATTCTTTAAAGGGACAAATGGACAAACATCAACCGCTCCAATTCGGGGATGTTCTCCTTCATGACTCCTCATATCGATATGTTCTAGTGCTGCTTCAATAACTCGGAATGCTGCCTCTGAAACAGCATTAGGTTCTCCAGCAATTGTGAGAACCGTTCTATTGTAATCAGCATCTGGCTCTATACCCAAGACCCTTGCACCGGGTATTCCTCTACCAGCATTACTGAT
>JBMYVD010000006.1:0-60332 GCA_049606035.1 Candidatus Poseidoniaceae archaeon | reverse complement strand
GTTGTCGGTTTCCGCTTAACTGGTTCTCTGAACGCAGGAGTAACTGCCACGGACATGACGCTTAGAATCGTAGAAATGCTCCGTGAGCACGGAGTTGTTGGCAAATTCGTAGAATTCTTTGGCCAAGGAGTGGCTGCATTATCACTCCCAGACCGTGCAACGATTGCAAACATGGCTCCTGAATACGGCGCAACCTGTGGTTTCTTCCCAGTTGACGATAATACTCTATCCTACATGAGACTCTCAGGTAGAACCGAAGAGGATATTGCAGGAGTAGAAGCTTACTGTAAGGCTCAAGGCCTATGGTATGATTCAAGTGCTCCAGAAAAGAGTTACACCGCACTTCTCGAATTGGATTTGTCCACTGTTGAACCTGCGCTAGCAGGTCCGAAGCGTCCTCAAGACAGAGTTGATTTGTCAAACATGGCATCTCACTTCGAAGAGTCACTAACTCACGAAGTCGGACACCAAGGACATGGCCTGTCGCAGGCAGACCTGTCAAAATCATCACTTGTTGGCAACGATTATGACCTCAATCACGGCGATGTTGTAATCGCTGCAATTACTTCCTGTACCAACACATCTAACCCAGGAGTTATGCTTGCTGCAGGACTATTGGCAAGAAATGCAAGGGAGCGTGGACTTATGGTAAAGCCGTGGGTCAAGACTTCATTAGCACCCGGTTCAAGAGTTGTTACCGAATATTATGAGGCAAATGGTCTCGATAAGGACCTAGCAGCGCTTGGATTCAACAATGTTGGATACGGATGTACAACCTGTATCGGAAACTCTGGTCCGCTCGATTCAGATATTGAGGCTGCAATCGATGAATCTAATTTGATTGTAGGTTCCGTAATTTCAGGTAACCGTAACTTCGAAGGAAGAGTCCATCAAAAGGTAAAGGCTTCCTACCTAGCAAGCCCTCCTTTGGTTGTCGCATATGCAATAGCAGGAAATCTGAATGTTGATTTGACAACTGAACCGATAGGATTTGACAGAATGGGTGAGGCGGTCATGCTTTCTGACGTATGGCCATCAGATGAGCAATTGAGCGCAGCGATGGCAAAAATCACACCTGAAATGTTCCGTGAGAGATATGCGACTGTAATGCAAGAGCCACGTTGGGACTCAATACCAAGCGAAGCTTCCCCACTGTATCCGTGGCAAGAAGATTCTACTTACATCCGCCTTCCTTCTTTCTTCCAAGGTTTGTCCAAGGAAGCGAAGCCAATTGAATCCATTCACGGCGCGAAAGTTCTGTTAAAACTCGGCGATTCAATCACAACCGACCACATCTCTCCAGCAGGAGCATTCCCAGCAGATGGTCCTGCAGGAAAGTGGCTTACAGAGAGGGGTGTCGAACAGGGCGACTTCAACTCATTCGGTAGCAGACGAGGTAATCACGAAATTATGATGCGAGGAACATTCGCTAACGTGAGAGTTCGCAACCAAATGGCTCCAGGGACAGAGGGTGGATATGCTCTAAATCACAAGACTGGAGAGGTTTCTTCGGTCTTTGAAGCCGCGATGGACAATGACGGTCCTATGGTCGTACTAGCAGGTTCACAATATGGGACTGGAAGTAGCAGAGACTGGGCTGCAAAAGGCACCTATTTGCTAGGAGTAAAGGCAGTAATCGCAACATCATTTGAAAGAATTCACAGGTCAAACCTAGTTGGAATGGGCGTTCTTCCCCTGACTTTCAAGGAGGGTCAAGATGCAGATTCACTGGGATTAGACGGAACTGAATCGTATGATATCCCTGTTACCGATGACGTACAAGCCTTGCAAGAATTAATTGTCACAGCTAACAAATCTGATGGAACTTCTGTTGAATTTACAGTTGATGTACGCTTAGATACTCCAGTTGAGGTTGATTACTATCGAAATGGTGGAATCCTTCACACTGTACTCAGAAATCTAGCCCAGTAACCGGTGGTTTGATTTCCTCTTACCATTAGGGATGTACTATGCAGGACCTTCGAGGTTTCATTCGCTACCGATTTCGTAGCGATGATGATGACGTCGATGTTCTGCTTGAAGGAGAGGCGGATTGGGTCCGCAGCATAGTCTCAGAACTCGGCCTTTCCAAAGTGGGTTGGGCAATGCCAATGGCGGTGGATAGCACCTCTTTGTCGAACTCCGGTTTTGCAAGTGATATTTCGATGCCTGAGGAAAAACCAAAGGACATGGGTCCAGAACCAGACCCATCTAGAATCCCAGTAATTCGAAGACCAATTGGAGAATTGGATTTAGCAGCAAAATTAGTTGAGGTTGGACTCGAACGACCAGTTCGGCCAACCGCCGATCAGTTGAGAGAACAATTGCAAGATATCGAAGAGCCTCTGCCCGCTCAAGGTCCAATGGTGAAGGACCCAATGGCTGAAGCGTGGCTCAAAGAATTACTCAGGATTGCGGTAAGAACTCATGGAGTTACAGCAATAACAACGGAAACGATTGCTTTAGCTGCGAGCGACTACCTAGGTGACAGAGAAGGCATGGAACTCGAACTATTTTTGGAAGCCATGTTCAGGTCTGGAAAACTCGTCAAAGTTCATGGCGGTGACAACACAGGTTGGGGTCCATCACCCGCTTGGTTGGCCTCTGGATTGTAAATCAGTTAGAAATATTTCCTCTTTGGGAAAAACGGCTTACTGCGCACCGTTTGTCTAAATTGCATTCAGACATCATTCCAAAGGAATTAAAGTGGTAGTTAGAGTCCGCAGAAACGAGTGATGAAGATGCTTTGGAAGAGTATGAATGCAGAAGGACGCGGTAGAGCGTTATTCTTAGTTTTAGTAATGTTACTTTCAACGACCGCCGCAAACCTTGTGTCTGCTTCGACTTCAAGGACCTATACAACCGACACAGACCCTGTAGACGTTGCTTTGGGTGACTTCGATTGTGACGGTGATTTAGATATTGTAACAGCAAACGACCGCAGTACCAAGATTTCGGTATTGTGGAATGAAAACGGACATTTCCAAGAAAGGACCGATATTTGGACATCTGCTAATCAAAACCAGGATGCAGATTTCGAAGACCATTCCAACACCCAGCAGGTTGAGGTCGGAGAGTTCACAGGTGACAATGCGATTGACATCGTTATCTATGCACGAAACAGGCCTCTGACCCAAGACGCTTCAGGTGCGCTTGTTGTTGACACTCCAGGAAACGTAACCATCATCGAAAATGGTGGATGTAACGAGCAAACTTTCTCTATCGGAGAGCAATACGATGTAATTTGGATGTGGGACCTAGCAGTCGCAGATTTGAACGGCGATGGAAACGACGACATCGTAACTCTTGAATTACTTGCAGACATAAAGAATCAGAGAGCTGTAACTTACATGGGTCCAATTACTTCATCAACTCAGGGACAGGTTACACTTCTAGGTGATTCAACTCAAAACGCTTACAGAGATCTTGAACTGGGAGACTGGGGTGAGCCATCTCAGACTAGCATCAGCGGCTCTTGTGACGACGTCGACATGTGGCTTGTCAGAGCAGAAGGTGTCGATTACCTAACAGGTACAAGCACTACACCTGGACACTCAGACAACGTAACCGTAATTGAATTCGATTGTAACTCTAACAAATTCCCTGATTCCTTCGCTTGGGCCACCACTGGCGGTCAAGGTACAGGTGTAGGATACACAGGATCTGCCCACAATCACCAACTAGGAGTAGAATTCGGTGGCTTCGACATCGGAGACATGGATGAAGACGGCATTATTGACGTAGTGGCAATGAACGACGCAAACACCGAAAACGTGAGTTATGCAACAATTACTCAATCAACACACACATTCAGTCAAACCAAGACAGTGTACTTCGGACCATACATCGCATGGGAAGTCACTGTCGCAGAGTTGAATGGCGATGGAGAACCGGACTTCGTTCACGCTGCTAAGTTTAGACAGTCCAACTCTACCTCGTCCACTGGAGAGACTACTTCAACTTACTATCTGAACCTACCAACTAGCGTCCAGGTAACACTTTCTAACGGTGGTGGAGGTCACATGAGCCCACTGGAATACTTCGGTGCAATGAGACCTACTACAGTCGCTGTTGGACAAGTCATTGGTGGTCCAAACAGTGCCCCTGACTTGATTGTCGGACACGGTGCTTACGACCAATTCACTTACGATGACAATTTTGGCTGGGATGGTTCCTATGACAGAATCGTCGTTATTGAGATGGATAACAAGGACCTCGCAGTTTCTAGTATTGACATCAGCCCAACAGATGCATACGTTGGCGCACTCGGTGAAGGAACTCGTGAAGTCGAGGTTACAGTAACCAACACGGGAATGGATATTCTAAACGGCCAAGCGACACTTGATGTTGAAATCAAGGAAGTTGATGAAGCAGCATCCAGCAACGTCACAGTCTATGCAATGGATTGGGACAATCCCGAAGACAGAAGTGGTTGTGGAACAGGATGTACTTGGTCAACTGAAGCATACTACGGGGTTGCTCACTGGCACGAGGAAGTAGCAGCAAACAGCACTGTAGGTCACACCTCCGGTAACAATGCAGCATCAGAGGCTGCTAACGCAAACAACCCAACCGATTTCATGTGGTCTGGTCTAATGAAGACAAACTCCAGCGGAGACACTTGGTCTGGATATGAGCCAAACTGGGACGAAGGTTTGGTTCTAAATGACGTGGACTTGACTGGTGCAGACCGTGCTTGGATGAGTCTGGAAATTTTCCGCCATCTCGGTCTAGCAGACCTTTACTCTCAAGATCAGAACGGATTTGTTCTGGCTGAAGTATGGGACGATGCAGCAATGATTGAAGTATTCTCAGAAGATGTTGGATGGGTTCTACTGAACTGTCCAAACACAGCCTACTTCGCAGGACAGTGTGCTTCAGGAACCAGTTACTGGGGTGGATATGACAACGGTAGAGTAGAAAGTGAAGCTAACACAGGTCTAGATGCAGCAATTTACCGATATGGAGGAGCAATCCCAGGTACTCAGTACGGTTGGGGCAACTTCACTGAAGAGGGATTAGGTGCTTTCGAGTTGTCAAGGTTCGCTGGCGAAACTATCGATATCAGATTTAGATTCAAGTCTGGTTGGGAAGGCTCCCTGGGTTCCAATGAATCACTTTGGAGTGGCCGTGATGGATTTGCAATTGACAACGTCACTATTTGGAAGCAGAACACTGTATTCACAAGTAATGTTCAGACCCAACAGTCAAACATCAACATGAACAACCTTGCTCCAAACGAGGATTACACATCTGCAATTTCAGCAGATTTCACAAATGGCACTACTTATCGTATCTCAGCAGTACTGAACTACGGTCAAGACGAACAACCTGCTAACGATGAAATCGTTGGGTATGTTACTGCGTTCAATCTGTTCGACCCCGGAGTTGTCGGAATTGAAGATTTCAAACCTGGTAGTTTGTACGCAGAGGGTAACTTCCCAGTCAACGTAAAGGTAGAGCATCTTGGAAACACCAACGTAACATTTGATCTTGAGGCCACGGTATTCAGCGCGCTTCCAACAGATGTTTACTGTGGATCTCCACTCGTTGTTTGCGATGAAGGATTCGAGGGTGGTTCATCCGGATTCAGATACACCGATGACGGTAACGCAAACGGTGGAATCCTAGATGATTCATCATGTCCAGAGAAGGTATTCGGTTCAAACGCATACTGGTTCGGTCATCCTTGTGACACACCAAACAGTTACGGCAGCGTTTGGGAGAATGAAACCCTAACCATTCCTGACATCGATTTGACGAGCATGAGTGGAGACTTCGTTGCTCTAAACTTCGAATATTTCGCTGAAACATGGTTCGACATCCAGCAATCTGGACAAACCACTGACGTGAACGATTACGCTGCAATTACAGCTGACTGGACTACTGGAGGCAACGACTACAGCGGTCTAATCTACGGCCAGTGGAATGACTACAACGAAGACGGTTTCTGTATCGTTGATGAGGACGACAATGGATTCATTGACCCAGTTAATGAGACAACAATCGACAACACTGAAATCGAGTATATCGGTGACCCTACTAACGTAAACGGTGGTTCTGGAAACTACAACGTATTCTACAACACTGACGGTCTTGTACAGAGTAGGAGCATCGACTTGACTCACCTGTACATCTTCAACACAACATCTGCAGATACTAACGATTGGTCGGATGAGTGTATCAGTCTAGCAGGATCTGTAGTAGATATCAACTTCGAGTTCCGCTCCAATGATGATATCCACAATGGACAGAATGACGGTGTACGCGGTGTTGCATTCGACAACATCTCTCTGCAAGAGTTCTCATTCACTCAGGATGCGGTTTACAGCACATCTGTTGTAGACCTCGATGCTGAAGAAAACAGGACAATCACAGTATCAAACCACGACTTCGTTTCCGGAGTTTACATGATTGAAGTTGAGTCAATCTTTGACAACACAACCCAAGGAACACCATGGTTCGGTGCTGAAGAAATTTCAGTTGCAAACAACCTGGCTAGAGTAATCTTCTCGGTTGAAAGCGTGGATATTACACTCGGTAAACCAGATACCCTTTCCTGTTTGTCAGATGTTGTTCTAGATTGTATCCTACCAATTGACAACGTAACAGAACACGACTGGTCGCTATCTGCAACAAACGGTGTTCTGCAAGGAGATTACACATTCCACATGACTGTAGTCGACATGGATACTGGAGCACAAGTTCACACAACAACTGCTGGACCTAGCCAAACCCTCGCAGCAAACGAGAGGACTACGGTCACCTTCACACCATGGAACGGTTGGATGGACGGTCACAAGTACAATATCAGTTACCACGCAACCTTGCCAGACGGCAGTTCCTCCGGTAACACACGATACTTCCACGCTGGATTTGCATACGATGTTGATGTCGCAATCCTATCAGGAGACTCAGCAAGAGTTACAGCGATCAAGGAGGATTTGGTAATTCTTGGAATGACATACACTCAGTACAACATCAACGATTGGAGTGAATACCTAGACCTAGGATGGCTTGTACACTACGACAAGGTCATCATGCCTCAGCAAGATGTAAACACAGCTAAGCCGAGTGATGAGGGTGGAAAGGGATACTATGAGTTGATTGGTTCATCTACAAACCAAAACGCATTGAAGAACTTCATGTCATCTGGTGGTACTGTGCAAGTACACCTCTCCAGTGCTACTGACTACTATGAGTACTCATCATCAACAGGTGAGAGCCTCTTGCCGTTTGACATGCACATTCAGCCTAGAGACACGCCAGAGACAAGAATCACCTACAACAACATGGAAGTCGCAGATCCATATCACCCAATTTTGGACGGTGTTGACCTAGCAGCATTCCAAGGATTCGACCAGTTCGGAACCGTAACTGAGGCGATTGTCAATACAAAGAGCGCATCTTCGACAGCGATACCACGTGCATGTGGTGGATACTCAGAGGAAGGGGGGTCCTTCCAGAGATTGATACAATCTCAGGCAGATTCCCAGGACACTGTTCTTGGTGTATGCAGTTACGTGGATGGAGGATTGATAGTCACAACAATCGACGTGGAAAGCGTATCTGAGAGAGCAGACAGCTCTACCTTCCCACTACTAGGAAACATGCTAGATTACCACGTGTCACCATACCCTCAAGGGTTCGGTACGCTTGGAAACGGATTGGACCTAACCATCAACGGGGAAGTACCATCCTTCGACCCATCAACAGGCGGATATGCATACCATTACATGAAGAGTAACTCCGAGGTAACCTTCGGATTCCAAACAACCTCCACAGAGAATCTAAACACAGACTGGGTAATGAGCGGACCTACAGATTGGATGGGAGCATCAATGGCTAGTGGCACAGACCACACAGATGTAGCAAACCCAATGGTTCAATTCTGTAAGGTCGACTTATCCTCTGCTACAGGATGTCTTCAGGGAGCAACTTGGGAAATTACTCTGTATCTGCACGATGATGAAGGTCACTCGAGGACTATCTCAGTAACCGTCCAAACAGATGACACAAGAGCAGACGAATACAGACCTATTGCAGACGTAGAAATCGATATGCGTGCTGAATACGAAGACAGAATTGAAGACCAAGGTCTCAAGACCGTTTCAGGTGTAGATTGGCCTCAAAAGAGACTTCATCTAGATGATACAGGTTCTCTAGTCATCCATTTCGATGCTGGCAACTCTTCAGACGCTGACGCTCTGACTGGAAACGGTATCGAACAATACGAGTGGACAGTACTGTTCGACAAGCCATACGATGAAGACAATTACAAGTTGGATGGCCACACTTTCGTTACTCCTAGTTCGAGTGACGGTAAGTGGTCATATCAATTCAACAACGTAACAGTTGACCCAAGTGGTCAAACAGAATCACTAATCCGTATCGAATTGGTTGTATTCGACCAAGCAGGAAAGAGTTCTGACAAGTACAAGATGTACTTCTCAGTTGTTCCAGAAGGATTCGGTGACGCAGAACCAACCGTCCAACTAGACTTGTCATTGAACGGCACACAGGTTGTAACAGACACCATAACACTGAGTGGTACAATCTTAGATGGTGCTGAACAGGGAGATGTTTACGTCGAAGCAGCATTAGACGAATCTACATTCGACCAAACTGCTGTTGCAAAGTATACACTACAGTTAGAAGGAAAGTGGGCAAAGTCAGAGGCTTTGGGAGACAATGATGACTTCTCCCTAACTCTAACCATCAGTGACTTGTTCACCAATGAGACGGACTTTGACAGGAGAATCTATCTGAAGATTTACGAAGGTGATGACAAGAGATGGCCAATCATATACGACATCCAGATTGTATTGCCGGCATGTCAAGGAATAACTCCGCCTACTGAAGTTGTAGATGCTGAACCAGATGCATACTGGATTTGGAATGCAACAACCAGCAAATGTGAGTGGTCAGGAGAGTATACTGACTCAGACGGAGACGGTATTCCTGACAAGGCTCCAGAGAGCGACGAGGTAGCATCTGAAGACGACAATCTGATGCTATACCTGGGCGGAGGAATCGGAATTGCTGTATTGGTAATTCTCTCCCTCTTCTTCGTTCTAAGAGGTGGAAAGGAAGGAGACATCATCGATTCTTCAATGGGCGATGATTTCGGTGCAACCGCAGCTGGATACGCTGGTGTTGCTCAGATGGATCCAATGGAGCAATACGTCCAACAACTGATTGCCCAAGGATATCCTGAGGAAACGGCCCGGGCCTATGCCCAACAATATGCCGGACATTTCCAGCAACAACAATAGCGGAATTAGGGCATAATTCACCCCCTTAAAACGGGGGTGAATTGTGTAACCGATTGTTCTATGAGGGATGCGTACTCGCCGGTGTTCATGGACAAGAGTGAGTTGTATACCGTTGCAGATTTGAGCCTCGCTGATCAGGGTGCTTTACTCGTAGATTGGGCAAGGTCTAGAATGCCTGTTCTAGCAGCATTACGTGCCAAGGCAGAGAAGGACAAACCGCTAGCAGGTATGCGTGTTGCTGGATGTTTACACGTCACGAAAGAAACCGCAGTTCTTATCGAAACTATTAGGGCGGCTGGCGCTGAGTTGTCATGGTCAGGCTGTAATCCTCTTTCAACTCAAGATGAGGTAGCAGCATGGTTAGCAAGTGAAGGATACTCTATACATGCTTGGCACGGTCAATCGGTTGAGGACTTCTATTGGTGCATCGATAGGACCCTAGAGTTCAAACCAACTCTAACCCTTGATGATGGTGCCGACTTAATCGTCAGAGTTCATGGTGACAAATCTGAATATGCTGCCGGGGTAATTGGCGGTACAGAGGAGACAACAACAGGTGTACACAGACTTAGAGCAATGGCCGAGGCTGGAGATTTGAGATATCCAGTAATCGCAGTGAATGATGCAATCACAAAGTGGGACTTTGACAATGTATACGGTACCGGGCAATCAACAATTGATGGTATTCTTCGTTCAACAAGTGTCCTGATTGCAGGAAAGACATTCGTCGTTGCAGGATACGGACACTGTGGAAAAGGAGTCGCAATGCGTGCTCGTGGAATGGGTGCTAACGTCATCATTACAGAAGTTGACCCACTACCCGGACTCAGAGCAGTAATGGATGGTTTCCGAGTCATGAAGATGGATGAAGCCGCTGCTTTAGGAGATATTTTCTGCACTGCAACTGGAATTAAGGACGTAATTGTTGGACGTCATTTTGACGTTATGAAAGATGGTGCAATCATCTCTAACACAGGACATTACGACTGTGAAATCAATATCGATGATTTAGCAGAAAGGTCACAATCAGTACGAACCATTCGTGCTGAGAATCAAGAATACACCCTAAAGGATGGCAGAAAGGTCCACCTTCTAGCAGAGGGTCGTTTGGTCAATCTTGCAGCAGCAGAAGGTCATCCTTCTGAGGTAATGGACATGAGTTTCGCAAATCAATTCCTTTCACTTTGCCGCCTAGCAGCAGAAGGCTCAGACATGGATTCCAAGGTTTACGACATCACTCTGGAGCAAGACATGGACCTTGCAACCACAAAATTAAGCACTTTAGGATTCTCAATCGATGAATTAACTGAAGAGCAGATTGCATACTCTAAAGACTACACTGCAGGTACATGATCACTCTTCTTCGTAAGAAGAGAGTTCAGACGAGTCCTCACTGCCATCCTCGATGTATCCTATTTCATCGAGATGAGAATCGAAATCAGGTAAATTCATTTTCCAATTTTTTGGAAGGCTCTTACCAGATTCAATGATTCTCTCCAGCCTTTGCTGGAATGCTGGCGGGTGTCTTGAGAATAGGAAAAGGTATAGTTTCCCCATTCGAATATCGCTAGGGATAACTAATCTAGCACTGCTTGCTTCGAATTGTATCGCTCGTAGTAGGTTGAATCCAGGCTTGTTCACACTTCTGTATAGCCTTCTTGTGAACCCCATACCAATTATCACGGTTACTAGGATTAGGATGCTAGTGAAACAAAACCCCTGCCATCCATCGCCAAATAATGAGCGAGATAGGAATACTTCCATCATGAGGAAAGGAATTGTAGTCATCATGAATAGCAAATTCTCAGAAACCGGTGCTTTGTTAGCACGCATTTTGATTGCAGTCCATCCACCATCATTCTTCTTCCACGGTTTGAAATGGGAATTAGTGTCCTGCTGAGCAGACATTTCCAGCGTCTTGTGTAACTGACTTACTTTTGCCAATTGTGAGTTAGATATGTCCAAGTTTTCCTCGAATAGAGCACTCAATCTGTCCCTTGCCTCAGGGTACATTCCAAGATCTGCTAGAATTGTGGTTTGTTCTAGAATAGGTACGGATTCAAGCGGTGCAGCTTCTCTGCATCTCTGCCACCAGTGAAGTGCGTCCTCAAACAGACCTAAGTGGTCGACCATCAAGCGTCCACCTTTGACCCATGCGTCAACTCTTGTAGGGTCTAATTCGACGACTTTTGTACAGGCGGCAAGGGCTTTTGACGCCTGTTCGATATCTGGGTATTTGCCATCTGGAGCCAACAAACAAGTGACCATCCACCAAGCATTGGAATGTTCTGGGTCAGATTTTACAGCCATTTGGGCGTGCTCTAAAGCAGCGTCAAAATCACCATCTTCTTCCGCTTCAATCGCATCGAGGTAATGGCCCTCAGCACTCACCTGTCATCCCTCCTACCTCTGCCGTATTTTGCTGAGTGAAGAGGAGGAGGGTCTCTATGACTCCTGTGATGGCCCTTTTTCTTTGGTCCACCAACACGTTTTGGAGTTCTACAACTGAAACATTCGTTTCTCTTTGCGAAGTTCATCTTCTTGCACTTGCGGCATTCCCAATCTCCTGCACGAGGTTCTGGCCCCTCATTTCTATCGCCAGGCCTTCTATCGTTGCCATTCCACTGTTTTGTTGGACCTCTGCCGCCACGTCCCTTTGGCGCTCCACAACGGTTGCATTCTGTTCTGAATGAAAAATTAGAGTTGCCACATTCTCCACAATCCCAATCATTTCTGGAGTGGTTGTCATTTTGGCGACGGTTGTCACCTCTATCTCTACGATTGCCACCTCTGTCATCTCTTGAACGACCCCTACCTCTGTCATCCCTTGAGCGACCTCTGTCTCTATCGTCTCTTCGCCCTCTATCATTAGAACGCCAGTCATTGCGATCTCGTCGATTGTCATTTGAGCGATTATTGTCTCTTGAGCGCTGATTATCACGAGGTTTTTTGCTTCGGATTGTTATCTCTAGGCCGACCATTCCCTGTGCGTTAGCTTTCCTATCAAGGTGAGCGACGTGGACTAGGGAGTTTTCGAGATTGCCAATCACACCGTCGACTTTGCCGATGTAGGTTTCACTTGAGTCTACCATCACACTTCCTAATGCAGGGCATGCACCAGTATAACTCACTAAAAGACCGCCCTCATGGCTGACCTTTTCCACCCTTCCTTTGAACATCGCAAAAACCTCCGACTAATGCCGGTTTCAGTCTCTTCTGGCCAGAAGCGCAGCACCAAGCATGGCAACGATTGATGCAAACATGCCAATTGAAGGTAATCCGCTCTCTTCTTCAGACGCGTCATCTGTGCTGTCGGTTCCAGAGTTGTCTGTTGAATATGGGTCTGGTACAGTGATATCTGTGGAACTGATAGCATCCACAGAGTCTTTTGCTGTGATTACAACATAGTACTCAGTTAACCCTTGTGCGACACAATTTGCAATTGATAGCGTGACACTCCAATCGTCACCGTTGGTGGTGAATCCTGTTGATGTCTCATCACACATAACAGCGGACAGTGTTACACTTCCACCGTCTGGGTCAACCGCAGTTCCGGTAAGTGTGAATGAATACTGGTCAGAAGACCATGTTGCGTATGTTCCTTCGATTGAGTCATAATCGATGTTAACAACAGGTAGGGAGTTTCTCTTTTCCAATCCCAAATCGAATTCTGCTTCCCAATCCAACATTCCTGGAGATGATGCCATTACGTGAATCATGAAAGCACCGGGTGAGATTCCAGACAGGCTTACAGAATCGCTAGAAGTTGTTGAACCTAAGTTGACATTTGTTGCAACTCCTGTTGTGCTTCCCTGAGTTGCTGAGATTGCCACAGCAAGGTTTTGCACAAGTAAAGACGGTGTAGAATCAATTTCTACTGAATCAGTGAACATACCTGCGGTGGCTGAAAAGCTTGCAGGTTGACCGAATCTCCAAGTGTGGCTTGCGTTGCTGGTTGCTCCATATGGGTCTACAAGGTGGCAGGTTGCATCAGATGATTGTGAACTTCCTGATGTGACCAGTAAGTCACCATCAGAGTTCATTCTGCTCGACCATCCAGTTTCTGTGAACTGACAATCAAGTCCCCAAGCATCGTTGTCTGATGCCCAGTCTAACATAGTCTCGCCAGAGATTGCAACAACCTCGCTACCATCTTTGATCATTGGAACGATTGTGTCATCCGCAGGTTCATTGCCTGTCCAAACCGGGAAGTCGTTTGTATCAGGAGGCGTGGTTGTCATGTCGAAGAATATGTTGCGAATCATTGGGTAATCCGCCTTGTCATATTGGATGTCTACACTTACTCTCACGCTACCGTCTGGCAAGAATATCTCCTCAATTGAACCTGCACCTAGGTTCTCAACACCATCATCTAGGATTGTCCAGTTAGCCATTCGCATTCCGTCAATAAACGGGAATGTGAACATCATTGTAGCACTCGTTACGTTTGTAACGTTCATCGCCACTGTGAAGTCACTTTGTCCGGAATTTGGTAACTTGTTAAACCGAGTGTTGTGAGTTTCTTCTTCTTTTGTGAACATCGAGATTTCGAGGTTATTTGTTGCTGTAACTGGTACCTCTTGACAGTCGGCACTAGCGAAAGCATACCTACCAGAGCAAGACCTCTCTTCGGGATGGCCTTCAGGAATCAAGTTGACTTCTTCGAGGCCTATTCCCTCTTCTACGAATTCTACATCGTTCCAATCGACCCCGCCTCTGTGAGGTAGACCTTCACGAATTCCGATCCTCGTATACATGTCAGCAATGCACTTTGCACCGATTGACCTTACAGCATCTCTTTCGTCAGTTGAAATCCAAGAGTTGTTTCCTCCAGGGAATCCATCAAACAATCCATCTAGGTTTTCACGAACTGTCGCAGCACGGCTCTCGTTAACCCAAGAATTAGCGTACAGGTCGGATGTAGCCCAATCGTCTAATATCTCGAACATGAATACAGCGTTATCATACTCAAACAAATCTTCGAATGTGTAACCTGAACAGTCGACGTCCTCCATTTGACGTCCAGAATCCTCTGCCATTGTAGTGTTAGTGAATGAAACTGTTGCCATCAAAATAGCAAGCAAGACCGCACACAACCTTCTCTTCATGTTCCATGCGTAAGGTAAACTCCTCTTAGTGTGTTCCTATGTTTGCTAGGGTTGGAGGCGTTCTATTCGCCTAGTGAATAGATGGATTGGGATTATGCTCCATAGTATTGCTGCGAGGCTGACGTAAAGAGGCGACATGCCTCTGTCAACATCATCTAATGGCATCTCTAGAAGATGATGATAGACTCCATTAGGAGAAAATAGATCCATTATTGCATCTATTCTCACGTATTCTGCAGAATTTAGGTCATCTACTCCTACCCCGGACAAACCTGCAACTACCGTGGTCAGAACTAACCAAAGAAGAGTGAAGATCATCCAAACTCCTAATCCAACAGCAATCGAGGAACCCATGTCCTTAGCCCAAGAGGATGCTAAGAGTTGTATTGATGTATACCAAAGCAGCAAAAGAGCGGTTCCTAGGGTGTGAATGAATAATTCCTCTAAGTTTGGGAAATCATCCATTCTGTACCAAATAACAAACAAACTTACCAAATTCAAAACCATTACTGGCAGGAAGATAGCACTCCAGTGTCCGAACAACAGAGACTTAGCAAAAACTGAGCGGTTAATTGGTTGTGATAACTTCACTTCTAGTACTCCAGATAACCTATCTCTGCTAACTCCATCAAATGAAATCAGAACGGCGCCCAAAGTCGCAGAGAAAATGATGAATGCTGTAGAAACGAACATTACATCGTATGCAGAATCGATTACGATACTGGCTGGCAGACTCACTTTAGGGTCAGACAATCCCCAACTCGAGAATAGAATGAACATAGCAAGAAGAGGCCATATGACCATCATTCGCCCTGCAGTGAGGCGTTCTTTCATAATTTGAACTCCAAGTGAAAAGGCGTTCATTCCTCTTCACCTCCAAGACTTTTGAATGGAAGCATGTTGTCTCTGGATAACTCCAAACTTACGTCATCAGGGTCTATGCCAGTAGCAGAACATATCATTTCTACAATTCCAGAGTCGTCTTCAAGCCTGAGATCTTTCCTCACTTTTGCAAGACTTCCCTCAATCAATAACTGGCCTTGATGAAGAAGAGCAATTTCATCCACCAGTGATTCAAGGTCTGCAACTTGATGCGATGAAATTACGACTGCAACACCCTTTTTGGCTAGATTCTTCAATAGGTTAGAGAATGCCCTTTGAGCTAATGGGTCAAGTCCATTCAAAGGTTCATCCATAACGAGAAGTCTTGGATTACCAATCAATGCGCAGGCAAGGGATAACCTCTGTCGCATTCCCTGAGAGAGATTGTCAAGCATTTGGTCAGACTTGGATGAAAGGCCAACGGTTTGTATCAAACTCTCGACATCTACAGATTCATCTCGCATCATTGCTATGGATTTCAATGCATGATTTACAGTGATTCTCCCTTCCCAGCGAACTTGTTCAGGCATGTACCCAATCTCCGTCCTCCTGGTTTCACACGATTTATCGAATCCTTCGCAATCATATAATCCGCATATTGCTCGCATAAGAGTGGTTTTTCCAGCCCCGTTTGGACCGATAAGCCCCAATATTGTCCCAGATTTGATTTCAAGGTCAATCGAATAAATTCCTGCACCATCCCTCCTTGCCCAAGGCTTCCACGATGAAAAGTCTCGAACTTGGTGCCGCCACGACACCTCGGACAGACTCAGGATGGTTTCCATCAAACCGGAAGCCCACATTCACCCATTACAATGTGCCGCTTGACCTACACTTCTAGGGTTGAACTTATCCTTGTTAGTTCACAGGCCACTTTGTGCTGGGTGGCATAATTGCATCACTGGTCATCATCGCTGCGCTTTACGGAATGGTAAAATTCCGAGCAGACGATTTCGACAAGACAATGATGTTTGGATTGGTTGTATTTACTGCACTACTATGGTTAGTGCCATGGGGAATATTCGTGCTAATTCCCCTGACGTTGGCGGTTTCTTTTTCAAGTCCGGCTGCTCGAGAAGAGTGGGCTAAGTTCAAAAATAGACGAATAGCAATAGGAATCATTGTTGTGTTATTGTTGAATTCATTCGGATTTTATCCAGTTAGTGAGCCTCAGGCCCCAACTGAATGGGGTAATCCGATAGCGACAGAAAACCCACATGCTCCCCCGTGGCCCGCTAGCGAACAGTACACTTGGTTCTATGATGGCGCTGTTATTGCTGTTGTTAACGCGAGAACACCACACACATTTTCACCATTCGCTCAAGATTCCTCTAGCATGACATTGGGTGTGATGCTAGGTATTCACGAAGAAAGGATGAGGCAATCGATTGAGGTGATGAATTCCTATATCCCTACATTTAGTATTGATTCTGAGGCTTTCTGGCTTGAGGATGTTGAAAGTGAGGGTAAGCACACCTACAGTGATGAGGATTATTTCATAGCCCGATTCAATGTAAAGCGAGATGGCTTTGAGACTATCCTAGCAACAGTTCTGATTGTTGGCTTCCCAAATGCTGGTGGTGAGTTAAGTCTCTTGACTATAACTCGCCCACTTACGTCTTCACAGGATGACGTCTTTGAAGAAAAGATAACTGAAGAATATATTCTAAACAGCATGTAGAACTCACACGTCAAAAATTTTAGGGCAGCCTAAAAAATATATACTCTACTCTTTTCGGGCAACCTAAATCAGGTGCTACTATGTGTGTTAATGCGAAAGAATCTCTGGTAGTATTCCTGATTCTTACAGCATCATTAGCAGGCTGTATTGGAGCCAGTGGAGAGGATACTTCAGAAGAACAAGTAATCACGATTGCGTATTATTTGGCAGATGATTCAGAGTCAAATGCACAGGCACAAGGTATGGCAGACAGATTATCCTCAGACCTAGGAGTGAAGGTAAATCTGTACGACGTTTCATCTGAGGGAATGATAATTCAAGCCCTGCGATTTGGAAATGCCGATATCGGTTTCCTTGAGGGTGGTCCAGCATGGATAGGATGGCAAGAGTACGGTCTTTCAGTATTAGCAGTTGAAACTACAACCTCTGCAGGAGCAACTCATTACAATGCCTCGGCGTGGGTATTGAACGGTTCGGATATTGCTGAGGCGCATTTGGATGGAAACGAATCAACAGATCCTTTCGCTCTCCTACAGGGGAAGACATCATGCCATACTGGGTGGTTAAAGTCCGCAGGTATGCTAATGCCAATGGGTTATCTAATCAAGAACGGCTACGTTACTCCAGTAGGCGATACGTCAGATATCAATTCACTAAGAAATACGATCGACAGCCACTTCGATGGTTCCACTAGCAACGGCAACGCTGCCTCTATACCGGATTCAGGAGCACTTTATTCAGGGTACAGTGGAGCATTGGAATGCCTTAGTTCAGGTTACGGAGATGTCGCATTTGCAAAGGGTGACGATTTCAGTACACCTCACAAGTATTGTGACAATGCAGATGCAGCAGACAATGAGGAGTGGTGTTTGGACATTACTGAATATATTCAACTTCCAGCATTTGGCCAATCGCCAAGCCACCCAGTGATGTATAATTCTGAAAACCTAGGAGAAGAAATGAGTGCTGCAATTCAAGAAGCTATGTTGAGTTGGGGTGATGAAATGTGGGTTGAAAGTTACCAAGTTGGGAATGAAACCTTCACTGGATGTTACAACTTAGTCTCTCACCAAGTCAGTGAAATGCCCGCAAATCAATGTGGTGGAGAAATCATTTCCTCAGTTACCTCAAAGGGATACAAGTTAGTTGAAGGTAATAGTCAAGATCACTTGGGAAGTTATTCAGACTTACTTGGCGCAATTCCTGGACTATCTGAATACTATCACTCTTCAGAAAAATACGGAATTACTGAGGCTGAATCACCCGTTCAGGAATGACCTGTGTATTCAAAGAAATATTCTGTAACACCAAAGGGGGAAGATTACGTGGCTAACGAAGAATCCCCCGCAAAAAGCGAAGACTCGGAACATAGTTTCCAATCCTGTGCTCTCGAATTACGAAACTTGTCTGTTGGCTATGACGAGGCACTAATCTCAGATATCAGCCTTAGAATACAACCGGGTGAAACCATAGCAATTCTAGGTCCATCTGGCATTGGAAAGACTACTCTCCTGAGGACTATTGCAGGGCTAATCGTTCCATTATCAGGAGAGGTTATCCATGATTTTCCAAAAAGGAGCGGGATTGGTTACATTCCACAGAGGCTTGGTTTAGTAAAGCACTCGACAGTGAGGAGTAACGTCGCTATCGGTGCAAGAACCAGGAAACCAAGATGGTATCCAGCAATTCTTCCCCTAGGAAGCGATCTTAACTCAGACGTTGACTCAGCACTAACTTCTCTAGGCATCGAAGTGTTCTCCAATAACCCTGTGAGGATTTTATCTGGTGGACAGCAGAGAAGAGTTGCTATTGCTAGAGCGCTTGTTCAAAGGCCAAAATTGATTCTTGCTGATGAGTTCCTCGGTGAGTTAGATAAGGAAAATGTAGATTCTATAATTGAGGCTACTAAAAGCCTAGTTTCGGATATTGGTGCAACATTAATCATGGTTGAACATCATGAAGAAAGGGCCATTGAAATTGCAGACAAAATTTGGCGAATAGTAGATGGAAAGGTAATCGAGGAGATGGTAAAGTGAATAAAAAATTCATAATTACCTCCTTGGTATTAGTTTGGCTTTCTTTTTCATTTCTTGATGATTTAGTTGATGATTGGGGCCAAATCGGTGATGCACCGGATAGGCTGGAGACGTTCTTTTACGAAGATCTATGGCCCCCTGATTGGTCTGTTTTAGAAGCTGAAGAATGGGCAGATGGCACACTACACAAACCAGATGGCGAATTATGCACGGAGAAATACGAACTATTCTGTTCAAAAGCATGGACAGGTATGGTTATCACAATAAAAATGGCATTCATATCAACTCTAATCGGATTCATAATTTCAGTTCCGCTAGCCTCTATCTCTGCAAATAACTTGGTACCACTTCCCGTTGCAATACCGGCTAGAGTTCTCCTTGCAGGGCTGAGAAGTCTTCCTAGCATAATCTGGGCACTGCTATTTGCGATTGCTCTGGGTTTCGGTCCGCTGCCAGGAATACTAGCGATGACGCTGTACACTGTTGGTTATCTAGGCAAGTTGCAATATGAATCTATGGAAGGTATTGCTAATGCTCCATTGGAATCAGCAATGGCGATGGGATTGACACATACAGAGCGCTTAGTTCACGTAGTAATACCGGAAGCGAGTAATGACTTACTAAGCCAACTGATGTTTATGTTCGAGTACAATGTAAGGCATGGAACCGTGCTTGGTTTGGTCGGTGCGGGTGGAATTGGAATGTACATTGACAATTACATCAACCCACCATTTGCGTATGACAAAGCCTTTGCTCTCTTGATTGTGGTATTTGTCGTGGTTGTTGTGATTGATCTACTATCGATGTTTGTTCGCTCATTTGTTACCGAACAGAGGGATTTCAAAAGACCAAAGTGGTGGACAGTTATCCTTCCAGCAGGATTTGCTGCAGATTACTACAATAAATCAAAAACTATTGATGAATCTGAGTAACCTTAGATTTTCTTTCTGAACTTAGCGACTATCATGTATGCTAAATCTCGTAAAGGTAGAGGGATTATCCAAGCAAATGGATACATCCATCGCCAATTCCATCTCATGTACAGCAAGCACCTAATTGCTGCACTGGAGCGGATATACGCCTTTTCATTTCTAATTAGAACAACAGAGTCAACATTTACATTGAATCTTTGCATTAACTCAATTCCTTCATCTGAATTCTGTTCTACCAAAGCTAGAGGTTTCACTCGTCTTTTGGTAATGAATTTTCCAGATTTGCTGCAAAGTGCGCACAATCCATCGATGAGAAGAGTATCTTCTGTCATATCACTCTGCAGCGATGTGTAGGTTTCCTTCTTCATAGTAAACCTGAATTCTAGTTGGTACCTTCTTAGTTAGAGAAGCCACGCCTTCGTAGATCTCATCTTCTGTGCATTTGAAAGACTTAGCAGCCTTCTTTGTAGACCAAGCAACGCTTTCGAAATCGGATTGTCTAATCCATTCGAAGAGGCGCAATTCGAACTCGGTTAACTCGGACATAGTAATCCCACACCCTCAAAGCAAATCAATACTACTGCTCTCAAGAGAGTGCTACCATCCTACGGCAGCACTCCTCTGAAGTGATGTATCCATCAAGGAGTGTGTTCAGTGCAACGACGAATGGTACGTCAATTCTCATGTCAATTGCTCTATCCCTGAACATTCTTGCAGCTCTTACGCCTTCTGCCACCATCACCATCTCTTCTAGGGCCTCTTCAAGGCTAAGACCACTTCCTAGTTTCTCTCCCATTCTGCGATTTCTGCCGTGTGGAGATGTTGCTGTTACGTAGAGGTCGCCTAATCCTGCCGGGCCGAATGCAACTTCTGCTCTCGCTCCAAGTTGCGGTAATAGTAAACATCCCTCTCTAAATCCTGCATTGAATATTGCAGCCTTGAGATTATCTCCTCCTAGTGTTCCTGTCTTCTTCAGACCATCAACCAAGCCACAAGCAAGGGCGACGACGTTCTTGAACGCACCCCAAAGTTCAGCACCAGCAGGGTCAGAAGCAGCGTGTAGAATGAACGTAGGTGTTGTTAGAGTAGTTGCCAAATTTTCTGCAACCGACATGTCTTCGCTTGCAACCAAGGCTGTTGTCATAACACCACCAGCAGCCTCAGGGGCAATTGTTGGTCCGGTCAAAACAGCAAGCGGATTATGCATATTTTTCTCAGTCAGCATTTGGTGAATGGCCTCACTAATCAGCCTCTTTCCAGGTGCCAATCCTTTTGCTAAATCAAGCAGAACGTGTCCTGGTCTAAGGTGTGGAATAATGTCTTCAACAACATTTAGAATAACCGAAGATGGTACTGCAAGAACAATGATTTCGCTTCCTTCGAGTGCTTCTTCGACGTGCATTGTTGCTTCCAAGCCTTCTAGAGAATGGTCGGGTAGGTACTTGTGATTCATGCCTTCCATGGTGATTGATTCGTAGACTTCTTGTTCGATTGTCCAGCCTTTGACCTTGTGCCCTTCTAGCAGCCACAATCGTGCAATAGCACTACCCCAGTTGCCCAAACCGAGCACCGCAATGTGAGCCATAGAGAGATGTGGCTAGTCAATTCCCTTTAGGGGGTTTCGCTCGAACTTTCGAAAAAATGCGTATTTTTGGATGAATGCAATAACTTCACACAATCATTCTTGTATCCATTGCGGGTATTTGGTCATACATACCTTGAATTCATCACTGGATAGATTTCCTTCAAGCCACGAGTGTACATTATCCCAATTCTGAGAGTCAAACCATTCTCGGTCATGGTTTGCAAATTGTCTGATAAATGGGAATATTGCGTCGCTGAGGTTACCTTCGGGGATTTCTTCATTCAAATCTTGGATAAATTTGGATGCAGCTTCACGATGCTCAATATGGTCAACATCATCGTAGCGATTTGGATACTTGTAGCGGTCAAGATGGAATTTGAATTCCTCATCATTTCTGTTAACCCATTCTCTCTCAACAGGAGATAACTCCCAAGACTGAACATATTCCATAATTTCTAAGCTCTCTTCGATTACTGTGCCATCTGGAAGTAGTAATACGGGTACTGTACCCTTTGGAGATATTTCCATCATGTGTGCAGGCCGGTCTCGCAGGATGACCTCACGGTGTTCGACTTGGAAATCGGTTCTGACTATTGCCATTCTAGCACGCATTGCATATGGGCAGCGTCTAAACGAGTAGAGAATTGGTAAAGGCATGTGATCGACTCTTAATCAGAATAGGTCGTCATCATCCTCTTCAATTGCGAATAGGTCATCATTTGTATCTTCCTTTGGCTCTGCCTTCTTTGCTGGAGCCTTCTTTGGTTCTTCAGCGACCTTTTCTTCCTTCTTTGGTTCAGGAATCTGTGATGCTGCGAGAGCATCTTTCGCTCTTGCTGCGGCAATTTCAGCCTCCCTTGCAGCCATTTCCTCTGGAGAGATATTTGCTTGTGCTGCGAGTGCTTTTCTGCGGTCTTCACGAGCCTTTCTCTCAAGTTGCCTGTGGCGAGCTCTTTCGATATTCTGTACCATGTACATAGCATCGTGCTCTAGAAGTGGAGAATCTGAAATTAGTGTCATGTCCAACCATGCACCTTCTTCGATAATGAATTCAGCAAGTGGTTCGAAGTTCAAATCAGACTTCTTAATTTGTGTGTAGTGCATTGCATTACCCATTCTGTGTTCAACACCTGAGAAGTGGCAATAGAATTCCTTGGTTCCAATTGTTTCTCTTACTTGGTCAAACAATTCACCATAATCTTCGGATGTTCTCAGTCTGCCGTGTCCTCTAGCGTGTATGTGTGCTAGATTCAGTACCGGGATTGTTCCTTCTACGTGGTTTACTACTTCGAGAACTTCTTCCAAACTTCCCCATAACTCTTGGCGTCCGCTAGTCTCTACACCGATCTTTGACGGTGTGCCTTCCTTCAACCATGGAAATACTGGATACTCTTCTTCATCATCGTTCCAAATCTCATGGATTCTTTGGACGATTCCTTTGAATACGGAAGCAACCTGTTCGTTAGCGGCTTGCCCTCTTCCAGTTTCACCGTAATGTCCGGCGTGAAGAGTGATGTGCCTAGCATTGATTGTCTTCGCTGCTTGTAGAGCAGCTTCGACCTTTGCCAAACTTCGGTTTCTTTGGAGTCTATCTCCGAGAAGTTCAGAGTAGTATGGGCCGTGGATGTTCATCTCGAACCCGGCCTTGTTCGCTAGGACTCCAGCTTGCCAGTACTGTTCGAAGTGTTGAGGCGCTACCATTCTTACAGTTTGCACTTCCATAGTCTCAAGGCCAAGAGAGATGATATCGTCCATTCCCTCCACAATTGTACGGCCTTTACATGATAGTGGAACTCCCGCTGGACCCAATTTTACTGGCATAACCCACTCCCCGCAGAACAGGCCGAAGGGCTGCCCTATGTTAACCCCTTTCCGTGAGAAGGGAAAAACTCGGGTTAATTAGCGAGGGATTGGTTTCATGTGTATGAACCCAGCCGGTATGGATATGGAGCAACATGTTGAGGCGGCCATAGAGGCCTTCCGCAACGGTAATCCCGTCTGTTTATTTGATGCTGAAAACAGGGAAGGAGAGACCGACTTACTCTTCCCAGGTCAGTTTGCTGAGCCTGCAACGATGAGGCAATTGAGATTTGATTGCGGAGGCTTACTTTTCCTCGCAATTGGTCATGAAGTCGGAGAGAGGTTTTCCCTGCCTTATCTCCAAGACTTACACATGGATGAGAGACTGATGTCTGACCATCCAGTCCTGAGAGAATTGCAAACTGATGACCTGCAATATGATACTAGGTCAGCGTTCACATTATCATTGAATCATCGTGAAACATTCACAGGAATTACCGATAGAGACCGTGCATTGACAACTCGTCGGTTTGCAGAGTTATACTCAGAACTGAAAGAAGACGATAATGCGCTTGAACTACTAGGAAAGGAGTTCAGAACGCCGGGCCACATACCGGTTTGCAGGGAGGCAGAAGGAGGGCTTACGCGCCGTCAAGGTCACACAGAGTTAGCAGTAGGATTGGCTAGACTTTCCGGGATGACTCCTGTAGTTATTGGAGCAGAAATGCTTCAACCAGACGGTGATTTGGCTCTTCCAGTTGATGATGCAAGAGTTTGGGCA
Organism: Candidatus Poseidoniaceae archaeon; assembly: GCA_049606035.1. Lineage (GTDB taxonomy): Archaea > Thermoplasmatota > Poseidoniia > Poseidoniales > Poseidoniaceae > MGIIa-K1. The sequence goes on along the minus strand of JBMYVD010000006.1, from coordinate 36,252 downwards.
GATGAGAGAGGAATCCCGTTTTTGACCGGAGAGGAACTCATTAAAGCGTTAGGCCTGTGAGACTACATACCCCAACTACTGGAGTAAGTGACATGACTCGTGTAATGGCAGTAGGAGTTTTTGATTTGCTACATGCAGGTCATCTGCACTACATGGAGCAGGCAAAATCACTTGGCGACCACTTGACCGTTGTCGTTGCTCATGATGATACTGTTCGTAAGCGCAAACATGAACCCGTTACGGGCCAAGATCTGCGCAGGAGAATGGTTGAGGGATTGAAACCCGTTGATGAAGCGGTAATAGGAAATCCTCCTAACGTACCGATTTTTGATATTCTTCCTGCGGTGAAACCAGATATTATTGCCTTGGGCTATGACCAGGAACATGCCGAGGAGAGGATTAGAGCGTCATTAACCGATAGAGGACTAGGCCACATCAAAGTCGTAAGAGTTGAAGGCCTTAGTGATGATTTAGACGGTACGAGAAAAATCATAGCGAGAATTTTGGAATTATCCTCTTCAAGAAAAGAATGAGTTGGTGGAAATATGTTCACAGGAATTGTAGCTGGAACCGGTACCATCTGCGAAATGTCTGGCGAGGAAGTTGTCAGAATCGTCATCGACTTCAAATCGGTTACAACAGACAATTTGGAAACAGGAGCTTCGGTTTCAATTGACGGCACATGTCTCACAGTAGTTGACATAAACTCGCCAAAGATATCATTTGATGTTATTCCTGAAACCCTTCAAAAGACCACGCTGGGCAGCAAATCCTCGGGTAGTGCAGTCAATCTTGAGAGAGCTCTAAGAATGGGTGATGAATTGGGAGGTCACTTGCTCTCAGGTCACATTTTGGGAATGGGTGAGATAACCGAAAGAGTCGAAGGAGAGGAAAATTTGGATTTACGAATCAGTTGTCCTAGCCACATTATGAAATTCGTCCAAGAAAAGGGTTACATTGCGATAGATGGCATTTCATTAACAATTGGAAACGTCGACGAAACCTCATTTTCACTTCATTTAATTCCAGAAACATTAGCACTCACCACAATTGGGGGTAAACAAATCGGGGATAAGGTCAACATTGAAGTTGACTCGATGACCCAAACAATTGTGACAACGGTAGAGAGAATATTGGAGGCGAGAAATTGAGCAAGAATATCGCAGTAGTGTGTGGCAGTTATCACAAGAAGGAAATCGAAATGATGCTCGAGTTGGCCAAGGACCAAGCAAACAAGGAGGGACTAACAATCACAGAGGTAGTTTGGGTTCCTGGAGCAATGGAGGTTCCTCTAGCGCTAAACAGGATTGTTAACGCAAGTGGGGGTTCATTGGTTGGAGCAGCATGCCTTGGAATCATTGAGAAGGGACAAACACAACATGGTCTGGCGATGGGTCAGGCTGTTTTGAAGTCAATAATCGATTTACAACTCTCATGGAATAAGCCAATCGGTTTGGGAATAATCGGTCCTGGTGCAGAACCAGAACATATTGGACCAAGGCTAGAGCCTCATGCAAGAGCAGCTATTTCTGCAATATCTTCCATGCTCTAGGTCTTAGCAGTACGTGATTTTCTTTCTTCAAAATCACCCACCAGATTCCTAGAAGTACGAATAATTGTGGGAACCATAGCCACCATGTACTCCATCTGACGCCATCAAACATTAGGTCACTCCACGGGTGGAATACAGGGGTTGGAAAGAACCTCAATGTGTGGCCGGGGATATCGATTAGAATGTGGAAAAACCACGGTAGCACGAAAATTGATGCCATATAGCCGGGCTTTTCGTGGCCTTTAGATTTCAAGAAATAATATGCACATCCATACAGGAATGCAACAATTGTTAGGGAGTGGGTCCACTGGTATATTTCCCACGCTACGGGCATATCGGATGTAACTGTCTCATCGTCAACACTTGTTCTTGGTATCCCGTTTGCCATCCTGTAAATTGAGGCTGGGATGAAAGCCAATAAATCGGGGAGGACACCCATTGGTCCACTCACCTTCCACGAAATTTTCTTCCTCGTGAGTGCCATTCCCCATAGCCAGTGAGAAAATACGTCCATATTTCTTGGGAACAGAGTCCTGTTAATGATAATTGAGAGAAAATGTTCAAGGAGGTTATCGCCTTGGGGAAAAGCATGAGCGCCGAGATACGCAACGTGATTATCATTGGAAGTGGTCCTGCTGGATACACTGCTGGGCTATACACATCAAGAGCAATGCTCGAACCATTGATGTTTGCAGGCTACATGTCAGGCGGTCAGTTGATGCTAACTAGCGACATTGAAAACTTCCCAGGTTATCCTGAAGGGATTGGTGGTCCTGAGATGATGATGCAGTTGAGGGAACAGGCAGAGCGATTCGGTCTTGAAGTTCAAGACAGAAACGTGGAAAGGGTTGACCTCTCTGTAAGGCCATTCAAAGTCTACACCGAGGGCGAAGAATTCCTAACGCATGCAATCATTGTATCAACAGGCGCGGAATCAATCTGGCTAGGAGCAGAAGGTGAAGAAGAGCAAAAGGGCCGAGGTATCTCAACATGTGCAACTTGTGATGGAGCATTCTTCAGAGATGAAGAAATTCTAGTTGTTGGTGGTGGAGATTCTGCAATGGAAGAGGCGACATTCTTGACAAGATTTGCATCCAAAGTGACTCTTGTCCACCGTAGAGATGTGTTTAGAGCATCTCAAGTAATGTATGACAGAGCTGCTAACCACGAAAAGATTGAGATCAAAACATTCAGACAGGTCAAGAAGTGGCTTTCAGATGATTCAGGTCTTACCGGGGCTGTTCTAGAAGACCCTCGTGACGGCAGTACTGAAGAAATCGCAGTATCTGGTGCATTCATTGCGATTGGTCACACTCCAATAACCGGATTTTTAGAAGGACAACTCGAAACCGATGAAGAAGGATACTTGATTCACAAAGAGCACACAATGACTAGCGTCCCAGGAGTTTTCGCAGCAGGCGACGTGGTTGATACTAGATACAAGCAAGCGATAACAGCAGCTGGATTAGGTTGCCAAGCAGCGATTGATTGTGAACGCTGGCTTGAAGAAAACGTACACTGAGGTGACTAAGTGGTTGACCTAAACCGCCACTCTAGGCACGTATTGTTGCCTCAAGTCGGTGCAGAAGGTCAAGCAAAGATATCCCAAACTAGGGTGCTATGTGTTGGTGCAGGAGGTCTTGGAAGCCCAGTAATCCAATACCTTGCTGCGGCAGGTATCGGGCATTTGACAATCATTGATGACGATAGAGTAGACATTTCGAACCTGCAACGTCAAGTAATTCATGGTACATCAGAGATTGGAATTCTAAAAGCTGAATCTGCACTGAGGTTCGTCAAGAGGTTAGATCCCTCAATTTCAGTCGATGCGATCACAGAAAGATTGGATGAATCAAATGCTGAAAACCTATTCAAAAACCATGACATAATTATCGATGGAACCGACAATATTCCGACCAGATATATTATCGATAATACTTGTAAAAAACTTGGAATTTCTTGGGTCTATGGCTCGGTATATAGATTTGAAGGGCAAGTCTCTGTGTTCAATTATCAAGATGGTCCGGTTTACTCAGACCTATTTCCTGAGGCTCCTCCACCAGAATTGATTCCATCATGTTCTGAGGCAGGAGTACTAGGCGTATTACCTGGATTTATAGGATGCCTACAAGTAAACGAGGCATTGAAAATAATTCTAGGAGTTGGAGAAGTATTGTCGGGTAAGTTACTCGTCTACGATGCACTGAATTCTTCTCAAAAGATATTGAAATTTGGAGAAATTTCCAACAAACAAATTGAAGAGTCTAATCCCCCACAGGCAGACCACATGTTCCAACAAATTGACTCTGCCACAGCGATTGCAAAGATGAAAGAGGGCTGGAGTCCAGCATTCTTCGATGTTCGCTCAGAACAAGAAAACAGCGAGGCTAGAATCTCCAAGGCTGCATACTTGTGTCCTCACACCGATGTAGCGAATTCTTTGGATAAAGTCCCGAAAGATTCCGATATATTGATCCACTGCAGGTCTGGAATGAGGTCACAAATCGCAATTATGCATCTTATCCAAGCAGGATATGATGGAGCAAAATTGTACAATCTTTCAGATGGAATAATCGGTTGGTCCGGAGTTGACCCTGAAGGGATAATTCACGCCTAAATCAGAAACTAATGGGTCAACCTTCAAGGGGTTAACGGCACGAAGGTGATTTGTGCCGAAACTCATCGTAGCCGACGAGAATGAAGGCCGGCGTAACCTTCTCGCTGGTACTCTCGAGCGGGCAGGCTACGATGTGACTAGGGCAGGAACACTTAGGCAAGCAGAAGGTACTGCATTAGCGACAATGCCTGAAATTGTCCTAATTGATGGTGAATGGAAAACTGGAGATGCAATAGATGCATCTCAGCGTCTGATGTCTGACCCTGAATTTGCTTTCAAATGCAGAATAGTAATTCTTTCAAGAAACGTATCTCAGGATTATCTCGTATCCGCAGCCAGAGCAAGCGTCAACGAAGTAATTCCAAAACCGGTTGACATGAATAAACTGCTTGCTCAACTTGAAAAGCACTCAAGAAAGCAGTTTGTCCCTCCGCCTGCAGACGTTTCAAACGCAGCAGCTGGAGGCGGTGGTGGCTCATTCGATGTTTCAATGGTAATGAGCGATGGAAAGTGGGCATTGCCGATGCTAAAGGGTATTGTTACCCCAGAGAAAATCAATGTAGATTTCATCAACGAAATTCTTGGGCAATTAGGAGAAGAAGGAATCGAAGTCGAGGAAGGACTTGACCCTTCATTGATGTCAAATATCCTCAGAGTTGCACTGAATAGCATAGTTGGAGACCTTGACTCCAGCAATCAAGGTGATGCAACAGGTGGGCTACCTCAAAATCTACCCTCCAGTAAGAAAAGTGCTACTTTGGGCTCAAAATCCTCCCCTATGAAGGCCGGCGGTAGTTCGATGGAAGAGATTCTACAGAACCAAGCTGATGGAATCGCAGACGAAATTGAAGGCATAATGGACGGAATCTTGGACGAGAAGCCGGACATGGTTGCACTATTACCAAACCGTGACCAAGTTGTTATCGACCCTGCAGTTCTAAAATTCACAAGATTAGTTGCCGAACAGGCCCACGAATTGATGTGGGATATTGGTCGGCCAGGAAATGTTACCGATCTCACTCTAATGACTCGAATTGAGGATATAACCGAAATGTTGGGAGATGTAATTTCTTCCCTACCAGAAGGGGATGAAGAGGAATGAAGGAATCCGACAAGCGCTGGGCATTTTGGGCTTTAGCATGCGCATTTTTGGTAGATTTCTTGGGTTATGCATTCATCGTTCCAATCCTACCTTCATGGAAACAAGAATTCGCTCTTTCCAATACTGAAGCAACAGCGTTGGTTTCCCTCTGGGCGGTTCCATTATTTTTGCTGGGTCCGAAAACCGGTCGACTGACCGACCGTTTGGGAGCGGGCAGAACTATTCTTGTCTCTCTGTTTTGTTTGACAGGTGCTTCATTGATGTATCTGGTAGCAATGAAGATTACAATTGTTGACGGTTTCATCGTCTTAGCGATTGCAAGGTTGATTCACGGCTTATCTGGTGCAGCGATTCTAACCGCTGGATTCGCCGCAGCAAGTGATATTTGGCCGACTAATTTTGGAGAAATATCTGGCAAGTTAATTGCGATGGCAACCATTGGTGGTCTTCTTGGCCCGGTAATTGGTGGTGTTGCATACACATTAGGTCCTGAATACGCTTTCATTGGATTAGCAATCATCACAGCAGCGATTATTCCAGTGGTGTATGTCACAACAAAGGAGTTAGGACATGGTAGCGAACCTGCTCAAGGATCGGTACCGATCAAAGTTTTCATTCAGAACCCTGTTTTATTCAGAATAGGACTTTTGGTTACAATGACCACCTTAGCGACCGGAGCTCTTGAGGCAGGAATCCCACTATTCTTAGAGGACAATCTTGGTCTGAATGCTGCTTGGATTGGCGCAGTTCTCCTAGTCATGGTTGTAGCACAGGGCATTGGTGGATGGATGTGGGGTGCTTTGGTCGACAAAAATGGACCCGTACGTTACATGGTATTTGGATGGTATATCGTTACTTTCGCAATGCTTGCCGCAGGTTATGTTGCATATTCGATAAGCGATGCAATCCTAGCAGCTTATTGTATCATAGTGATTCTTGGAATATTCCAGTTTGCTATCGCAGCAGCACAGGTGCCCATGCTGCCCATGGTTGACACTGCAACCTCACAGGTCTATGGCAAAGGTGGAGCAGGCCTAGCATTCGGTGCGTTTGGTACAGCATGGGCTGCAGGCACAATAATTGGACCAATGGTAATTGGTCCAGTATTTGATTACACAGGCTCGTGGGGAATTACTCTAGGAATTCTAGCAATTCCAATGTTCTGTGGTCTCCTTATCACCTTAACCAACAAAGAAATGTTAGCACGATGCTATGATTCTGAGATGGAAAAGCGTTTGGGATCGGAATAGATTTCAATGGCATGGCTGATAAAAGACGTCCTTCTCGGCGTGTTGGGATGAACCATGACTCAAGGACAGTTACCGCCGATTCGTGGTTTGCATTGGAGGCCGGAAGAACCTCTGAATTTCCTGAATTCTCTTCCAGCAGATGCTGCAAAAAGTGAACTTCTTCGATTCACTGCAGAAAGGCATGATGGCCACTTGCAACTAGTCGGAGCTGTTTGGGACTTCGTCCACAGGGAAGAGACATCATTCGATGGTGAACAGTGGCATGAATTTTCAAATCGTTTCACAGATGCTCTCAAACAGGGTCTCAGTGGTCGTATGAAGGTCAACGGGTTAACAGATGGAGAAGTAATCCCAAGAAGAGATTCAGAACTCCATCTTGAAAGAAGGGGTGAAAGATTCCTAATCGATATCACACTTTGCCTTAGAAGACTTGCTCACTACATGTCGATATCAAACGACATGCGCATGGAATGGCAGAGAATGATGACTAGAACACGAAATCTAGACAGTCATCTCAAGGAGATATTCACTGTTGGAATGGACACTCCAGATGGAGGTAAATTTGGAGGTAAAGGATTCCGCTCAACTTGGCAAGAGGCTTGTGTTGCAGTCGCAACGGCACTGAACAGATTCCCAGAAAACGAACCCGGTTCACCTTACGAGGGAGATTTTGTTGCACCGATGATTAGAGATATTGGCTTGTGTATGGCTATGGGCGATACACCTGCAGACCTGATGACGGCACAAATGGGTAAAGTCGACTCTGTGATGAACGGAGGAATAGAGGGAGCAGGTGGTAGAGACCTTCACGTTGGATGTTTCCACAGAGGAGTTTTACCACCAACAGCTCCGCTACCAATCGCAAGTGTGACAATGACCGGAATGGCTTTGTCTTCATGGAAGAAAGGGCAAGACCGTTTCCACGTCGCTTGTATCGGTGAAGGTTCATCTTCGTCTGGAGAATGGTGGGAAGCACTCAACTTAGCAGCCACTAGGGGACTGCCAATCTCTTACATCCTTCAGAATAATCAGATTGCCCTAGACACACCTCCAGTGAACCAATCTAATGTAGAGTTGTGGGCAGATAAGGCGGTTGCAATGGGAATGCCATCATGGACAATCGATGGCTCAGATCCTGCATCTTGGCATTCATCTGTTGCTTGCGCAAGAGAATTTTCGCTTTCTGGCGGTGGACCAACCCTAATCCATGTTGAGACAATGAGGGGTTGTGGGCACGCTCATCATCACGATGACCTGTACCTTGGTGCGCCTTCTGGAACTCCGCCAGGATATGTTGACAGAGAACTTTTGACCTATTGGGAAAATAAAGATCCAATCCCGACTCACAGAAACTTACTGCTATCACTAGGAATTAGCGAAGAAGAATTGAAACAGATGGAAGAAGAAGAATCTGAGTTATTAGACGCTGCAAGAAAGCACGTCGAAGAAATGGATTGGGCTGACCCAACAACCGTGACAAAAGGAATCACATCACTGCATGACGCAGATACCCACGAAGACCATCTCATCCGATTATCAGGTTCGACAATTCACGCGGAACACAAAGCAGTGCTCGATGTAGGTGAATGCTTACTTGAGTACGCTGAAAGTGGCGGATGGACTTATTCTAGAGCTATTCAACAGGCAATGTGTGATATTGCAGAACAATATGGGGACTCTACAATATTCATGGGAGAGGACATGGAAGTTGCTGGAGCGTTTGGAATGAACATTCCACTCAAGGCGAACGGGCATCAGGACAAACTTCTGGACATGCCTCTTTGTGAAGCGGTCATCATTCACTCCGCAACTGGTGCTGCGCTATCTGGCATGCGACCTATGGCTGAGATTCAATTTGGTGGTTTTGCTGCTCTTGCTCACAATGCCCTATTGAATAATGCAGCAATGCTGCGTTGGAGATGGGGTGCAAACGTGCCTCTTACAATTCGTGTTCCACTGGGTGCAAGAACTCGTAGTGGGCCTTTCCACGCAAACATGATTGAATCTTGGTATGCAAATGACCCAGGGTTGGTAGTTGTCGCTCCGGGCACTCCTCAAGATGCATACGACCTCCTCAGAGAGGCTGCAGAATTAGATGACCCCGTTATGTTCCTTGAGCACATCGGTCTTTACGGGCTGCGGGGAGGTCTAACTGGTTGGGGTCAAAATATCAGCCAAAAGGTCGACACTCAACCAGTCAAGGATGCAATTGAATCAGGCAATCGACTCAAAATTGGAAAGGCAGGTGTGGTAAGAGGTGGCAGAGATGTCACATTGGTTACTTGGGGTGCGATGTTACACATAGCCAAACTTGCGTCTGATCAACTAGCAAAGGAAGACATCGAAGTGGAAATTATCGATGTAAGGACACTCATCCCGTTCGATGCAGAGACATGTGTCTCAAGCGTTACAAGAACAGGCCGTCTTGTCGTGCTTCAAGAAGGACAGTGGTTTGGTGGTATTGGCCACTCGATGCAATCCAGAATTATGGAAGAAGCGTTCTATGCATTGGAATCTGCGCCTTTGGTAATTGGCGCATTAGATACTCCAGTGCCTTTCGCTCCTCCACTTGAAAACCACACCGTGCCGAGTTTGGAACACGTTGTGAAAGCTATTCGTCAAGTGGTTCAGGGATAAAGTTAGCAAGCACTGCTCCAACGACTGGTGCAACGATATATAGAATCAAGTTACCCTCTCCAGTAACTATGTTTGGACCCAGGGTTCGAGCAGGATTCATGCTGGCACCTGTAAATCCACCAAAGAAGAAAGCAAGTATTGCAACCATCAAACCTACGCCAAATGCAAGGGCAAACAGGTTTGCCTCTTTTCTAACCAATACGTGTATGGAGTACATCAGAAGGAGGGTAATTGCGATTTCAATTCCCCAAGATTGTGCATACCCTACAGCAGGTGATGTTGCACCAGAGACAACAATCACCGCGGCTAACCATCCTCCAAAACATTGAGCAACAATATAGCCTGGCAGCGCTTCTTTTTCCAAATCACCATTTGCGGCAAAAGCAATGGATACAGCAGGATTGATATGAGCTCCTGAAATTGGTTGAAAAATCATAATCGCAGTGAATACTGCAAATCCAAATGTAAGGCTAACTGCAAAAGAATTCCATCCTAACGCAACCGAGCCACACCCGAGAAGTACCATCAAAAAGGTACCACAAAATTCGGAAAGGTACCTCTTCCACACAGTCTTTCTCAAAAGAAAGATGTGTATGATTTTTCTCTATATATTTCGCAACCATCAAAGAGGAGTTTCATTTGAGGATAATCATGGCGGAAGAGGTTCCTAGGCAGGGTATAGCCTCTCTGCTTCAGTGGAATGCACTTCTGATTTCATTTGCGCTTTTCCTCACCTTGGCAATTCTTGGTGGAATAACAGCAAAAAATGACTGGACAAATATTGGAATCCTGATCATTCTGATAATCATTGCACTGGCTCTCTTAATCACATCTGCGGATTTCTTCGTTGAGGGTGCAAAGGGACTCGCTAGAAGAGCTGGAATGGCAGAGGTTGTAATCGGTTTGACAATCGTGAGTATTGGAACATCGCTGCCAGAAATTTTGGTCACAGCCACCGCTTCGGCAGGTTCAGGGAGTGATCCTGCACTGATGGATTTAGCAGTTGGAAATATCTACGGTTCTGTTCTAGTGCAAATTACATTAGTTTTGGGAATAGTAGTTGCTTTCAAACCTCTTGAGATAAGGCCTGCATGGCTAAAGAGGGACGGACTACTGATGTTGATGTCTGTCGTATTGTTGACCGCACTATTGTGGGAAGGAGGCGGGCTTTCCCGAATTGAAGGTGGTATTCTTGTCCTGATTTACGGTCTTTACTTGACTTGGTTGTTGAGCGATACAGACAAGATTAGAGAAGATGAACAGCAGGCTGTCGATGGAGTGAAGAAAGCGGATTTCAGTTGGACAGGGACAGCATACTTCGTAATGGTTGTAGTCGGATTATCTCTTGCGGTCTATGCTGCAAATGAGTTGGTAAAGTACGCAGCTGAAATTGCGTACAAGTTGAATGTACCACATGCTATAGTCGGCTCAACTATGTCCGGATTAGGAACTTCACTTCCCGAGTTGACCGTGGCGATGGTTGCGGTAAGAAAGAGCCAGGGTGTTGCAATTGGAACGCTTATTGGCTCGAACATAACCGATCCACTACTCTCCATCGGGATTGCTGCATTAGTCTCTCCAATCTCACTAACGGATGCTTCATACGACCTTACAATGTATCTCATTATCCCAGCAACTTTGCTTGGTGTATCGCTTTGTCTAGCCATGATGTGGACTGGCTTCCAATTCAGTAGATGGGAAGGTAGTATCTTGATTACATTCTATCTTCTATTCTTACTCGCAATTGAATTACAAAGGCAAGGCTATCTCGTGATTTGATTAACAGTACTGCTTATGCTGAATGGCTTTGTGGGCGTAACATGGTCGACTTCCAACTGGATGAGATGCAACTAATGCTGCGAGAACTTGCCCACGAATTCGCAGTCGATGAGATTAGACCGAATGCAGAACACTGGGACCTAAATTCCGAGTATCCAAAAGACGCAATCAATGCCGCACACGAGATGGGTTTGCTCAATCTACACATCTCTGAAGACTATGGAGGGCCAGGTCTAGGAATTATGGAAGAAGTTCTCGTCAATGAGGAATTGGCCTGGGGCGACCCTGGTTTTGCTACCGCTGCCTACGCTACAAGTCTAGCATGTGCTCCTGTTATCACTGGAGCAACGCATGAGCAGAAGGACAAGTATTTGCGAATGGTTGCAGAAGAAGGTGCACTGGCCTCCTATGCAGTTACTGAGCCAGGAGCAGGTTCAGATGTTGCTGCTTGCAAAACATTGGCTGTAAGGGACGGCGATGATTACGTGATCAACGGTTCAAAGATGTGGATTACCGGAGCAGGTAAGGCAGACTGGTTCTTCGTTTTAGCCAAAACCGACCCCGATGCAGGATACAAAGGAATGTCAGGTTTCATTGTGGATGCTGATTCTGAAGGACTATCTCTAGGCAAGAAAGAGAACAATATGGGCCAGAGATGCTCGGATACACGTTCAATTTCATTTGATGACATGAGAGTTCCTGCTGAGAACTTAGTCGGTGGCTCTGAATCTGGTGGCTGGATGAATGCAATGAAGGCATTCGATATGTCAAGGCCAAATATCGCTGCACACGCTACAGGTCTTGCTAGGGCTGCTTACGAGCATGCACTCCAATATTCTGGAGAAAGGCAGACATTTGGCAAGCCTCTGCACCGCCACCAAGCCATCCAATTCATGCTCGCAGACATGAAAACAAAAATCGAAGCATCAAGAATGCTAACATGGAAATCAGCTGCTGATGGAGATGCAGGTGTCAGAAATACAGAATCTGCTGCCCACGCCAAGAGATTCGCTTCAGACACTGCAATGGAGGTTGCAACAGATGCAGTTCAAGTGTATGGTGGATATGGCTACTCAGAGGAGTATCCGGTTGCAAGACTGATGCGTGGCGCTAAAGTCATGCAGATTTACGAAGGCAGTAGTCAAGTTCAGAGAATGATCATCGGTCGTGAAATTACCAAGGATTTGTGAGCCTATGGCAAAAGGCGTGCCCGCCATAGTGTTGGCAGCTGGTGCATCCAGCAGATTAGGTCAACCTAAGGCCCTAGTGAAATGGAATGGCGAATCCCTTGTGGCTCGGGCAACAAGAATCCTAACCGAGAGTGGCTGCTCGCCTATTTTCGTTGTAACTAGGTCTGAATTACAGGTTGATGTAATGTTGGAATGTGACGGTGCAATAGTGGTGGTCAACCCTTCTCCCGAAGAGGGAAGAACAGGGTCTCTACAAATCGGTCTAATCTCATTGGTAAGTGAATTAGGCCGTACACCAAGAAGGGTACTTGTAAGTCCAGTCGACCGTTGTGGTTGGAACTTACAAACTGTTGAGGCCTTGATTGAATGCAATGAAAACACGTCTCCAAAACCATCTGGTCATCCATTGATGCTGTGTGAAATCGACAAAGTCCTATCTCTGCCAAAAGACGCATCCCTGCGAGAAAGCATAACTATCTCAAAAATTGATGCTCCCGGCGAACATATGAACATCGACACGCCCGCCGATTTGGAGGGACTACAGTGACGGCGAGGGTTTTACAGTGGTCGCTTGACCAACTCTCCCTAAATCGCAAAGTTGCGATTGCAAGTGTAGTCGACACATCCGGTTCAGTTCCTGGTAAAGCGGGCGCTAGGCTTGCTTTGACCGAGTCAGATCTAGTGGGCACGGTCGGAGGTGCTGGCTTGGAGATGAAAGTGATTTCAAGGCTTAGAGAGTTGATTTCTGAAGCCTCAAAACCATGTGGAGAAGTCGTAACTTACGGATTGAACAAGGGTGCTAAGGGCTATGAGGTGCAACCTCTGGACAGCCTTTGTGGCGGCCGGGTGACGGTCGCCTTGGAGGTACTGATTCCGATGCCACACATACTTCTGATGGGAGGCGGACATTGCGCTAAAGCGATAGCAGAAGCATGTATTCCACTTGATTGGAAATACTCTGTTCAGGATTCAAGGGCTGATTACGCCACACTTGAAGGTGCGATAGAGACCCATCATTCTTGTCCAAAGGATTTCCTTGAAAGTGAGACTCAAGAAACACTTTCACGATTCAGTGATATCCTTCTGCTTGGGCATGATTGGAAAGAGGATGAGGAACGTCTTCTTGGTTTACTCACCAAAGGTTATGCAGGGAGACTAGGAGTAATTGGCTCCAAATCAAAGTGGAAAGCGTTCACTAAGGTTGCACTTGAAACTGGTATCGACCAAGAAACCCTTGATGGAGTAAATTGTCCGATTGGTCTTGCAATAGGGGCAGAGAGCCCCGAAGAAATCGCAATAGCGGTACTAGCAGAGATTTTAGCAGCCCACAAAGGTGTCAATCTCTGAAGATATGTTGCCTGTAGTGCCGCAGTTCCTCTACCGATTCAATAATGTCATCTAGAGCTCTATGCGCCTCTTTCTTCCTGTATCTTTGCAAATCTGGATACCAACGATTGACTAGTTCTTTGATTGTTGAAACATCTACTATTCTGTAGTGAAGTAAATCGAGAACCTCAGGCATTTCTTTTGCCAAAAACGCTCTATCGTTGTGTATTGAGTTGCCACATAGCGGTGCAGTGCCGGGCTCTATATTTTGTTCTAGGAAATCGCAAGTTTGCTTAATTGCTTCTTCAAGAGAGACACCTTCATTTCGAATTCTATCAACAAGCCCAGATGATGTGTGGTGAGTGGTGTTCCACTCATCCATATTCGCTAGCAGTTCCTCACTGACCTTGATAGCAAGATTAGGCCCCTCAGCGATTATGTTCAATTCACCATCGGTAATTATTGTAGCAATCTCAATTATCGACTCGGTGTTCAAATCTAAACCTGTCATTTCCAAGTCGATCCAAACCATCTCTCCTGCCATGGGTTTGCCACAAACCCGCAGTGTTTCATTATGGCGGCAATCAGATTGGTACGAAATCAATCTTCAGACTACCGTTCTGGGAGACTGAAACCACTGGCTTGAATCCTTCATGAGGCGTGTTAGCCAGAGAGTTTTGAATCGCTTGAGAGATTGTTGGGTCTAGAATCAAGTCGTAATCAAAAGCGCTCGTTACCGGTTTGGGGATTTCTAGAGTGGATTTCTTTCTCTCAATCTTCTTCTCGACTTTTTTCTTTGATTCTTGAGCTTTGGAGACTTCGACATCTTCCTCTTCTTCATCCAATTCAGAGAAGTCGAAGTCTTCGTCTTCAATTCCGTCCTCGTCGTAATCTTCTGCTTCCACTGATTCTTCGATTACCTCGACTTCTTCCTCTTCTTCGTCATCAGTTAACACAGGTTCTGGAATAGCCTCCATTTGAGCAATACTTCCGCCTGTCTGCCTCTCAATAATCGCCTCTTTGACTTCAGTGTAATCTTCTGTATAGATTGTAGAAACTTCTCCCATTCTAGAGATGTAAGCAAATCCGAATCCAAGTGCGACTACACCAAGGAACATCCAAGTCACGTAGGTGTACAACTCTGTGTCGAATGTCAATGATAGCATGAACAGCGAGAAAATTGAACCCATTGAACCGAAACCTCTCCTCCACGGAGTTTCCGTCTCATCTCTGAATCCTTGAACTGCGATTCCGGAGAGATATGCTGCCCACACAGCCCATAGGAACTGGTCTAGGTCTGCCTCTCCAATCGCCCATGTTATACCAGTCAGGAAGTAGACAATTCCTAGTTGACCTACTCTGTCTATCCAGCCATAATACTCAATTTCATCACCCCAGTCATAGATTTTCCAATTCCATGCCATTTCCGGCTTAGAAGAGATAATTGTCATTGCAATTCCAGCAATCATCAATACTCCTCCAACAAACAGATCTTGAGTACCATCTGCTACATTCAGTTGCTCCATTACGTTCCATATTGCAAATGCGTGCAGGAGAGGTAGTGCAAGTAATGCGTACTTCTGACCGTTTACGATTGAATCGTAAGTTGCCCAGATTGCACCGATAACGGTACCAATTCCTTTCAGAGCAGTCCATGAGAAAGTTAAACAGATAATTGTCCAGGTTCTCATTATGTCAGTTAGTCTGTCACGAGCTTCATCAGAGTCTAAATTGAAAACGGAAAACGCCATTCCTTCTATCGAGCTTGCGCTATCAACTTCGTCTGCATACTTGTACAGGAATTTAGTTGAACTCGCTTGATTGATACATAATGTGAACAATCCAGTTCCAAGAAGGCTGTTTGTCAAGTAGTCAATATCATCAAAGTGACTGAAGTTAGGGTCGTTTGTAAATCCGATATAGAACGAGAAGAACGCCATTACTGGAGTCCAAGGAATCAAGTCCAGTTTGCCGATTAACCAAGAATAGATTGTGAGTAAGACTGTCATCGACAATAGTAGCCAACTTGCTTCTGGCAGTACTCCAAATATTCCTAGTGTTAACCAAAGGGCTGGTATTGCAACCGGGGACTCGAACTCGATGAACTCAGTTGTTCTTCTGTCAATCACCGCTCTTACTAGTATGACCAGATTTGTAATTGTCATAATTATGAAAGTAAATCTACTCAAATCAAGAATCGTTGTTTCGGTTGGGTCGTAGGCAACAAGGTCGAATATTGACAAGATCTCTGCCATTATCGCTCCATCAGATACGAATCTCTGCGCATACAGCAGTAATGCTAGCGGTGCAATGCAGAGTATGAAATTCAGTCTGTGCTTCAGGGCTCTGGAGAATACAAGCGCGTACATTGCAACGAATAACAAACCTCCAGTTGTGTCGAATAGACCTAGAATTAGCAATCCCATCATGGTGACGATGTCTGCAGTTCTGTTCAATGAATCATCATTCAATCCCTTTCTATCAAGCATTACTGAAATTCCAAGTGGTCCAGCAAGTAGCATTACATCAAACAAAATCATTGAATTATACAAAACTCCAGTTTCCCATCTTGCATCGTTGAGTCCAACAGCCATCGGGAATGATACAGCGATCAGAGTCAGCGTTGCAATCATTCTTCCGGAGGAAGATGCTTCCTTCTCAAGAAGTACTTCAGAGATGATAATTCCAATCGGTACAACCATCAGAACAGTCCAAATTATGTTTTGAGCCAAATCGGTAATTCCGACTGACGTCAAAGCAATTGTGAATAGAACCATCGGACCGATTAGACTCATTCTACCCAGTGGGCCCCAGGAATATTCCATAGGGTCATGTTCCGCATCCGCATCGGGTAGGACCCAGGCATTTGTATTCGAATCATAGACTGGTACCATCTTCTTTCTTTGGCTATCCGCCCAGTTGAGAAGCACTCCTATGTCCAATTCGATGCTCTTGAATTTCCTCATGGCAGAATAAACCACAATTCCAACAACTGCAAGTGTAATGTTGAATCCATCTAGATTCGAGGCAATGTTGTCAGGTAGAGGAACCTCTAGCCTATCGAAAGCAGAGAGAATAATCGCTAGTACCATGGTTGCTGCAGTTGCAGCAGATGCTTCGAACGCCTTTTGCTTGTCCTCTGATTTCTCTGCTTCCATCATCATCATGAAAGATGATACCACTGCATAGATGAAGAGTGACCAAGGAGTGTAAGGGTCATCACCAAATAATACAGATTCAGATAGAATCAGTAATCCTAGTGTAACGAAGTGTGCCCAATCTGATAGGTGTCCCTTCTGCCTTCCAGCCTCTCCAGACATCAAAACGACCACGAGGATCGTGAACTCTAACCATCCTGGTTCGAATCCACCCATGAAGTGAGATTGTGCAAAGAATGAGAATCCAACTGCGACCATAGTCATGTTAGCAACCCAGTTTCTTGTCACCTTCGAAATTACCAGTAAGTATGGAAGCATGATCATTGTAGTCATCCAAGGAATCAAACTCGCACTCGGTTCAATCAAGAATAGACTTGCAGCAAGCCCGATTGGCATGTAAGGAATTCTTCGCATCAGTGTTGCTGGGAAATAAGCTACCAGTACAGCAAGCCAAAGTCCGACTTGGAGAGTAAGATAAGGTGCTAATTCTCCAAGTTCATACTGTCTGATTGGACCCAAGATTAGCTCAAAGTCACCTTCTCTTGCAATAAGCATTGCAATAATGACCTCACCAACGAGGAATATGGAGGTTATTTGCATCAAATCTTGACGTAGACGCTTGTCTGCAGCGAGTATTCCTTGTACTCCAATGATGAATACGAGCAGCGATAGTGCGCCGCCAGACCCAGTATCTTCGTTACTGTATTCGTACAAGAGAGGTAAGAGACCAGATGTAACTGCAACAACTGAGAAAATTATTCCACTATTCGCTCTAAGCGACAGCCACATAGATAGCGATGCAAGTGCAATCATCGAGATTCCAAGTTCCCATGAAACAATGTTGTCAGACCACTCCATCCAGATTGATGAACCGATAAGTGCTACAACCAAAGGTGTAAACGTAGTTACTGCCCATCCGAATGTAGTAACCCCTCTAAGCCGGTTAAGGTACATTGTTTGTGCAAGAGCAAGTGATACTGTAGCGGCCATTTGCACATAAATCGCATTCGCAGAAGGATTCCAATCAGTAATTGTTGGGTCTGGTGAATTTGCAGGAATGAGCCAATCGACTCCTTGTTCAGCCAGGAGTCCGACTACCCATCTAGACCCGTATAATGTTCCTACTGCAAGGAAGAAGAATGCTACTCCTAGCATGTAATCGTGTACATTTTGTAATTCATTACCACCTTTTCTTCTCTGGAATTCTACCAGAGAAATCGCTAGGAATCCAGAGAGCAATCCTCCGAATCCAAGAACAAGGAACTCTTGTTGTCCAGTTTCGTCTCCGAAAAATGCGATGGAAAGTAATCCTGCCCAAATAGCAACCATTGCGATACCGAATAAGATCAGTTGAGCGAATTTTTGCAGTCCTGAGTTTACGACATGCCTCGTTTCTCCTATAATTCCTAATTGTACATTCGGAGTCGATACTGCGTTTGCAGAAAGCGTACCTGCTCTGGAAGATAGAGCACGAGCAGCGGTTGGTCTCTTTGGTCTAGATGGTGAATCAGCCATAGTTCTCAGGGTGAATTTAGTCTATGCCCTTTTGAATGTTGAGCCGGAATCAAACATTAGTTTGGGGTTTAATCCATGATTTCGGCTTCAACGACCTCGTCGATATCCTTGTCGATTGGGTGTCTCGCTTCTTTCTCTGATTCGTTATTGATGAAAGCGATTAACAGAACAATTGAGAGAATTATTGCCGCAAATACAGAGCCGTATACGACGTAATTCATTGTCGAACTTGTATCGTCACTTGTAGCTACAATAACTTCCTTCGTCAGTGTAATGTCCACAGAAACAAGTGGGCTCGAAGTTGTTCCATCCAGTCCACGCAGGGACAGTGTGTGGTTGTCGTGAAGAAGAATTCCAGGAAGGTGTTCTAGTTCTTCGACAATCAAGTCGTAATCTAGGACAACACTGGTTCCTCCGTCATAGGAATGGATGTTGGACCACGAATCTCTCAAGTCATTACTCATCCATTGGACTGAATCGATACTTTCGCTGATTTCAATTTCCATGACTGAACCTGGACCCATGACAATGTTACCATTTGTTAGAATAGTTTCAGTCACCATCAAAGTAAGGTTTGAGTTGAAAGTATACTGTTGGTTGTATTCTGCAGCTTCTAGTACTGCTTCTAGTGAGTTTACGTGCCCGTGCCCGTAAACGTTGTTTTGGCGGTTCTTAGGAATCAAATCCTCAGCACACGGTTCGTTTGCGCCCATGTAGTGGCATTGTCTGTAAGTTGCAGTCTCTTGCATGATGTTACGAATATCAAACGGAGATAAGTTCGGGTTTGCTTGCAGCATTAATGCTCCGACACCTGCAGCACCTGGCGTTGCCATGCTAGTGCCGCTCATTGCAGTATATTGGTCACCTGAGTTGTAAGCAACTGACATGATGCTGCTACCCATGTAAGCGATGTTTGGCTTTACTCTACCTTCTTCTGTTGGCCCTTGGCTTGAGTAAACCGCAATCGAGGTGTCCTTGTCAAGTGCACCGACTGTGATTACATCCTCTGCGGAGCCAGGAGTTCCAATTTGAGCGCTTACTGCATTGTTTCCTGCAGCGATGTATAGAGCGATTCCTGCTCTTACCATTGCGTTTGCTTGTCGGTTTACGCTGTCTTCTTCAGAGGATGTCCACTCGATTGCACCCGGTCCACCTAGACTCATTGATGCGATTCTTGTGTTATACTGGTGCATGGTATCAATCGTCCATTGCATTCCGGCCATAACGCCAGCGAATGAACCTGAGCCATCTGCTCCCAATACCTTGACACCTACTAGGTGTGCTTGTGGTGCCATTCCTGGATGTTCGTAGGTTGGTGCACCGGTTCCTGCTGTAGTTCCTCCACAGTGGGAACCGTGTCCTTGGTCATCGAATGGGAATATGTTACCACTTGTATCATCAGGGCTGTTGACAGCGTCATAGAATCCCAAAATCTTGGGGTCATATGTTGTTGGGTCGTCATCTTGGTCATCCAAACTTGTATGATTACCGTCCAGTCCAGTATCGATGATTGCTACTGTAGTTCCTGCACCGTCATAACCTGTTTCTGCGAATGTAACATCGACACCGTGTCCGATTCTTGCATCATTATTTGCAATTGTCAAAATCCCATCAAGTTCGATCATCACAACTCCTGGAATATCTCTGAGAGTTAGCAATTCAGTCACTGGAACTCTGCCAGCGAGAGCATCTATGCCGTGCAGAATGAACTGATGTTGATATTCAACGGTGCGCTCTAGAACATCAATGTCTTCTTGGCCGGGAGTGTAATGGTAGTCGATGATTAGAGGAAGTGTGTTATCCTCATCCAAGAAGATTGGATTGTCCATGTGGAGTTCGACCATGTCTCCAATCTTGTTTTGATTGCGGTCGACTGTGGTTTCAGTCCACCATCCAACTGGCTCAGAATCATCTTCAAATTCTGCTGATACTGGAACAGTTGCGACGATTAATGGTGCAACTAACATGAATAATCCAAATAGTCCGAAACAACGTTTGTAGCCGTTCATTATCCTCACCGCGATGTAATCGAGTTAGTGCTAGTGTTTGAACCCTGTGTATTCGCGTAAAATCGGGGGATATATCAAAACCTGAAATCATTAGGAGTCACTATGGGGCTCCAAAACTGGTTTAGCCGGGTTTTGATGTCCACATGGTTCAGAGAAATCTCTGTTATCGATGCTGAGAACCTTCCTTCGGATAGAGGTGCAATTATCGTCTCATGGCATCCGGGAGGCTTGTTTGACAACATGCTCACGAAGGGGTTGTTGCCAGGAGAGCAAGTCAAATTTGACGGTTTCATCAATGATGAGAATGAACTTGAGAGTATTGCAAAAGAAGTTGCATCGGGGAAAAATGTTGTAGTATTTCCAGAAGGAGAATCCCATTCTTCACCAAAGTCGAAAGTAATTCAAGACAACGCTGCAAGAATTGCTTTGAGGTCTGCCGAATTATCTCCTGATAATCCACCAGTAATCTTGCCGGTTGGTATTCATTATAGCAAGAAGCATCTCTTCAGAGAGAGAGTCGCACTCACAGTTGAGAGGCCAATAGAAATCGAGGGAGATGTAGAAAGCCTGAGTAAGGTAATATCTGGTGAAATATCTAGGTCTTCCCTATCTAGAGACGATTGGAAAGATAGGGAATTAATCTGGAAAGCAAGGTCAATTATTCATGCTGAGAGGCTTCGTAAGAATCCCGAAATCACTGAGGTAGTAACCTATGGAGAAGGGGTTATTGGCGCCAGAAGAGTTAGAGCTGCTTGGGAATGGATGGCGATTAACAATCAAGACAAATGCCGAGACCTCGAAAATAGAACTAGGTCTCACATGGAAAGACTAGAATTTCTTGATTTGAAACCTCATCATGTTGATGATAGGCCTCAATCCGTCACAACATACGGGTTCCTCAGGTCGATTTTCTTGTGGCTATTCGCATGGTCATTTATGCTAGGATTCGTCACTTTTAGTGCCATTGTAGGATCTTTTCCACCATTCCTGTTTGTGGTTTCAATAGACCGAATTTTCGGCCCAAAAATGGAAGATAGTAAACGTGGAGCACTCAAATTGTACACTGCATTAGTTGCCTATCCAATTTGGTGGTCAATCTCTGCCTATGCCTTCACTTGGGCCTTACTTTCTGATTCTAGCCCTCTTGCAGGTTTAGCAGATTATAGCGTAGTGATTCAATTCTTGTTCTCGCTTCCAGCAATACTTGTCCTGCCATTGATGCTGTGGTGGATGCCTACCGCCGGCAAATTACAGATGAAATTGTACTCCAAAGGCAAGTCTTCTTGGCGAAGAATGAGGCTTTGGTCGAAGTGGAGAGATTCATCCCTCAATTGGGATGAATTGTGTGCTACTCAACAGAAGTTAGCTTCGGATTTAGTGCAGATTGGAGATGGGCTAATATTACCCGGAGATGAGGACTGGAAAACCCCCTCTCCTGGCGCAGAGGACCACACTTCAGTTGCTCAAAGGTAGGTGTAAATTACCAACATTTGCGACATGTAAATTGGATAATTCAGTGCCAATGCTGAAAGGGTGATTCTTACTCGGGTCAATCAGTTGGTGACAATTATGGTTGGAAAAGAGCACGTTTCGATGATTCCAGCGGCACCTTCCAAGGTGTGGACAGCCGAAGTTAATGGTCAGGTTCGTGAAGTCCTTGCACCATCCAACGCTGTGCTTCTAGACGTCTTGCGGGACAAAGCAGGATGCTTGGGTGTAAAGCGAGGATGTGACATGGGAACTTGTGGTTGCTGCACTGTGATGATCGACGGTCAACCACGACTATCTTGCCTAACTATGGCACAGGATGCAAGCGGTAGCAAAATAACCACTGTCGAAGGCTTAGCAGACGGTGCACACCTAGCACCAATTCAGCAGTGCTTTGCAGACCATGGTGGCTCTCAATGTGGCTTTTGTACCCCTGGTTTCTTAGTGGCCTCACAAGCATTACTTAATGAAAACCCCAACCCCTCAGATTCAGAAATCGCATGTGCGATTGAAGGAAATCTGTGCAGATGTACCGGATATCAACAAATCATTGAATCAATTCAAGCAGCAGCAGCAATTCACCGTGGTGAATCAGAATCTGCGCCAGCAGCAAGCGATGCTCACCCTGATCCTAACCCAAGCGGTCCTGAAGAGCCGACAATGCCTCCGGGCCATGCGAGGTGATACCTATGTCAGGTGGATACAAGCAACAGCCCGGAAGCGGTTCTGGAGAAATCCGAAAGGATGGTAAGAGGGTTGCAGGAAAGCAGAGTTTCGCACCACCAGGTTCGGGAGGCTCAAGGCCTGTAATGAAACCTAGAGACCTCGATTTTATTCCAGAAATGGTTGGAGGAAAGGAGAAGCAACCAGCGGGCGCTCACATTCACGATAGAGCAAGAACAGGTACTGTAGTCGGGAAATCAATTCCTCTTGTCGATGCCAATGCAAAGGTCACTGGTCAAGCATGGTACGGTGATGACGTTAGATTGCCAAATGAGATAATTGGCAGAATCGTAAGGTCGCCCCATCATTATGCCAAGGTTGTAAGCATTGACACAAGCAAAGCGGAAGCACTACCAGGTGTAATTGCCGTCGCTACCGGCGAAGATGCACCGAATAAGTTCGGAGTTCTTCCGGTTACAAAAGACGAACACGCAATGGCTGTCGAGAAAGTTAGACACGTCGGCGACCTAGTTGCATGTGTTGCAGCGGTAGACGAAGCCACAGCGAGAGAAGCAGTCGCATTGATCGATGTCGAATATGAAGTTCTAGATTCAATTCACGATATGAAGAAAGGTCTCGAAGATGTAGACGAGCCAATTCATTGGAGAGGAAAATATCACGTGGGTTCAACCAACGTACAAAAGAGAGTATTCCAAGAGTTCGGAGACCGCTCTATGGTAGAGAATCCCAATGCCATGTACCACGGAAAGTGGAAATACATGGGTGTAAATCACGGATTTACAGAACCACACGCAGTGGTTGCACACTGGGATTCAAACGGAAGACTGCAACTTTACACGCCACAACAAGTTCCTCACTATGCCCACAGGGCACTTGCCACAGTTCTCGATGTTCCAATGCATCAGGTGAATGTTATTCGAACCTTTGTTGGCGGTGGATTTGGAGGAAAATCCGACCCATTCCCTCACGAGATGTGTGCAGCCATTCTGGCACGAAAAGCAGGCAGGCCAGTTAGGATAACCTTCGACAGAGAAGAAGTATTCTGGGTAAATCGAGGCCGCCACCCAAGCCATATCGAAGTGCAGATGTATGCTGATGAAGAAGCGAGAATCTCAGGATTCGATATTGATGCACTAATCGACGGCGGTGGATTCGCCTCATTCGGACACGTCACCTCATACTACAACGGAGTGCTTGCAACGGCACCGTACGAATTAGGCTCTTTCCATTACACTGGTGCTAGAGTTTGGACAAATAAGCCAGCTAGCGGTGCTATGCGTGGTCACGGTGCAGTAAACACAAGAACTGCTGTTGAGGTTGGACTCGACGATATGTCTGAGCAATTACAAGTCGACCCAATCGATTTGCGTCTTGCAAATTTACTCCCTCCACATTCTAGGACAATTTCAGGATTCAGAATAACCTCAAATGGAATGCGCCAGGCATTGCAAGAGGTTAGGAAAGGAAGCGACTGGGACAATAAATTCAGGAAGATGCCTCTAGGAAAAGGAATAGGAATCGGATGTGGATTCTTCATCTCTGGTTCAGGATTACCAATTCACTGGGACCCTAACAAATTCCCACACGCAACTGTCCACATCCAAATCGACATGGATGGTGGAGTTACTGTTCACACAGGAGCAGCAGATATCGGTCAAGGCTCAACAACAGCAGTCGCTCAAGTCGTTGCAGAGGTATTGGCTTTACCGATTGAAATGATTCACGTCCGAAGTCACGAGAGCGACACGAGCCCAGTTGACTTAGGGTCATACTCGTCAAGAGTGACTTTCATGAATGCGAATGCTGCAATTCGAGCTGCATTGGAGATTAAGGAAAAGTTGCTGAATGCAGCATGGGACACTCTTGGTTACCACCCGGATACACTTGTTTTGAACGATAGGAGAATCTACTACAAGCATGATCCTGCTATAGGAATGTCATATCTTGAAGCACTTCACAAAGCACAAGAAGACAAGGGTGCCTTGATTTCTTCGGGTGCTTACCGTTCACCTCCAATGGGAGGAGTTCACAAAGGTGCAGCAGCGGGACTTGCTCCGGCATACTCATTCTCTGCATATGTCGCAGAGGTAGAGGTCGATGTAGAGACTGGTCTGATCAAGTGTACAGATGTATGGGCTGCCCACGACTGTGGGAAGGCTCTGAATCCGCTTGCTGTTGAAGGACAGATAATCGGCTCATGTCACATGGGTCTAGGCCAAGTATTGACTGAACAGATGGTATATGGAAGGACAGGACACCTACAGAATCCTAACCTTCTCGACTATAAGATTCCAAGTGTCCACGAAATGCCAAATGTAACTCCGATTATCATTGAATCGTGTGACCCAGAAGGTCCGTTCGGTGCAAAGGAAGCTGGAGAAGGCCCTCTATTGCCTATCCTACCGGCGGTTGTAAATGCAGTATACGATGCAATTGGAATCAGAATCAACGACCTTCCATTGACGCCTGACAAAGTCTGGGCTGCTATTGCCAAGAAGATGAAGGTCGAAGGTATCGACGACCCTGCAGACTTACCTGTTCCAAGATTGGATTTCTCAGAATTGCAAAAGAAGTTGGAGCAACGTGCATCTGAGCATGAAATCCGAGATAAGAGAAGGCAACGTAGTGAGGATACCGATGCCTATGTCAACGGTGTTTTGTTTGGATTCGATCCAAACCTTCCACTAGAAGACCAAGTCGAAGGTTGGAAATCTGCTGACAAGCCAGAACCAGAACAACTCGCAGAACTAGGGTTGGCCGGTAAAGCATGGCTCAAACAGGAACAAAGACACATGGGAGGTGAAAACTGATGCTAATGCCACCATTTGAACTTCACAAACCAACCAGCGTTGAGGAAGCATGTCAAATTGCCGCACAGTTGCT
Organism: Candidatus Poseidoniaceae archaeon; assembly: GCA_049606035.1. Lineage (GTDB taxonomy): Archaea > Thermoplasmatota > Poseidoniia > Poseidoniales > Poseidoniaceae > MGIIa-K1. Next base: position 11,062 of record JBMYVD010000006.1, on the reverse strand, counting down.
AGAATCAGGTCAAGAATTTGACTGGATTGCAGGCGGGACCGACATTATTCCCAACTACAAGTGGCACATCAATACCAAACCGCACGTCATTTCTCTTGCAGGTCTAGAGGGCGTTTCCACAATTTCAATGACTGAAATCGGATGTATGGCTAGATTACATGACATTTCAGTTAGCAGTGAGGTTCACCCACTAATAGCCGAAGCTTCGAGTAAGGTTGCATCATCACTTATCCGAAGAAATGCCACACTTGGTGGTAACTTGTGCCTAGATACACGATGTTTCTGGTACAACCAAGCAGAGGAGTGGAGAAGCAGCATAGATTGGTGTCACAAGGCTGATTGTGGTACTGGCGCTGATTGTAGAGTCATTCCAAACCAAAACACACTTTGTGTCGCAACATATCAAGGTGACATCGCACCAAATCTCATGGTTTTGGATGCAACCGTGCATCTAATCGGACCGAATGGTGCTAGAGAGATGCCTCTTACCGAATTTTATCAGTTGGATGGCATGACTCGAAATGTCCTACTGCCTGGAGAATTCATGCTCAAGGTTACCCTGCCCTCGGATGTATCTGAGTGGATTGGTGCTTACAGAAAACTGAGGCTCAGAGAGTCATGGGATTTCCCTGAAGCAGGAGCTGCAGCAGCATGGAAGAAAGGAGACCGCTCAACACTAAGAGTTGCTACCACTGCCCTAGAAAGTATTCCAAGAAGACACGACGAAGAAGTAGCTGAATCCGGAGGAGACATCAAGTCGATTTGTGATGCTGTTTACAATAATACAAAACCGGTCAACAACACATCTCTGCCTCCGAGGTATCGAAGAAACATGATCAAAGTTCTAATCAAACGCGCATGCGAGGAATGAAGATGAGACGAACAATCATTGCAATCTTTCTGATTTCATTGATTCCTGTTTCGACAAGCGCTCAGTTGCCTAATCCTGAAATTCAATGGACTGCAGACTGGAATACAGAGGACGAAGTTGCAATCATGCAACTAAACGAAGAAACATATTCATTCGAATTGATTCTAGAATTTTGGATTAATAATAATCGGTTAACTCCAATCGAGGTTGGCTTTGAAGTAGAATTTGAGGATGTTGAATTCAGCGTCGATGAACCTGGACAGGTCACTGTGGAAGGAAATTCCAACAAGACGTTTGAGTTGAAGATTTCAGGTTCTGGAATGGATGCAGATGGCATTCTTTACAACGCAGACACATTCAGTGAGACAGTCACAATGAGATTGATTGAATTGATTGCAGGCCAAGCAGCAGATGCATCAAGAGAGATTGAAATGGATCTAGAGTTCTCCAAAATTTACAATCTCGTCGTAAAGTATCAAGACGATGGTGTAACCTCTTCTGACGTAAAAATGCCAATGAAGTCAGGTACTACAAAGACAATCAATCTCCAAGTTTTTAATTTCGGAAATACTGATGATGCTGTTACAAAAACAAGTATTGCAGTATCGAGGTGCCCTCAACTTGACTACTCATTTGAGCCTGCGTCCGCACTGCCTATTGTTGTAAATCCTGCAGTCAAGTCAGATGAAAATAAACTGCTAGGAGAGCTTCAGGTCAGCACTACAACTAGCCATCCAACCAAGGAATGTATTCTTGAGTTCACGATTTATCCAGAATCGGATAGTGTGTCTAGTTATGCAACCTTAACAATCGATGTAGAATCTGTAGAAACTATTGAAGAAGAACCCGATGATAACACCGATGATACTACAAACACTGATCCTACAGATTTAGAGGTCGAAAGTTCATCTTTACCGGCATTATCTTCCTTCTTGTGTATACTAACAATGCTCTTTTCTGCAGTTATCCGTCGCAATTCCTAATTTTACGACTGTAATTCGGTATTGATATTCATTATCCTTAGATGATACAGAAGCCATTGTATTGCTCAATCGACGATAATCTATATGAGTGGGTTGGAGTTGCGAAACCTGCTACGTTAACCAGTGGGCTTTTTTTTAGGGGTAATAAAAATGACAGAAGAGGGTTCAACTGGAATCAAGTTAGAAACTTGGCTTTTGGTTGGGTTCATGGTTGCTATGTTACTTTCAACAACTGTAATCGTCATCACATCCTCTAACAAAACCACTGTCTATTCTGCATACGTTACAGATGAGGACCAAAACGTACAATATCAGCAAGTTTCGAGTATGAGGGACTCACTTGGCGAAGATGGAATGGACTATGTTGTTGCAAATACAATGTCCACTCCAATGCTTGTAAACGACTGGAGAGAACCTCACCGAACTATGCTAGTTATCGCTGCTCCAGAAAAGCCATTCGATAACGCAGAAGCCGATGCTCTTTATGAATTCGTCACTGAAAGAGGCGGCAAGGTTATCATCGCTGCCAACTCAACAAACGCTCAAACAGTTGCTGACAAGTTCGATGTCAAATTCTTCGATGCCCCAGTAGTAGATCCAAACAGATTCTATGAAGTAGCTAGCCAGACCGGCGAAGTTGAACCTCAAGATTCTAGAAAACTCTGGGCAGTTGCAGGTGTCAACAAGGTTTGGGATGACCAATTTGAGCGCAGACCATACTGCAGTCCTGAAGCACTTCAAGACCGCGACAGATACAGCGACTGTGCTTTACCGATTCTGTTTCACCGTCCAACAGCGATTCAAGTGCTCGACAATGAAGATGATTCTAGGAACGTAAAGGTACTGGCACACGCATCAGGTTCCGCATTCATCGCTAGAGAAAACATGGATGCAAACGACCCAGATAATCCAATTCTAGGTGGTAACAACACTGGTTTGATCATCAGGATGGACTACCCAGGAATCGAAGCAATCGACCAGGTAAAGGGAGTCAAGGAAGGGAACGTGAAAGTTACTGGTAGCATCGTATTCGTTTCAGACCACTCTGTACTAGCTAACCACCTATGGGATATTGCAGACGCAGAGGTCACTGGTAAGCAACAGTGCGACTCCGGATACTATGGCGAGAGGCCTTGCTGGGATTCTCTACTTTCTTCAACCGAGGGAACTGGAACAGATTGGAACGGTAACGAAGACTACTTCGTGACTCTTATCAGAGATATGATGGAGCACGACAACGACGAGATTTCTACCGTCATCACGAGTAAGAATGACAATTTCTACATCGTATTCGACGAGTCCCGTCACGTTACCTCCGCAATATCTTCCCCATTTACAGAGGCGATGGGTGCAATAGTTATGCTAACTAGTGACACCCTCCTAAAGTGGCTAATCGTACTCAACCTGATGGCACTGCTATCCATTGCGATAATGGTTGTACCAGAAAAAGAGAACTGGAGACACGTTTTCGACCTTACTAGATTCAGAGAAAGACCGAACAAGGTCGACCCCAATTTGTACTTACAGCGCGTACGAGAGGCTATGATGGCTAAAGTGCGCCAATTCAACGACCTAACCCGTGACGAAATGGCTAGGAAAACACCAGGTGAGATCCAATCTATGGTAAAGGACCCTCGCCTAATCGAACTGTTGTATTCACAACAGAGATCATATTCCAACGAAGAACTGAGGCAATTATTGCAACAAATTCGACGTTGGGGAAAGTAAACTAGGAGGTAAAAAGACATGCAGCCAGCACCCCCACCACCCGCAGCCCCCCCTGCGCCGGCACCACCTGCACCAGCAGCCCCAGCAGCGCCACCAGCGCCTGCTATGCCAGCACCGGCTCCGGCCCCAGCAGCGCCACCAGCGCCTGCACCTGCTCCGGCACCAGCCCCAGCAGCACCGGCCCCAGCCCCTGCAGCACCTGCACCAGCAGCGCCAGCACAGGCACAGCCCAGACACCAAAGTAGCCCAGAGGTCCGTGAACGTCTTCAGGCAGTAGGAGCGATTGCACAAGCAATTAGCGCCGAAGTCCAGAAGGTAATTATCGGTAAGAGCCACGTTATCGACAACGTTCTGATCAACATCTTGTCGAACGGTAACCTACTGTTCGAAGATTACCCAGGACTTGCTAAGACTTTGATGACCAACACCTTCGCAGATGCGTTGGGTTGTGACTTCAAGCGTGTGCAGTTCACTCCGGATTTGCTACCTGCAGATATTACAGGTACAAACATCTACGATGCAAAGAAGGGAGAATTCACGTTCAAGCCAGGTCCACTATTTTGTAACCTACTACTAGCGGACGAAATTAACCGTGCTCCTCCTAAGACCCAAGCTGCTTTGCTTGAGGCTATGCAGGAGAAGCAGGTGACTATCGGAACAGTCACCCACAAATTACCAGCACCGTTTATTGTTATGGCAACTCAAAACCCTGTTGAGCAAGAAGGTACTTACCCGCTTCCTGAAGCGCAGTTGGACCGTTTCATGTTCAAGATGAGCGTCGGTTACCCAGACCGTGCAGACGAAGACGAAATCCTTGCTCGACGTATCAATCGTGGAAAGGATGCAGTCGATGTCGACGTTATTACCGACCCACAGAGAGTTATCGCAATGCAGCAAGCATGTGAAGACATCTATGTCGACCCAGCACTGCGTATGTACATGGTTGAAATCGTAAGCAGAACCCGTGAGGACCCTCGTGTTCTCGTAGGTTCGTCGCCTCGTGGTTCTCAGGCACTTCTGAAGACATCACGTGCAGCAGCTGCTCTTCGTGGCCGCGACTTCGTAACACCAGACGACATCAAGACCGTAGCTGAACTCGCAATCGCACACAGAATCATCCTAAAGCCAGAGCACCAAATCAAGGGATTGGAAGCTGGTGAGGTTATTCAAACAATCTTGCGAGAAGTTCCAGTTCCTACTGTCTGATTTTCTTAATTGAAACAGAGAGGCGAATGGCATGTGGAGTCGTAAGAGTGCAATGTTAGGTTCCCTAGCGGTAGCAATGTACCTGCTAGGTCTTACATTGAGGAATTCACAATTGGTTACCATTGCTGTGGTAATCTTCGTGTTCCTAACTTGGGCAGCACTATTCGGCGGTCACGCTGACGTTGCTGCTAGCGGCCGCAGAGCAGAAGAATGGTCTGGTGAGGAAGGAGTTTCCTTGTCCAACGTCTCTGCAATGCGAAAATTATCCAGTGCTAGGATTTTCGAAGATGGTGAGGTAAACGTCACACTGCGTATGCAGAATCATTCCGGCCTAGGAAAGATTCTGGAAGTTAAGGACAGAGTGCCAGAGGTAATGCGTATCAAAGATGGTGCGAACTACATACTGATGGAACTAGGTCCACGCCGTGAGACGTTCATCGAATATACCGTCGAGTGCCCATTGAGAGGTTTCTACAGTCTTGGACCAGTGGCTGTCCGTGTCCAGGATCCATTCGGATTGTTCCACAAGGAAAAGGAACTGCATGTCTACAACGACTTCCTTGTGTTCCCGAAGATGGAAGACCTGAAGGAAACCTTCGTCAAGTCAAGAGTACCGAAAATTTTCACTGGAGCTGTCAACATTCGTCAACCAGGACCTGGTTCTGAGTTCTACTCATTGAGAGAATACTTCGAAGGTGATTCATTTAGAGCAATCAATTGGTCTGCTTATGCTAGAAGTGGTAAACTGATGGTCAACGAACGTGAAAGAGACGCTGTAAGCGACATCATTCTAATCGTTGACTCGAGAGCAGTTGCTGAAACAGGACCCGTTTCTAGAAATGCCCTCGTCTATTCAACAAGAGCTGCTGCTAGCCTTGCAAAGTATTTCCTTGGTCGAAGAGACTCTGTCGGTCTAATCACCTACGGTGACGAGGTAGTCAGCGTAGACAGAGATACTGGAAAGAAGCAACTCTATGTTATTCTAACCAAGTTAGCCGGCGCTATGGCAAGAGGTAATATCCCGTTACAGGTTGTTGTGAACAGAATTATGCCACACATCAACAAGGGAAGTCCGATAATTGTTCTATCGAACTTGGAAGATGACCCAACCATTGTGAACGCACTACGTGATTTCAGAGCTAGAGATTTCGACGTAACAGTTCTCTCACCATCTAGTCTTGAATTCGAGTTCGATGCAAAGCGTCTAGATAGAACTGGATACGAGGTTTTGAAGACAGAAAGAGACGTCTTGATTAGTGAATTGAGAGGTCTTGGTGTCAATATCATGGATTGGGAGCCTGATATGCTACTATCAACCGCACTTGCTGGTGCGAGAGGATTCTGAGGAGGGAGATGAATGGCAACTAAATCTGGAGATACAGCACACCTGTACGACGGCAAGACTGTTCGCTCATCAGCGCCTTCTCGAAAGAAACTCGCTGGTACCGCAAGCCCAACTGGAGAAATCCCGAAAGATGCTATTCCAACCGTCGAGATCCCTTCATTCGTCGAAAGCCTACTAGGAGGCCCACTCGTTCCAAAGATGAAGTTCCTGCCTGCAGATAAGATGGTTCAAAACTTGCAACTAGGTTGCTATGGGGTTCTAATCGCTTTAGGTATTTTGACATACATCGTTACACCTGCAGTTGGTACTCTTTGGTTTGCAATTACGGGATCAATTACGGTTGCAAATATTCTGCAGTTATTGGTAGTTGCAGGTGCAATAGGAACCGGTTTCTGGGGAACGATGACTAGAGATGCAAGGTTTATGCTATCATCATACGTTTTGTTTATTCTTTCAGTAATGCGATTTGCATCTTCAAAGGTTTCACTATCCCAGGATATCTTTGGATTTGGAGATAGTCAATTCTTACTTACAATCCTTGTTGTTGTATACGCAGTCTTGCTAGTGATGTACTTCGAGTTAACTAATGGTGTAATCAGGTTTAGTATGCTTGATACTTCAATCAGAACAAGAGAAGTTTACGTGATGAATGTCAAGAAAATCGTCGGTAAATATCACCGTTCACTTGTAATCAATCCATTGATTGCAGGCTCTCTAGCAATGCTAGTACTGTCTGTAAACACCATTCTGCCAGCGTTCATTTCACTGTTCTCTGAGCAGACCGCTATCCGAATGGAAGAATCAGTCGAACTGATATCAGTTTACGGAGTTGCACTGGGAACACTGTTTGTATTCATCGTTGTAGGCGCACTATTCGCTTTGGACCTACCAACTCACTTGCAGTCTTGGCGAGAGAACAAAGAGTGATACAATTCACTAATTGTTTCCTGAAGTTTGTCTGTTTGAACTATCAGTCTAGTTCCGTATTCGTTTCTAGATACCAGTTCGTGATCTATCGAAATATCGGCTTTTCCAATAACAGAAATTATTGCAGTTTTGTGAACGATTTTACCGCTAATTTTTGATTCAATTAAGTGTAGATCGTGCAATGGCATTATGATTTTCATCTCCTCTGGTGTTGAGTTCATCGACCATGGAGTAATTCCATGGTATTCGATTTCTGCCAACAATTCACTGCTGAGAGGCTTATCATCTGTAATTACCGCAACGCCAGGCTGACATCCAATCGCTACAATGGTATCATTGTCTACATCCGGGCCAATAGTGGTAGAAATTATTCCTTCAGGGTCATGGAAATTCTTGATTTCTATTGGTATACCCTCTGAAACCAATGGCAGAACAGTTGCAGGGTGAATAATTGGAGTCCCGTGCATGGAAAGTTCAGCAGCTTGCCCATACCCTAGGTATGGTATCGTAGGTGTGTTGATTCCCCATCTTGGATTCAGTCGTTTGATTCCATCAATATCCTTCCAAAGAATCAATTTTGATGCATTTGTTAAGTTCGCAAACGCTGCTGCTGAATGGTCAGAACCACCTCGTGTCAATAGTGCGATATTTCCGTCATCTCCTTCACCGAACCACCCGGTTAAGATTGGAATACCTACCAAACTCTCTATGTCCAGTTGCTGCTTGGAAGATATGATGTCAATTTCCTTAGCACGACCTACACCTTTGAGTCTTAATCCAATATCTTCTGCTCCAACAGGGTGAGCATCCACAAATCCATTCTGCCTTAGACGGTGTGCTACTGCAAGAGCACTGAGTCTTTCACCAGCTGCTAGAATTAGGTTCTCGGAATTCAGCGATTTTTCACCGCTTGTGTAGTTAAGTAACTCATTTGAAATTCCTGAAATTACTTTTTGGAATAATTCAGCGAACGGACCCTTGTCTAATCCGGGAGCGAATCTGAGGTGCTGGTAAATCAAATCTTGAACCAACCTACTTGCATATCTAGGTTCATTAGATGCTCTTTTCAGACGGTCAGTCATTCCCCACAATGCGGATACTACAACCAAGTTTCGTGCTTGATGATTTTTGATTATCTCACCTATTCGGTCGATATCCTTGCCTTCTCTGAGGCAAGAACCTCCAAATTTGTGAACAATGATTTCATCCATCAATATATCCACCCTGAATGGCAAGGTCTGCGATTACCAGTCTTGCAACCGCCTCAACAACAGGCCTTGCTCTCGGTCCAATAACAGGGTCATGTCTACCCTTAATCGCCAATTCTTCCATCATACCTGTAACTTGATTGAATGTTTCTTGTGGCTTTGAAATCCCACTTGGAGGCTTGAATGTAATTCGAACATGGATTGGTGCTCCGCTAGCCATTCCACCAAGAGCACCGTCTGCTCCGTCGGATAGTGACATATCTTTGCCCCACTTGTCATTGTGTTGACTTCCTCTCATGACACCGGCCTCAACGCCTCTACCAAATTCAACAGCTCTAGCCGCAGGTATTGCCATGAGCCCTCTTGCCAGTGCAGGTTCAATTCCTTCAAACCACGGTTCACCAAAGCCAACAGGCAAGCCCGAAATTACCAAGTCAACCCTACTTCCAAGAGAATCTCCATCCTTCCTAGCAGCTTCTGCTAAAGCAATTCCATCTTCACCCTCGAGCCCACCTAGAGCGCCGACCTTGGCCTCGATTTTCCAGTCTTCAGGCAGAATGTTGCGTGATAGAGAAGCAGCCGCAACTAGTCCAGCGGTCAATCTTGCAGAGAATGAACCTCCTCCTCGAAGGTCTGCTGCGCCACCGGTTTTGACGCTAATCGGGTGATCTACGTGACCTGGTCTTGGTTGATATGGTAGGAATGAGTAATCTTTTGACTTCACATCACGATTTCTTATCAGTAACAAAACCGGCATTCCGGTTGTTTTCCCAGCATGAACTCCAGAGAGTATCTCGACATCATCGGTTTCTTTCCTCTTACTTGCCAAGCCGGAGCCAGGTCTACGAGCGACCATATCAGCAATCAATTGGTCTGCATCGATTTCTATATTTGGAGGCATACCATCTATAAGAGCGCCAACTGCGGGGCCATGGGACTCTCCAAAAAGAGTCACGACAATATTGTCACCAAGACTCATGCGCACGAGTATCAGTCAGTGCGAGAAGACGTTCATTCAAGAATATGGTTATTCTTCCATAGATACCAATTCAGCGTTGATTATCTTTGTTTCAATCAACTCTACATCACCGGCTCTGCTATACCATTTCTTCAATTGCTCAATCGATTGGGTATTAACCGCAGGTGCGAAAACAGCGATAGCTGGTCCAGAACCGCTTATTCCTGCAGCTCTAGCACCATTCACGAAAGCGTCATTGGTCAATTTCCTACCAATTGGGTCGTTTAGAGCGCCAACAACGCCTCTTCCATTCCATGTGAGGGCAACGAGGTCATTTCCTTCTTGTAATGCGTTTAGGGCTTGAACAAAAGCCTGCTGATGGAAACTAAAATCTTCTAATTGTGGCCTATTGTCTCTGTCACCACGACATACTAGCAAGACATTCCAATCGTCTGAATTTGGACCTGGGGACTCGAGTAAGACACCACTTCTTGCATCTTCTGCGTTAGAATTGACCAGTTTCCATCCTCCTTCCAATGCAGCCCAAGTGTCACCATAACTTCCTGTAATGGAGACACCTGATGCAAGTTGTGCTGCCGCTGCTATATCGACGATATCTGCATTTTCGAGATTGTAATCACTCGCATCACACAATGCTTTGATTGCAGCAACAGCAACCGCTGAACTAGATTTTAGCCCTTGACGCGGGGGAATCTCGGATTTTACAGTCCAGTACAATTCACCGTTAGGTACTGGATGCCCGGACTGCCTCCAAACCTCCAAAATAGTACCCAACAAGTTGTCAGGGTCATCTAATTCTCTTCTAGATTCCTTGTCAAGCAAACGAACTGTTACTGGCAAGTCCAAAGCGAGTGATGCACCATAACCAAGACCAGCAGCATGGAGAAGGCTACATCCACCGTTTGATGTACCTGTTCCCAATACCGCCAATCTAACACCTCATTTTTCTGTAACATCTGCGGATATTTCTATTCCCACATGCCGGCCCGCTCCTCCGGACCAACCAATAATTTCCATATCGGGGGATAAGTCTGTAATCGAAATTAATCCGGAATTTGAAACGAGTCTAACTGTCTCTGCTTGTTGCAAGAGCGCACCTGCTTCATTATGCTTTTCATCTTCCCACTTGAATAAAATAAACGGCCTTCTCTCTATCTTTACTCTACCGACGGTTGCGGTTCTGGATGTACCATCACTACTGGTTACCATTACATCGTCGCCCATTTCCAATTCTGAGAGATATTTTGTTGAGCCATCTGCCATCATGATGTATGTGTGTGCAGCTCCAGCATTAACCCTGAATGGTCTTGTGGGAACGAACTCAGATTCGACGGTCTCTCCATGCACCAAAACCATTGAACTAGCGCTTGAGCCAACCAGCATCCCTTCTCCTAATTCGAGCAGAGAGGTTAGGTCGACACACACTCTATCACCGACCCCACCCTCTTTTACTTCGATTACTCTGAGGCGAGTGAGTTCAAAATCCTTAGAGTTTATCTCTTCATCCATAGGCTCAATACGCTCACCTCTCTGAGATTTTGCGATTAAAGCAGTCGGCAAAATATCCTCTGGCACAAGTAAAGCATCAACACCGATTTCAAGCGCAAATGCTGCGCCTAGGACTTGTTCAGCGGATGAAATTCTTGCTGCAACTTTTGTGGGGCCACCGTCACATGATGCAATGACATTCTCAATAGGGATCATCTTCCATTCCCCCAAGTCAAGAAGAATCCATTCTACGCTACCAGCCATTGCCCTGGCTTTGCCTTGGCCTTCCGAAGTACTCACGTCAACTCTTCTTCCAACTTGCTTTCC
>JBMYVD010000005.1:0-67756 GCA_049606035.1 Candidatus Poseidoniaceae archaeon | reverse complement strand
ACGTTGAGAATTGCTACCTCGTCACCTTGTTGCAATGTATTGTAGATGGTTGGCCAAGAATTATCCCAACCTTCCACCGTAATTCGACTTGTTTCATCCAGTAATACCAATCCTTTGCGAGCCCATGGCTTGCCGTTCTTGCCAATACCAGATTTGAATGTGGTATATGCAACCCTACCTACTATGTTCCAGCGAGCTCTGAAGTCGAACAAACCAATATCGCCTTCTTCGCTTGATTCTGCTTTTTCAACCCTAGCATATGGGTCTACTTTCAACTGTAATTCGCCTTTCCAATTTGTTGACGGTACAACGTCGACAAGCCTCACAGTGTCGCCTTTCTGGATATTCTCAGAATAAGTAAGGACCCCTTCACTTTCTTCTGCAACAATTCTGACAAAGGCAAAACCTCCATCTTTCTCTATCGTGATATTTGGTGCTTTATCAGGCACATTTGTGACACTGAATACTTCTGCAAATATACTTACTCTTGGCACTAAATCTGCGAAGGCAGTCAAATCATATTCCTTTAGGTCCCCAGGTGGTTGATGGACTCCTCCACTCGGAAGGTCATCATCACCTGTACCGTTTGGACATAGTGCAGACCAATCACAGGTAGCACACCTTGGCTCATCTGGGTCATCGGTTTTCACACCGCCTTCGCCAAATCCCCTGAGGGCTCTTGGGATTGGTGGACAATCTTCGATTGTAACTTCTGAACCTTTTATTTCATGCCAAAGGTCATTCAGTTTTTGTTCTAGAACATCGATTTCATCTGCATTCGGTATCGGTACTTCTTTTCTGACTCCGACTCCCAAATACCACACCTCAAGTGCTTCAGGAATCTGACCTTCATGGGTAATTGACCAAAGCATTGCATAGATTCGAAGTTGTTCGACGTAGTTTCCACTTCTGTCTCCTCCGCCTCTACTTGCTTTTAGATCCATGATTCGAATCCTTCCTCCGTGACGGTAAACCAAGTCATATTCCCCTTGGAACCAATGCTCTGGATGAACTGCATTTAGCGAGAACTGTGGAGCATCTGGGTCAACAAACCAAGGCCTAGCAATCTCCCAAGCTTCCACGAGGCTACATTCCCCAGTCCTTGCAAGTGGGTGACTTCCCTCCTTCTCGCGACCATCAGGAGCAGGAATCGCAAATCTCTTGCCTTCACGCCATTCAGTAAGTTCTGATTCTGAAATTGTGTTCTTACAATCCATTACTTCATCCATGTGCATTCTCAATGCAGTTATGCACATATCACGATACACATCCATGTCGTAATCATGCCAATTACCAGATTTTCGAGCATCTTTGGACCATTCCTCATGCATTTCATCTCTAATCTTTGGCCAGTGGATATTTACTCTCGATTCACACCACCCAAGGAAATCATTGGGTACCTCATCATCGAATAATGGAAGTAAATTGTCGGCCCCATTTTTCATTACATCAAGAGGTGCATTGGGGAAAACAAGTCCAGGAGATTCCATCAGAACCCTACAAACACATTCTTCTACAGCCCTTCCAAGAAATAGCGGTGGAGTCTGAGGAAATTTCAATCGCATTTTATTTTGATAATACCAAAGCCTTGGACAGTCTTCCCAAGTATTTGCTTGAGAGGCAGATAGCCTGTTGAATCGACCAACTTCGTCAGTCTCGGGGTCTGCACTCCTCACCGGCATGATTGGCTAAGCCGTGAATGGAGTCTATTCAAGCCTTCGATTTGATTTCAATTCTAGTTGTTCTCGAATCAATCCTAAGTTGAACCAATCCTTCTCTCCATCCTAGCTCTGCAGATGTGATCTTAACTTCACATCCGGGGCTAATCGAGAGTAGTGTGCCGTTAATCGCTGAACCAAAAGCAACGACTTCAGCAACCCTTTCTCCATCCCAAAGATGGAATGACAGCATCGACCATGGCCTTCCGTCACTTCTTTTTCCATCCCTCTTCGAACAAGATAGCACAATACCTTGGACATTTGCTTTGGTTCTCAGCATCCCCATTCTAGTAAGTTCGAGTTCTGATTCTGTCTCGATAGATGAGGATTCGTCGAGATACAGTCGAGGCTGGCCTCTCCAAACACCGGGAAGTGCTCCGACGATGACGACATCGTCTTGCGGCGAATCGTGCATAGCAGGATATGAATTAGGTTGGCTTTCTTCTAGAGTCACCATCTTGTCCCCTGCTTTGATCATTGCACCTAATACCGGCTCACCATAATGATTCGGCAACGGCCCCCAAGCCCCTTGCAGTCTACCTTTGACATTCACTCTTGAAGGAATTGCAGACAATGGCTCGCAAGGCATACTGATTTTTGGAACAGAATACTCTACCTCTGAAATTGAACACCAATAGCATCCACCTGCCTCACCATCACATGGTGAATCTAGAGGGAATTGATTGTCAGTGCTCCATCCTTTCATTCTATCGTGGATACTTCTGTATTCACTTGTTGTCAATGGGTTAACGTCGATAATCTTCCTAAGTCCATTCGTTAGATACCAACCTTCTAAGCCGTCGCATTTTGTGTCATGAGTTTCATTCCACAACCACGCATAGAAATTCAACTGACTCGCCAGTGATGTTGCGAATTTACCTTCACCATCCCCCATTTTTATGTCTACTATACGAGTTCTTCCATCCCACCTTAGCACTAGGTCACACTCACCAGCAGCCCATTTGTCTTGATGGTACATTCGCTGTGGTTCTGGATTTCTTGGGTCCTTTACCCAAGGACGAGCGATTTCCCAAGCATCTTGCCAAGTGATTTCCTTAGCAAACTCATGAGGCTCATCTTTCCAAGAAATCATGCTGTTTGCTTTTTCTGGTTGAGTAAAATGTGGAGGAGAATCCCAGCAAGGAGCAGGAATGTCGAACTCATGGACCCCACCGCCGGCATCATAGCAAGCTTGCACTTCCTCTAATTGTAGAGAGATCCCATTTCGCAACATTTGGGAAACTAACTCCAAATCAAATGATTCATCGAAGTCCCCTCTAGACCACATTGCGTCATCAAATACAGTTCTCCCATTCTCAAGAGCCTCTTTGGCGTGGTCTTCGATTAAACTCTCAGCCCAAATTCTCAATTCCTCTATAGAATTTACAACAGGAGCCCTTTGCATGAGTATTGAACAGAATGAATCCTCGACTTCAATACCCATTACTTGATGAGGTGACAATGGTCCTCGCAACCCAATTCTGTAATTCAGAAACCACTGCTTTTCACATCTTTGAAAGGTGGTGAGTGATGATGCTGAAAGTCTGCCTCTCGCCCTACCAATAGATTGGGCTTCTGGAGGCACCTGGGCTGGCATGTTTACAACACCTCAAGAATCGAATGAGTAGTAATCGCCTTTAGCACGCTGCTCTCTATCCTTCCTACTGGCTTGCTTGTTTATTCTTGGGCGCTTAGAATCATGGTCTCGGCGGAAGGTTACGTCTACACCACCCAAGAATCTATTCATTCCTGTTCTAAGTTGGAATGGTCCTTCTGCCATACCGTGTTTTCCGCCTTCGCCTTCGAAAACTAGTAGTGAATCTGAAACTATGTCGATGAAATATACATCGTGGTCGATGACGAAGGCTGCCTTTTCATTTGACTCCATAGTTCTGCGAATAGCCTTTGCAGCCTCCATTCTTGCATTTGCATCTAGGTGTGCACTAGGTTCGTCAAGAAGATACAAATCTGCCTCTCTGCCAAGACAAATCGAAATTGCCACAGCTTGAGCTTCTCCACCAGACAAATTGTTGACTTGCTTGGCAAGTAACTCGTCTACACCAAGAGCGCGAATTACGTTAACGTTGTATTCCCCGCTTCTCCATTTTGGACCAACCTCTGCATCTAGCCAAGTTTGTACTGTACAATCCATATCGGTGTCAATATGTTGAGGCTTGTATGAGATCGATGCGTCTGCAGTAACCCATCCTTCATCGTATTCGTGCTCACCAGCCAAGATTTTGATCATAGTGGATTTTCCAGTTCCATTTGGTCCTACTACACCTACGACCTCTGCTTGGTGGACTTTTCCTTGTCCGGTTTTTAGATTGAAATTTCCTAGTGACTTCTCAATATCACCCCATTCAACAACCGGGTTTCCAAGTTCATTAGACCTGTCTGTGTGGGTTTGGAACTTAATTGGCTTGTCCCTAATTCTGACGTTCTGCTCTACCAAGAATCCGTCAAGATAAGCATTGATTGCCTGTCTAGTCGATCTAGCAGGCGTGAATATTCCAAACGCTCCTTTCTTTCCGTAAACAATGTGAATCAAGTCTGCTAGAACATCTAGAACTGCTAAGTCGTGTTCGATAACAATAACCCGAGCGTTTTCAGATAACTCCTGAATAATTTTCACGATTCTCATTCTCTCATGAATGTCAAGATATGATGATGGTTCATCAAAGAAGTAAACATCTGCTTGCTTTAACAGCGTAGCACATATTGCAACACGTTGAAGTTCCCCTCCGGACAATTGGTCAAGATTTCTCTCAAGAAGATGGTCAATTCCGAGTTTTTGGATCATCTCTTCATAGACGCCTCTCTCATCGACAGATGAGAGCAATTGTCCGACTTTGCCTTTGACGGCTTTTGGTATGTGGTCAACATATTGTGGCTTTAGCGCAACTGTGACATCTGATTCGCTAACATCCACTAAGAAATCTCTCAACTCACCTCTAGGAAGACTAGAGATTACGTCTTCCCACCAGACTTCATCTGCTTCAAAGTCACCCAAGTTTGGGATTATTGAACCAGATAGGATATTGAAAGCCGTAGACTTACCCATACCGTTGGGCCCGAGTATACCAACAACTGATTCCTTTGATGGAGTTGGTAGTCTGAATAGCCTGAATCCGTTCAATGAGTACCTGTGTATCATATCACTTTCCAATTCAGCAGGTAATTGAGTGATAATTAGTGCATCATGAGGACACTTGTTTACACAAATTCCACAACCAATACAAAGCGACTCAGAGATATGCGGTTTGCCTGTTGATTCATCCATGACAACGCATTCTTGCCCATTCCTTACTGGGGGGCAGAATGTCATACATTCATCCATGCATTTCTTTGGTTGACAATTGTCTTCCTTCAGAACTGCTACTCGCAAAATAATCCCGCCTAGTTATGTGGTTGAACATTATGTTCATCAATCAGCCGGTTAAATATGGCTTAAATCGCCCATTGGAGGCGAATGCAATACCGACCGGAGGTCGTGTATCAAACAAGTCCCTTGACGTGCTCGTGTCCTGAGATTAGCTTGGTTGTACATGGAGTTGGGAACTTCATACTAGCCTTGCGAAGAGCGTCTTTTGCGACTAGGTAGTGTTCTGGAGTGAACTTGAGGGAGATGATTCTTTGGCCACGCTTTACTCTAGCTGCGGTTCCAACATTCTTTCCGAATGCACATCTCATTCCTTGAGATACACGGTCAGCACCTGCACCAGTAGCCTGTTTGTTCTCTCTCAAAACGTGATGAGGGTAAGTGTGGATTCTCAGTGCATAGTTCTGTGCACCAGCAGCCTTACGGATGGTTGAGTTAGAGATAACACGTGCTGCTTCTAGGGCTGTGTGTCTGATTTGGCAAGACTCATCAGCGATAAGGTTCAGTTCCATGAGGAACTGCCCTGTCTCAGCAGCACGGCGGTTTCCAACATGGAATTGCATAATTCTGTTGTTAGGAACACCACCGATATACTTGCGTCGAGTATATGCTGGACCTTTCAGTCTGCGGTACATCTTTGCGGGCTTACGTGCCATGCTTGATACCTCCGGGCGAGTTTGCGACCCACCGTCCCTATATGACCATACCGATTGCATTTTTTTGCTTGCTACAAGAGTAAAGGTCATGTTTGGACTATGTTTAGCGTGTCACAATGTCAGGCTGGCGCAGGCTCCTCGAAGAAGAATCTGAGCACCAATGGTTATCTTTTGCAGCCTTCAGTATAATCGTGATTATTGGCTCGATATTAATCGATTGGTCGGGCGATTTATCAGGTGTACAAGAAGGAAGTTCGCTGGGAGTCAATGGACTTGTAATGGACTCTACAGATGATTCTGTTCTGTATCAGAGCGAAGAAGGGAATATCATCAATTACAAGGGTCAAGAAAACTCTGCACAGTACGCTACTTGCCTCGAAGAGTATGGAGATTTGACACTAGCATGTCTTGGAACTGAAGGGATGGTGGCTTTCATTGGCGATGGAGGAGACGAGTGTGATACTGAGTGGTGTCAATTTAGCATTGGAGAAAACCTCACTGCATCTCAAATTTCGGGCAATGGTTTGGCATTACTTCTGATTGTTCAGGATGGAACCAGCGACTCTCTCGCAGCAATGTGGTATGGCGATTCAAATCCACAGCCAATTGTTAGTGAATTTGAGGAGACCATGTATCTGGACACAATCATTCCAACCGAGGAGGGATGGTTAATCGGTGGATCTTGGCAAGCACCACCGAATTGGCTGGGTTCCAATCCCGCATCTCCACCAAAATATGAATTGATTATTGAGGCCACCTGGGACGGTATTGCAGCTCCTGCGATAGAGGTTGTTCACGTTGGAGGAGAAGGTGTAATTCATGGCCTATTCGAAACCGAAGATGGTTACCTAGCAACAGGGACTTCAGATACTTACCTAATCTCTGAAAAGAGTGTTGAAACGATTGGGATTTCGAGTCGAGTTGCAACAGATGACAAGAATGGGAATGTTTGGCTGTTCGGAGATATCGGCTCCAAAACTGTTGCAATTATTTCCGGAAGTGAAATCAAAGTCGAGAAATTACCCGAGCCGTTGAAAATTACCCCAACATATGCAACATGTGATGAGGACGGAATGATTTCTGTACATGGCTCAGATTATTCTGACGAAGTTTCTGCTTTTTCTATAGACAGTAATGCAAGAACCTCAATCACAAGCCTTAGAGGAATTTTAGACCTCGGATTTATTCTCGTTTCTCTGCTGATTTTATCCATCATGGGTTGGAATATCACCGATGCAATACGCAGGGGAGAAGTTTTCTGATATTTATTCAATCAATCAACTTCTTCAACATAAATCAAGGGCAGTATTTACGAACCCCCTCAAATGTCGTGTAAGCCTAGCGCAAGCGACGGATGTGTACTGATGGCAAAAAGAGGGATGATGGACCAGTATATGGACATCAAAGCTGAACACTCAGATTCAGTACTCTTCTTCCGCATGGGCGACTTCTACGAACAATTCCATGACGATGCGGTAGTCGCATCAGAAGTGCTTGGGCTTGCCCTAACTAGCAGGGACAAGAAGGCTGCAGAACCAATTCCAATGGCAGGATTTCCGTGGCATGCCCTTGAAGATAACCTTAGAGTTATGTTGCAAGCCGGTTACAAAGTATGTGTTGCTGAACAAGAAGAAGAACTCAGAGAAGGTGCTAAACTACTGGAAAGAGTGGTTACAAGAGTTTACACGCCCGGTTCCCTTTACGAAGAAAGTCTGATTGGCACGGATGATGTTGCAGGTTTGGCAGCCATCTCAATCAAGGGAGAGGGATTAGGGCTAGCGATACTTGACGCATCGACAGGTCATGTCTGGACTATGGAACACCATGGCGATGAAAGATGGTCTAGACTGCTTGATGATTTATTGCGCAGTAATCCAAAAGAACTGATTTTCTCACCAAGAGATGCTGAAAAAGAGAGTCTTAGGGCAGTGATTTCTCAACTAGATGGAGTAACTCTTTCACAACATTCTTCCTCAAATCGAAAAGGGCAAGATGCTCTGAAAAGTATACTTGAAGTTGCTGACTTAGGACATATTGACCTTGGAGATTCTCCGCTTGCAATGGAAGCTGCTGGACTTGCGGCTGATTATCTTGCAGCAATGCACATAGTTGATTCAATCGACTTCAAAGAAGTCGAGATAATGCAGCCTGATGGAAACATGATCTTAGACCAAACTACTCTCAGAAACCTAGAGTTAACTCAAACTCTATCTGGAGAAAAAGAAGGTTCTCTACTCGGTGCGATTGATAAGTGTCGCACATCTATGGGAAGAAGGACACTAAAGCAGTGGATATTGAGACCTCTTGCACAAAAAGAAGCGATTGAAGAGAGGCAAGATGCTGTTGCTTCAATCGCTAGGTCATCGAGAAGACTGGATGAGTTGAGGGAATGTCTCAAGGGACTAAGAGATATGGAGAGACTGGCCACACAATTATCCTACAACCGTTCAGGAGGACGTGACCTAGTAGCAATTGGGCTAGCCCTTGAAAGGATGCCTAGGTTGAAGGCAATTTGCAGTGAGGTAGACGACTCTCTATTGAACAAATTATCCAATGACCTAGATGTATTGGAGACTATGCGAATTGATATCCAAGCAAACCTGAATGATGAACAACCTCTCTCGATGAGAGACGGGGGAATAATTAGAGAGGGGATTGACAAGAAATTGGATGAGTTGAGAGATGCTGCTGCTGTCGGTCACAAGTGGTTCAAAGACCTAGAAATAAGGGAAAGAGCAAGATTAGAAATCCCGTCTCTAAAAGTCAGACATAACAGACAAATCGGTTGGTATATTGAAGTAACAAAAACACATCTTGGAAAGGTTCCAGAGGATTGGAATAGAAGACAACAAATGACCAATGGGAATAGGTATGTTACAGACGAACTTGTTGAGTGGGAGGACAAGTTGGTTACTGCGGCGACAAAAGCGAATGCAATTGAGTATAACATGTTCAGAGATTTGAGAGACAGATGCAAAGAAAAATCACGGACTCTGGGCATGATTAGTTCTTGCGTAGCGCAAATAGACACCCTTCAGTGCTTTGCTGAAATCGCACGAAATCGTTCATGGACCAGACCTGTAATCCACGATGATTCGAGACTGATTGCAAAGGGATTACGTCATCCCGTTCTAGAGGTACAGAATGGCTTTGTTCCAAATGATGTAAAATTGGATAAGAAACGGAAATTCCTATTGATAACAGGGCCCAATATGGGCGGTAAATCCACACACTTGAGGTGTGCTGCATTACTCTCTGTCCTTGCCCAGGCTGGTTCTTTCGTTCCTGCAGATAGCGCCCATGTTGGCTTGGTTGATAGGATATTCACGAGAGTTGGAGCGTCTGATGACATAAGGAGAGGGCGTTCTACATTCATGATGGAAATGATGGAGGTGGCTCACATTCTAAAGAGGGCTACAGATAAATCTCTGATTTTGCTTGACGAAATAGGAAGAGGTACATCGACATTTGACGGACTATCAATCGCTTGGTCGGTAACAGAAGATATCTGTAACAGAATTCATGGAAGGACGTTGTTTGCAACACACTATCATCAACTCATAGGATTGGAAGGAGAAGCGCCTGGCCTAGTGAATGTTCATGTTCAGGTCGCTGAATCCGAAGGGGAATTGAAATTCCTACACACGGTTGCAGATGGACCATGTGACGATTCATACGGAGTCCAAGTCGCTGCTCTGGCGGGACTGCCACGACATGTAGTAGAGCGGTCGAATGATCTGCTTGGATTCTTGGAAAGGCAAGCCCATGGTGCGAAGGCAGGAGAAAAAGGCGCACCCACAGCACGCAGTGCTGGCCAATCATCACTGCTGGGTTTCGTTGGCCAACCGCAGGTTAGAGTTGAGAAAGATCCAATTGCAGAAGAAGTCAAGAAGGCATTGGCAAACATTGACCCAGATTCAATGAGCCCAAGGCAAGCACACGAAGCGATATACGATTTACAAAAAATTCTGGAGGGTAAGAGATGAGTAATCCTTCCAGAATTAAGCAACTCGATGACAGGACTATTGGGCATATAGCAGCAGGAGAGGTTGTAGAAAGACCTGCTCAAGTAGTGAAAGAGTTAGTTGAAAATTCGATTGACGCAGGCTCGAACAACATCACAATAGAGGTTGAAAGAGGTGGATTTGATTTAATCCGCATCTCCGATAACGGTTCTGGAATTCATGAAGATGATTTACCTCTATCACTCGATAGACACGCTACTAGCAAGTTGTCTACTGAGAGCGACTTAGCTGAGATTGGGACACTCGGATTCAGAGGTGAAGCTCTTGCAAGCATTGGTATGGTCAGCAAACTGACAATATCTAGCAGGCCTGCGAATACAGAAGGCCGCCAAATAACGATGGATAATGGTGACAAATCGGAGATAAAACCTGTCGGAATTGCCGAAGGAACGGTAATCGAAGTATCGAACATTTTTGCAAAGCAACCTGCAAGGTTGGCGTTCCAAAGAAGGCCAGCAACCGAAACAAGCAGGGTTGTAGACGTTGTAGTATCTCATGCAATCAGTCATCCTGAAGTAGGATTCAGATTAATCAGTGATGAAAAGACAATTCTAGAAGTCCCCGCAGTCGAGGATATCGAAGACAGGTTGTACGATGTCCTCGGAAGGCAAGCAGGTAAAATGATTCCAATTTCTTCTCCGCCTACAGACTCTGATGCACCAGGAGAAGAAAGTTGGAGCGGATGGATCTCCACTCCTGACATTACGAGGGGAAAAGGGGATGACATTCACATCTTGATTAACGGAAGACCGGTAGCAGCTCAGCCGTTTTTACAATCAATTCGCAGAGGATACAGAACAAGGCTGATGCAGGGTAGGCATCCAGTTGCTGTATTAATGTTGGAATTACCCAGAGGTGAAGTTGATGTAAACGTACATCCAACAAAGAGGGAGGTTCGTCTGAAGAATTCTTGGCGGGTGCTAGAAAGATTGGAGCGTTCGATTGCTTACACCCTCGAATCCACCCCCACAGAACCTGAATCTAGTGGAGGAATAACAGGAATCACTTCCCTTTCTCCAGATACCGAGGAAAAGAGAGTAGTTCAGAAACCAGCATGGGCACAGTCAGCTCAAATCTCTTTGACTGGTGAAAAGCCACTTGAAGTAAAAAAGAAGGAGAAACCTAGACCTGTTTCCCAACCTGAATCATCACAAAAAACCATCACTGGTATCAAACCAATATCGCCTGCATTATCTATCGGTGAGAGAAATCTACACCGGCATGCTGGTTTTGATACAGAGGATATCGACAAGACTGAACCATTGGGCCCTGTTATCAACGATTTACCTGAGATGGAGCCACTGGCTCAATTCGCTGATTCTTACATCGTAGTGCAGGCTGGAGAAGAGTTGCTTTTAATCGACCAACACGCGTTACACGAAAGAGTACGTTATGAGAGACTGAGATATGACGAGTTACTTTGGCAGCCTCAAGAAAGAATTACACCAGTCCCCTTGGAACTTGATGCTAGACAGATTGCAAGGCTTGAAGCGAGAATTGGAGACCTTACTGAGATTGGATTTGTAATACAAAAGAAAGCAGCAGGATATAGCATAGCCAGCGCCCCAGCACTTCTTTCAGCTAGTGAATTAGAGCCCTTTATTCACGATATACTTCTAGATATGACAGAGGATGGTGCCCCAATTGAGACTATCGAAGCAAGGAAAGACCATCTCGCATTCCTCAACGCCTGTAGAGGTGCTGTAAAAGCAAATGATAAACTGAATTTATCTCAAATGAGAAGATTGCTAGATGATATGCGTAGAATCCCTAATCCGTGGGCTTGCGTGCACGGTAGGCCTACTGCGATGAGAATCCCGCTAAACGCTCTTGACCATCACTTCGGACGTCATGGATGAACGGTCACATCCAAGCCACAGTCAATCAACTGGTCAAGATAGGAAGGCCAAGCTACTTTGTGTAAATCCGATCCTTCCACTAATCCACCACAGATGGATGCTAACAAAATTGCAGTCATCTGAATCCTATGATCACCATAGGTCTCGACAATTCCATCTGGCCTCTTTGGTTGTTGTCCACCTGGAATAGACAATCCATCAGAATTTATTGTGGAAATAATTGAAAATTTAGAAAGTAAATCTGCGGTCCTAGTAATTCGGTTCGATTCTTTGTAGGCTGCGTGTTTTGCACCTGTTATTGTGCCACCTTCACCGAGAGCAAGCCAAGCCGCCATAGGCGTAATTAGGTCATTCGAATCCCTTAATTCGGTGTTGTCTAGGAGATGGCCAATTGAATCTGAACTGTCAGGGGCATTTTCAACACCCAAATTTGCTAATTTCGCAAATGCCATCATCGAAGCATCGGGTGGGATGATTACGTCTGGGCAAGATACAATCCATGGTTTACCTGGAATCTCTGCACCAGTTTTTTTGCACAAATCCCAAGTTAAATCCGAATGATTTCGGGATACTGCATCACCTTTTGTGGTAATTGAGAAACCATTGGTTCGAGGTGTCATCAGTAATATAGAGGAATGAAATTGTGAGGTTTTTGAGACGTCAATCTCCACAGATTCGAGATTAAATGGTCCCGTAATTCCCATGGGATATTCGCAATCATTACTCTTTGTAGCAACTTCAACACCGAGTGATTTCGGAAGAAGTAAGGAACTCCTTGCTCGAAGGCTTGAGTCACCATCCAACACTATTTTGAAACCACATGTTGCTGCTTGCCCAATTAAAAATCTTAGAGCAGTTCCGCTATTTTTACAGTCGAGTGTTGAGGTTGGTTGACGCAATTCACCACCCCTCATTAATTCACCATCCCACTCAATGCCTAGGCTCGAAAGACAATCGATTAGGGCTTGTACGTCTTCGCCGATCTCCCACATTGAGATTCTTGTGGGATTGTTATCCATGCTAGCAAGTGTTAACCAACGCATTGAGTGACTTTTGGAAGGAGGGAGTTTTAGCAAACCAGAGAGGCTGCAAGGATTGATTTCTAAAACCGAATTATAGGGATTTGAATCTTGGGAGACTGGATTAGAACTACCTCCCATACCCTTGCCAGCACGGACCTAGTCATGAAGTCATCCAATGCGCATGTTGAAGTGCATCATTTGTCTGCGTTATCACATGGTCAGAGACGCACTGAATAGGCCTCTGCGTGACCTACGAATTTCATTGACGGACAAATGCAACATGAGGTGCAGGTATTGCATGCCTAGAGAGCACTTTGATGGACACGAATTTCTCTCAAGAGAAGAAATCCTAACCTATGAAGAGTTAGCATTTGTTGTCGAATCTTTAGTTCCTCTTGGTCTACAAAAAATTAGGCTAACTGGAGGCGAGCCACTATTGCGAAGAGATATTTCTGATTTCATCAAAATGCTGCCAAAAGAGTTAGACTTAGCAATGACCACAAATGGCCTACTTCTAGAAAAATACGCTGTTGAACTTGCTCAATCTGGACTAGACAGAGTAACAGTTTCACTTGATGCATTAGATGTCGAAACATTCCAATCAATGGGTGACACTAAGGAAACTCCAGAAACAGTTTTGCGGGGCATAGAAGCTGCAAGATTGGCTGGACTAAAAGTCAAGGTAAATGCAGTAATTAGAGCGGGGTACAATGAACATTCTGTTGAAAAAATTGCTGAGAGATTCATCGGTACTGATGTCATTGTAAGATACATCGAATTCATGGATGTTGGTGAAACAAATTCATGGGATAATGGTGAGGTAATTACTGGTGAAATGATGCGCAGTATGCTAGAAAACCTATCGCCTATCGAACCAAATCACATTGGTGAAGTTGCTAACAGATACAAGCGTGGCACTCAAGAAATAGGATTCATTGAAAGCGTTTCGAAGCCTTTCTGTGGAGATTGTAACAGGGCGAGAATTAGCGCAGACGGTTCTCTCTATACCTGCTTGTTTGCGTCGAAGGGTAACGATTTGAAATCGATGCTTAGAATGGGTGCAAAAAAGAATCAGATCGCTGATGCCGTGCGAAATATTTGGTCAAAGCGAGATGATGCATACTCGGAGACTAGAGGGAAATCTTCGAAGGAAAAGGTCGAGATGTCCTTTATCGGTGGCTAAGCAGTCGTTGGTAGTTTGATAGTAGCCAAAATTGTGTTACTACCTTTGTCGACTAACTGGAATATGTGGTCTCCGTTATTACATTCGATTTCCTCGCAATTAATCACGAAATAATCGCCTTTAGTAACAGACCAACCTGCGTCTCTATCGTGGAATGAGACATTGGCACCAACTGTGCCATAAACATCGGAATCATCAACAAAGCCGTAATGCTCCTTCAGGCTTTGTCCCGTCTGGTTTACGATCGACCATTCAACTTTTGATGGGTCCAATGATTGGTCGATACTAGTTATAGAAACTACATGGTAGCCATTTGATAATGCTCTAACTGAAATTGACGCCTTTGGGTCAGCCTTCTCAACATTGTCCAATGTTGTTGACATCATAACGAAAACCATGCTAGTCAACAATACAGTAATCGCTAGCAATAGAACAGTTGCGATGACTGGGCTCACCGCCTCATCGTCTCTGTTCATGTCAATCCCTATCGGACAAATGACTTGAATCAACCGCTTGTTTTAGTGCTAATTTGCCGCATTTCGTTAGTTTAGAACTGCTTTCAAACCACCCAGAACATCTTACGACAGGTTACAGCACGCCAAATTATTCCTTTAGTGAGCCTGTTAAACATCATGTTCAAAATCCAATCAGGCAAACGGAATAGTAAGCTTCCAATTTTGAAGGAGCGCTTGGAATTTGCCATGACTTTACCCATTTGCTTCTTCCAAATTTTTTCATATTCTTCCAAAGGTAGTCCTGATTTAAGGTGTTCAGCAATCACATTCCCTGCAATTCTACCACCAATCATTGCGATTGTGATACCAGCACCATTTGATGGTAAAACCATACCAGCTGCATCTCCAACAAGTACGTAATTGCCCTTAACGAACTTCTTGATTGTGCCTGACATAGGCAAAGAACCTGCACCATTGAAGGTGATTTCACCATCATATTTTGCGACGAACTCATCGGTATATTGGTTGAGATTCTTGCCCTTGGAAAAACTCCTTTGTATGCCCAATCCAATGTTAGCCCCACTAGACTTTGGGAACATCCAAGCGTAGCCCCCGGGGGCCATTGAACCAAAGTGAAGTTCAACAGCCTCTCCAAAATCACCGTCCATCAAAACGAATTTGACAGGTATTTTTGTAGATTCTTCCGTCCAGTAATCTCTTCTGATTACACCATTATGTCCACCTGCATCAACTATGACTTTGGCAGTTATTGTATCTCCATTCCTTAGTATGACAGAATTGCCTTCCACTTTATCTACACGGGAGTTGACTAGATATTCAGCCCCTGATTCCTTTGCTAGATCGACTAAAAACTCGTCATGAGCAACACGATTAAGGACATATCCATCAAAATCGAACTTCAATGGTTTGCCAGATGGAGGTACAATGTGCATTTCTTTGGAATGGCGGGAAATCGCTGAATCCGGAGTTTGGAATAAGTCGTCCATATCCGGAACGTCTGGACATAGTCTGCGCATCTCGTCGTTTGTTGGAACCAATTCGCCACACTGAAGAGGAGTCCCAATGGGGTCTCTCCCATCAATTACTAGCACGTCAGCACCTCCGATGGCTGCGTATCGTGCAACGGTACTACCGGCAGGACCACCGCCAATCACGATGACTTCTCTGTCGAAAGATTGAGACATGCAAAAAACCTCACTTGTGACGATTTTGAACCATGTCGACTAGATGTTTAAGCAATTGCTTTGCATCGCAATCTGGGAAAGAATCTAGATTATTTCTTGCTCTCTCTAAGTGGTTTTGTATCAAAATCTCGGTGTATGTCATGCTGTCTCCAAAATTAAGTAAAGAAATGAACTCATCGAATAACGAATCTTCGAAATTATGCAAGATTTCAGCAAACCTGGTTCGTTGATTTCCGTGTAGTATTGTCAATGCGTGAATAATCGGCAAAGTCATTTTGCCTTCATATATGTCAGAACCTCTTGGCTTGCCCATTCTCTCATCGCCACGGATATCCAATAGATCATCTACCAACTGGAATGCTATTCCAATTTGCATTCCAAATTCAAACAATTTCTCACAAGATTCCTCATCAGCATTTGCAATTAATCCCGCACCTTTGCAACCTGCTGCAAATGGGCCAGCGGTCTTACCGCTGACAATATGCAAGTAATCCTCAGGAGAGGTTGAGAGGTCAAGTATGTGGTCTATCTGAGTAAATTCCGCACTAGCGAGTCTCGAACAGTAGTGAGCCATTACATCGACTACTTCTTTCCTATACCTACCACCTAAACCGAATCCCTGTGAAAAGAGCCAATCACCTGCAATTATCGCCTTTGCTTGCCCATACTTTGCGTGTATAGTATCATGACCTCTTCTTGTGAGAGATTCGTCGTTTATATCGTCGTGAACTAAACTTGCTGTGTGAATAAATTCATTGGACATGGCAAAAGGAATGATTTCATCGAGGTCATCCCCGCCAGCTAACTCATAAGCGAGCATGACCATGATTGGTCGGATTCTCTTTCCTCCCGCAAGTACTACTTGACCTGAGACTTCAGCAACTTCACCGAATGTGGCTGATTGCTCCTCAATGATGGCTTCTAAGTTGGCATTAACCAAATCACGAATCGCATCAATCTTGTCAAGTGCCTCATTGTCCTCCATGGCCTTCCCACAAGGGTCGCCTTCTTAACGAGTGGCTGACGCCCACAGCATGCCGGCAATGCCGGCCGAGGTGTGAAAATGAGTGGAGAAGACCGCTTTGAGATACTACTAACTCCTGAAATTGGAGATGGAGTAAACACTCATGTTCAGAAATTCATTGACAGTTCACCTGATGGACTAAAGCTCGAAGCTAAACATGTACCACACGTTGAAACCGCTCTAGAACTTCTTGCTGATGGACATGGAGACATGGTTCCTGTATCCGGAGAATGGTGGTATGATAATCGTTCAAGAGAATTTTCGGCAGCACTTGTTTTACCGAGGCGTGAGCCAACAAGAGTCTTGGTTGGAGAAGACAAACCAGAATACATCC
Source organism: Candidatus Poseidoniaceae archaeon (assembly GCA_049606035.1). GTDB lineage: Archaea > Thermoplasmatota > Poseidoniia > Poseidoniales > Poseidoniaceae > MGIIa-K1. Next base: position 50,893 of record JBMYVD010000005.1, on the reverse strand, counting down.
CAAAGAATGGAATCATTGTAGCAGATTGTGAAGTTCTAAGACGGCAAATGCTTCGCCTAAGAAATGACTTGAACGTAAAGTTGCCAAGTGATTTTAACAATATACCCAACGATGTATTTGAAAGAGTAGAATGGCTAGAAAACATAAGAGAAAACGGTGAAATTGATGGATTCATAACTACTAGAACTCTTCATTCTTCTTTGAAGAATAAACCAAGAAGACACACTCTGGGAATGCAAAGAAAGGACTACGCTAGATCCCGATTCATACCAATCCCGCTCGAGGGTTACACTGTTTTGTTAACTAGGAAGGATTTCCCTGCTTCTCGTTTTTCAAAAGTTATCGACATGGGAGCAGCACTCTCATTACGACTTGAATTGACGGTCCTAGACAGCATAGATAGTAACATGAGAGATAAGATTGGATTGGTTATCGAACAGAGAAAAATACGCTCGATAATGCAAGATGTCGGGAATAGAGGGAAATCTATCGGCTCTGAAAACCCTCTCAAAGAATGGAAAACATTCTCTGGCAGTGAAAATTATCAGGGACCAAAAGACTCGGACCCTAGAATTGATGTTATTCTTGAGACAATAAGTTCAGATGGTAGTGTAACAACTAGTGTCGAGAGAATATTCCCAGTTGATGAGAGCCATTCGGGGATTCAAACTCTAGTGGTAAATTGGCAACAAATACTCAAAATTGCTAGAGAGGTTCCTGAAGAAGAAAAACGAGGCCGAATGAAGCAATTGATGGATGATTACATTGATGACCTTGTAACAAAGGGTAGATTGTCAGAGGATAGAATATATTCTCCATTATTCAGGGATGAAGATCATCAATAATCAAACTAAATCTTCACCTGACAACTGTCTAATCTTTGTTCTCTGAGCCTCGATATTTTGCTCATCACGATTCTCACCGGCGAGAATCAAATCATATCCGTTAGTATTCAATTCTCTATGTAACTCAATCATCTCCACTGGTGCATTTGCATCCACAACATCTGCAATTGCTTCGTCAACCTCTCTTGCATATGCCTCCCATGAACCAGATAATTTCAGTAAATCTTTGGTCATTCTCTCTATGATATCTACTGCAGATGGCGGCCTTGCCAGAGCACCTTGAATCCGGTGAACTGCATCATTGTGCAAAGTTCTGAGTTCTCCTAATCTTGTGGCAGCGCCAATAATTTGAGTGACCATCAATTCTCTATCACCGGATTTTACTAACCTCTTCCTTGCTTTTTCCAGTTCTCGTTTAATCTCAGATGAACCTGCAATAATCGCGTCCTGGACACTAGCAACTTCGTTTAGTATCCCTTGAATTGATTCAACACGATCTCTCATCTCGCCTTCAAGACGAGCCTCCTCTCTTCGAAGGTCCTGCCTGACGGAATCAATTATTCCAGAAGCCAACGCTGTCGCTTCTTTTAGGGAAGATTTGGCTGCTCTTTCATAGCGACCCATGTTTCGCCCTCGATGTTGCTTGCCTATCGAACCGTTTCAAGGTGTTGCTTTTGATGATGGTAAAATAAGCATGCTCAGTACGAAAATTCACTCGCGGAATGTGGCTTTTTTGCATCTCTCGTAGGTGTAACCTCAAATATGGAGAGGAGTGGAGGAGATACAAGAGGTATGCGAATGGAGGACAAGCAAACCCTACTTTCTGAACTTCATCGGGCGAGATTAGACCGCCTGAAGGAAATCTGTGCACAGCATGGAATTTCAAAAAATGGTTCTGTTGAAGTATTGCGTGCCAAACTAATCGCAGAACTAGTCCTCGACGAGTGGGACTTAACCCCTGAAGGAATAATGTCCATCCTTAACAACGACTTAGGCGATGTTTTAGCTGTATTCGGAGTGAAAAAATCCGGCTCAATTCGAGAGAGAAGGCAGAGGCTGTTCTTGCACCTAAATCACGATGCTAAGCAACTAACTCCAGAAAAACTCGATTCACTATCTAGAGACCAACTGCACGAACTCTGTTCAAGGCTTGACCTGCCGAGGTCTGGAACAAAACAGGCACTGCTGATGAGGGTTGCAGGTGTCCTTACTGCTCAATCAGGACATTGGGGGCAGATTAAGAAAAGTCTCCGCAGACCACGAGGAACTCCTAAACTTATCCAAATTCCATTCCCTTCAGATGAAGAAAGTGAACCTAGAGAGGTAATTTTACCACCTGAACCTGTAATTGAGCCGGTTGAAGCGATTGCGGTTGATATCGACGAGATCGAAGAGGTCCCTGAAGTCGAGATTATCGAAGAGGTCGAAATGATTGCTATTGCACCTGAACCTGTCTTTGAGCAGAAATCTGTACCTCTGCCCGCAGAAGAGGTGGCATCACCTCCTAGAGTTACTACCTCCATAATGGACATAAAAGGAAGAATCGCTGAAGTTGATGCATTGTGCAGAGATTTCTTGCTTGTAGGAACAATCGACGACTCTGAAGACGTGAACGCATTCATGTCTAGCCTTGCAGATTATGGGTTTGAGATTGACGGCCCAGATGTAATTGACTTTGTCAAAGGTAGACTGCTATACCTTGATGATATGGCAAAACAAGAAAAGGATGCTATTCATTCAATGCCAAACTCTTGGAGAGAAAGAGAAGCGTTGCGTAAATTCGAAGATTCAAGATCACGCCTAAGAGAGATGTTGCCTGAAATTATCGCTTCTAATGATGGAGAGATGGTAAAAGCAAGAATGGCATTTGAGGAGGCAGCAAGAGGAATGCAACTAGACCTCAGACTACCCTCTGTTTCAGGCAGATTGCACGCATTGTTTGACCTACAGGTATCCCTGGATGAAGAAATTGCTTCATCCAATCCAAAGAATGCTAGGAGAACTAGAGTTATCAGACTCCTCCAGCATGGAGCAATTCATCTAGGCCCGAATGACAGGAGGACGCTCGACCGCCTAGAAAGGAACATAGAAGGTTTTGAACAGTTAGTAGAAACTATTCTCGAAAAATCAGAAGGCGTATTTGGGGAATCACAGCAAGCTCTGGTCATAAGATTCCTAGACAAGAAAGGATATGATGTCAATAATGCAGAATTAAGACCAAGAGTCGTTGCTGCTGCAGGAGTTATTGGTGCTGAACTTGGACACATTTCACCAAGTGAAATCCCTAGACTAGCACCTGGAATCAAGGTAAGCGATACTGAAGTAGATTCTATCATTACAGATTTGAAAAGGCTTGCACAGCAATTCAAATCAAAGGATGAGGAAGAGGTTCACGAGGAGACAGAACTTGCTGAATCGGTTGCTGACGCCGCAGAAAGGGTAAGTTCTATGCGAGCTAAAATCGACGGTGTAGACGATTTACTCGCCAGACTAAAACTCTCTCACGATTAACGTGATGCGTAGAAACCTTGGATGACCTTGGTGACTGTTTCAATATCTCTGATATCTCGATTTAGCAGATCCCCGAGAATTTGCTCCCTCTGCTTTACGTGTTGCTCGAATTGAGCAGGAGTTATTCCCGCTGCTGTACAAATCGTTTCTCTCATCTTGGAAGGAATCCCTGTTTCTTCAATCCTATCTGTTGCAGCGTTGTATTTCCAAATTGCATTCAACCGGGGCTTATCGCCTTCCATTCCTGCAACCTCAGCAACTTCTGTGATTTTTCTTGCAGTCTTACCATTTACATACAACCTAGCTTGGATGATAATCAGGTCCAAACCAGTAAGCATAATTGGTGGAACGTTCATTGGAGGATTAATCATTCTTGTAATGGTCTCCATTGCAGTGTTTGCGTGCAGTGAACCGAATGAACCATCGTGCCCTGTATTCATTGCTGTAAGCAAAGTAGCACACTCACTAGACCTTACTTCACCCACGATTATTCTGTCCGGCCTCATACGTAGACTCGACTTTAGACAATCATTCATGTCTACCGCGGGAGTACCATCAGGCCTCTCTCTGCGTGTTTCCATTCTCAGCCAGTGGTCGTGGTAAACCTGCAATTCAGCTGTGTCTTCTACAGTTAGAAGGCGTTTGTGCCATGGAATATACATTCCAAGACAGTTTAGTGTAGTGGTTTTACCTGAACCCGTTCCACCTGCAATAACGAAATTTGCAGGTCTGCTATCCAAACCTTCAATCCATACCCACATCATTGCAGCAAGTCTTAGATTAACGGTTCCGAATTTAATCAAATCAATCATGGTTAGAGGATCCTCACGGAATTTTCTGATTGTCAAAGTCGGTCCATCTGGAGAAACTGGAGGAATTGTCCCGTTTACACGGCTTCCGTCCGGAAGTCTTCCATCGAAGATAGGAACCATGCCTGGACCGTCTCCAAGTGGAACTGATGTGAATGCTGCAATATTCCTTGCAACTTCTAGACCTTGCTGGTCATCTACCCATACATTGGTCCTACACATTCCGTGGTCCCTGTGTGCTACTTTGACACACTGAGCTCCACCGTTGTACATTATCTCTTCTAGATTGTCATCTTCGAGTAGTACTGCAAGATTACCGTAAGGATTTGGTTCAACTCCTCCGTCAACGTGATACATCGGTGAGGGATGATTTGGTTCCATGTAAACAGTAACTCTTCCATATTGCTCCAAAATTTGCTCCATTTTCTAACCTCCAATTACCAAGACTCCGACGTGATAAATCGACATAGAGACCGCCATCCACAATGGTGCCCACCAAAGGGCTGAGCGCATTCTTCCAAGCATTCTTCCGCTTACAGAGATAGCAACAAAGGATGCTGCTCCAAAGAACAGTGTAAATGAAGAATTAAATGACTCGAGTTGAAAGCCCTGAGTCCTCGGTGCGAATAGTCCAACTATGAATGCGATTAGGAAAGGTAGCCCAACTGAAACAAACATGATGATAAGGATTGAGCGTCCCATCAAATCTGACTCTCTACGGTTCATCAAGTCATTGAGTCTCTCGTAATCTCTTGACATATCTGCAAGAATGTTTTGGAGAGGTGCATCTTGTTCTATAGCGGTCGACATTAGGTGCATTACCCTTTGAACTTGTGAGGAACGAGATTTTGTTGCGAAACTTGCAAGAGCTGCATCAAAAGAAGATGCGTGGCTTTCAGCCAAGGTTTCTTTCAAGAGTTTTCCAAGTGTTCCAGTGTTTCTATCGGCTTCTGCCATCATGGCTTGTTGTAGACCGAGTCCTGCTCCAAGAGAATCTGAAAGGGCTTCGAGCATTGCAGGTAAATCGTTCTCGATGCCTCTTCTGCGGACTCTCTCCAAAATAGGAGGTATTCCACCAATAGCACATGCAACACCTAGTGTGATGATGAACAATAATAGAGGTTCATTTCTAAACATTTCAAGGATTGAGAATAGCATAGATCACAACCCCGGGTCCTTAGTGTGGGCCTTGAGACCAATCATTGCCATTCCCAACAAAGTTAGGAACAAACCTACGTTGACAATACTCATAATCATGCCCTGGTCCATTGGACCAAACAATTCTTCTGCATCCTCCATTAGTTGTGGTGCAATACCTAGAATGGACAGAATAATTGGACCTATCATACCGATTGATAGGAGGGTTTCTGGCACACCTCCCAATTCCTCAATATACTCCTTGACACTCTCTGTCCTAGTCTCTTCCATTCTCTCTCCTTGCTTCCTCAAGGTTTCGATAATGTCAGTGTTCTGAGTGACGTTGTTCAGCATCGTGTTAATCACACGCTTGTAACCATCGGTTTCTGCTTTCTTCAACAGGGCGCGAAGTTCTTTCTCTAATGGGCGACCTTTGTTGATGTTCTCCATTAATCCTTCAAAATCCTTGGATATAATTCCGTAACCACCCTGAGAGATTGAGTGTATTGCAGCTTCAAGACCGACTCCGGAACCCATTAGAACATCTAAAGTTCTAATCACATAGAGAATTTCTCTGGATTCGTCTAGTGAACGCATTAAATCACTCACCTAATATCTTCAATTAATTCAAAGTTGTATATTTTAGTCGAGCCGTCGTACTCAATTTTTCCAAATACGCACTTGACATCCCTTTCCTCAAATGGGTCGTGAATGTAAGGTTGGCCGCTTCTGAACATTTTCAGAATTTTCTTGTATTCCTCAAAGTCCATCTCTCCTTTTACAACATAAATCGCTGATTCGGCACCTTCGTCAACCAAATCATCTCCTTCTCCGCCGTGAAGAACTGTTCTAGTGATTCTTCTGGAAATCGAGACGCTGATGTCTGCATTTGGTAGTCTCAACCAATCAGAACTTGAAGTACCACTTGCCGGTCGAATGAAGAAATCTGTTCCTGCCATGGGCTCACCTATTCCAAGCGAGAACGCGAATGGAACTTGAACCTGTTGGAAATCGAGATTAATTTGTAATCTTAAACCAACCAAATCTTGGTTCGTGCACAGAGCCATCCTCAGTCAAGTCATCCAGCGCCGCCTCGGATGCGTCTCTATCGTGACCTCTAGCGGCGGCGTTTGAGAGTAGTGTGTCGAAATCCACTCCCTCGCCTTGGTCTAATCTGGAAATTAAATCGAGTAGAACTTGGTTAAGATCAACTTGATCATCTGATTCTGGTGCCTCTTCTTGAGTGCTTTCCTGTTCATCTACCTCTAAACTAGCCTGAGTTTTGGGTGGGTTGTTTGGAGTGAATGACGGCACCTTATCTTCGGCAATATCTAGAGCGTTCATGATGTTCAAACGATATGGTTCTGTATCTATCTCACCATAGTGCTCACCGGCCAATAGTAAGCCTTCTCTCATGTTTTCTGGGACACCTGCTGCTGCTAATGCATTGGTTGTTTTCTCGAGAGAAATCGCCTTTTCTTGCATGTCCATTCTCTCTAGCATACCTTTGCACGCACTGACTAACCAGTTTCTGTAAACCTCTCGTGTAACGATTGCTGCTTCTTCGGGGCGTAAACTGGTGTATACTGCACCCTCTTCATTTTGGAAATATCGAGCCTTCGCAGTCATTAGTAGCATTATTGACTCTCCATCTTCAATTCTAGATGACAGTTGTATTGTCAGCTCTCTCATGGATTCTGGAGCGTAATCTCCAACGGAGAAGAAGTGTAGACCAGAAGGGTCTCTTAGTTGACCTTGCCACAAAGTAGAGCCATTAGATGTCTCTCGAGGGTCTAATCTCTCAAGCATACCAGCCACAATAACTCTGTTGACCTTAGCTCCGAGTTTTGTAATGATAAACATCGGGTCAAATTCTCCTGAACCCTGTTGGTTAAGTGTTGAATCACTGAACTCTGATGCTAGCATTGGCCACGCTGGTTGTCTTCTAATTCTTCTAGCAGGCTGCAATCAAACCACCCCCCATTTTGAGCGCAATTCAGAGGCTGCAAGAACAGAATCAGACTCAATTAATTCAACGTCATCTGAAAGTAGCATCGCTCCTTGTTCGTCTACAATCGTTCTGCCGTTAGAAAGTAATTCTCTTCCAAGGAGCCTTTCTCTCAAATCTTGAATGAATTGCATGCTACCATTTTCTGAGACGTTTGATGAAATATCAGCCTGGCTCATTCCAAGCAATGATTCGGTTGCAGATTTGTTAACGATGAGTGAAATCGTAGATTTTCCATTGTCAAGAACTAAACGTAACCTAACATCCATATCTCCTTCCTGCGACCCGTGAGTTGCACACTCTCCTTCTCTCAATACTCTTCTACACTCAGTACATCGATATATGATTCCTGAATCCTCTCGTATTGACACGATTGTGCCTTGTGTTGAGATTCCAACTCTACTTGCACCGGAGGCCAATTCATCCAATTCTACGCTTACGAAATTATTTGCAAGGTCTATGTCTTCGCCCCATGGTGCAGCAGCGAGAACTTCAATCTGCGAGTTGTTGTCTACGGTGATGTCTGGTACACCTTGCCATGCCCTAACCCTAGCACCTTTGATTCTTACAATTACTGGGGTCGATTCGAAGTCGAATGGTGGCTCTTCCCACATCGAAGTTCTGCACTTACCAGTAGGGTCAGCAACATCTCCAGACCAGACGCTCTTAGATTCTCCATCCTTTCCTTGGAAATCTCTTCTAATCATTTTTTGGATTTCGACCACTATCTCTACATCCCTCGAACCGTCTCTCAGGTCCTCGATTTTACTTACAGATCTAGCCACCAATTCTTCAGCCGATGCGAAATTCGAATCGTGGTAAATTTCGATTCTAGATGATGAACCAATGTTGATTTCCGGAGTGTCTCTGAAGACGTTTACCTGAGCGTTTTCTATCTTTAGGAGTGAGCCAACCTCATGATCGAAAGATTCCCATGAGAGAAAACCTATTGCGCCAGTATCGTCAGCAATTCTACCCCTTACAACGTCTATAGAACCAGAGCCATCCCTGCGATGTATTACATCGTTTCTGCTTGCAAGTAAACGACCAACTACAGTGACGTTACCTTCAGATTTGATGCTAGAAATCTCAACAGGTTCACCAGGGGTTGTTACCGTTCTGACCCCTTCGCGTAAAACTACAACTCTGCTTGCTTGGTTGATGTTTATGGACATCTTGCCTTGATACTCGTTTACAGAAACTCCTTCTAGTCTGACTACTGCGCCTGGGGCGAGGTTTGGGTTGTTGCCCCAGTCTTTGTATTCCCATCTGGTTCTTTCCCCGCCTTCTGACCATGGCTGGTCTTCAATCAAACCATATGGGACAATTTTTTCTTCTCCTCTCACAATTGTTGTGCGAGGGTTATGAGTAACAACTTCGACTTCAATCTCGACATTTCTGTCGTCACCTGAGAGGTCTGACAACTTCTCTACTTTCTTGATTGGCAGGGATTGTCTTTGGCTACCACCGGATTGCTGATTAGTCTGAGCAGGGGTACCTGTATCAGATTGAAATCTTCTCAATACTGACCTCATTGCATCCTCTGGAGGAATCAAGAAGTCCTTCTCGTATCTTGCAAAAGCCTCTGCGACTTTTTCAGGATCTGCTTCAGGGACCTGATTGATGACCTCGGCCACGTGCGCATCATAATCAGACATGTGTGGCACCTCGACGGTCAGTTTCGATTTCTGGCCCGTCGCAGGACGGGTGGTTGGGCTTTCGTGCTGGTTGGTTGAATCTATTGGACACTCCCTTTCACCTCCGTGGAGTTAGATGTCTAATGGAGAAGGTTCATGAAGATGTCTGCAAGATTTTCATCAAAGTGAAAGTAAACTACTCAAGCAGGATTAATTCTCAAACCGTCCATCATTAGCACATCAGGTACATGCATTGAGCCGGTGCTGTATGAACCCTTGCGTATTGACGAATCACCTAATACAACCCTACCGGATAGCGCCTTAGCCATATTTCCGGAAAAGCCAGCTTGCGATAGTGCTCCAATTACCTCGCCACCTTCGACTCGTAAAATCGTAGAGGTGGTTACAGAAAAGTCCCCACTAGTTGGATTTGCAGTATGTGCGCCCATGACGCTGTGGACAACATACCCTTCTTCCATCTCTTCGACAAGACGGTCTCTTGAGTGAGTTTTTGCAGACGAGGATAGAATCAGATCACTACATCCGCAAATTGGAGGTGCTGTGTGACCTCCCCTTGATGCGGAACCTGTTGTGTGCGCAGAATCCACCTTCCCTTCAGAGACTAGTTTTGCAGCATCTCTCGTAGACCATAATTCACCTGTCAATCTACCGGAATCAACTATTGTTTGAGTTTTGCTTGGAACACCCTCATCATCCCTCGAACCAGATGACATTCCACCTTCCATTAGGCCGTCGTCGACTAGAGAAAGGTGGTCAGCAATCACAAGTTCGTTCATTTTTCCAGACCAGAAAGACTCTCCCCTTGCAAGTCTTTCTCCTTTGATTGCAGATGGGACAACTACTGAGAATAGAGGAGAAAAACCGTCAGATGTCATCAACACTGGACAGTCTTGTGTACCTTTTCCTGAAACCTTTTCACGAGTGATTTGGGACCAGTGAACCGCTTTGTCAACACATGCGGTCAAATCTTTGAGAAGAGTTCTGGATGATTCTCCTTCATATGAGGATGTTAGTTGGTCATTCTCATCTATTGAAACATGAATCCCGATTCCATGTGAAGTGTAGACTCCTCCATCTTCGATTCCCGAACTCGTAACAATAGCACCTGCACCAGCACCTACTCCTACTCCACCGCCCACAGCAACAGCCCTAGAATCTAGTTCAGAGACCCTAGTAAGCACCTGGTCACCTTGTGCCAAGAGGTCTTCTGGGCCCATGTCTAGAATTGCTTTATCCTTCATTCCACCAACGCTTGTAGCAGAATGATTACCAGGTAATTCAAAGCCTTCAATCGAAGGAGATTTCCTTGCAATGCTGATTGCTTGCCCTATTGCATGCGATGCTGAGGAAGGGTCAACCAAGTGAGCAAAACCATATCTTCCATCCTCTACAATTCGAATTCCGAATCCACCTTCGCCACCGCCTGAAGCCATGGAAATCTTACCAGCTTCGATATCAAGAGAGTGGCCATATCCTTGCGAAGCAAATATCTCCCACTGAGAAATTCCTTCACTATCACAGGCTTTTCCTATCTCTAGCGCTGAATCCATCAAGCGTTCAACTGCATCATCTGGAATCATATCATCCCACCAATGCTTCCCTAATTCTCATTAGCGGACCGCCATCACCGACTGGAACGGTTTGGCCTTTACCGCAGAAACCTGGTGCACCAAGGAATGCGTCTCGAGTTAAGCCATCGACATTCTTCAAAATTTCAAGGGTCATTCCCGAAACGCTGACATCCTTCACTGGACGTGAAAGTGAACCATTTTCAATAATCCATGCTTCTTGTGCTGCGAATTGGAATGAGCCTCTACCAGTATCTACCTGGCCGCCTCTACTACCACAAGCATATACTCCGAATTCGATATCTTCAATCAATTCATCAAGGTCCTTGTGAGTCCCACCTTGAATCACAGTGTTGGACATTCTTACTAGCGGGTGGTGTAATCCATCTTGTGCTCTGGCTCCTCCATTAGGGTCTAAATCGTATCTGTGTGCGGTCTCTCTGTGATTGAGATACTCGGTTAGTACTCCATTTACAATTAGGTTCTTCGGCCTTGTGTTAACTCCCTCATCGTCAACAGGATAGCACCCATAGCCTCCACGCATAGTTGGATCATCAACGACAGTGCAGATTTCTGAGCCGATTGTTTGGCCAAGTCTTCCCTCCAAACATGAGTCCCCAGCAGCTACTAAGTCGGCTTCACAAGGATGTCCCAAAGCTTCGTGGATGTATACTCCTGTAAGATCTCTATCCGCTACTAACGGCATTTTGCCAGATGGGGCTCTTTCAGCCTTCAATAGCCTTAATGCTGAAATTCTTGCATTTCTACCCATTTCTCCAAGGTCGCATGACTCGATTACTTCGAGTCCGCCTTCGCCACCATGCCTCATTCTATAGGAGACAACGTCAGAGCCATCTCGTGCTGTGACCATGCCATTGATTAGGCTCCTTTGGAAAGACCAAACTCTGTTCATTCCTTCAGTAGTCATCAATTCGGTGTGAATGTGTTCATCCGACCAACCAGTAGAAGTGGATACGATGTGCTCATGGTCTTTTGCTTCATTATCGATAGCCAGCATCATCTCGATTCTTGTATCTAAATCCGTATCACGTACATCTTTCACACTTCTCCAGTGTGTTACGTCCTCGATAATTGGAACTTCTGCTAATCCAACTGGAAGTTGTGATGAAGAGCGACGTGCAGCAACAGCTTTTGCTAATCTTAGTGTTGGCCCAACCTGCTCAGGAATTGATGAAATGTCGCTAGTTGAATGTACTCCCCAAGCACCATCGGCAAGTATCCTCATTGTCACGCCTATTTCTTGGCCGGGAATTGCACGCTCCAGTTTTCCATCTTTGAGAGAAGCCGTGTTGGTGGTTTGACTGACTAATCTTATCTCTGCATATTCTGCACCTAACTCTGAAGCATTGTTCAGTGCCTTGTTTATTTTGTCTTCATCTAGTAATCTCCCACTAGAGAACATCGAATCTGATTGTCGAGTTGCGACCACCATGGATACCCGGTGCAGTCGGGGCTCTTTCACATTTACGAGTTCTAGCGTAAATCAGAGAGGTGGATATGTCCAATTGCAGCATCCTCTGATGCATCTCCCTCAATACCCATTCTTGCTGCATCAAAAATTGACATATTTGGTCGCTCATCAATGATTTCAAAGTTCATCTTTTCAGCGTGTAGAGTGAACTTCTCTACAGATTGTTCGCATGACAGATCTACTATCCAAGCTGTTTCATCGCCTTCACACAGACCTGCTCTTTTGAAACTAGTAGCAATATGATGTGTGCCTGATAGTAGCCTGATAAACTCACCATCAAGTGAATTTGATTTCATTTTACCCCGTTCTTTATTTCGCATCAGAACTTCATGAGCGACCCAGCCATGAACATCACTCGCAAGACATGTGCCGCTGATGAGCGCCCAATTCTCCGATTCTCTATTCTCTATCCACGCCATAGCAAGCGCCCTTGGGTCAACGCAAGGCTCGCTAAGAACTACTCTCTTGCATGGAAATGCTGGCGGGGACACAATTGCCGGAAAGCATTCACAATTTCAACCCTGACGCTCTCCAGGCAGAGGTTCATCATCGCTTCGAGATTGCTTAGCTTCGTGTTTTGATGAAATTTTCTTCACAGAATCGAGTATTCTCTCTACTAAGATTGGACCCCAACCGCGCTTCGACTTTAGTTTGTCTAATTCCTTTCCAGACATTGCAAGTAAGTCCGCAGGGGTTCTAATTCCCATTTCCGAGAGGGTTCTCGCTCTATTTCTTCCAACGTTTCTAACCTGTACAAGTTGTAGTAGATCCTCTTTGCAGCCTGCTCGTACTCTAGCCCTTGTTAATTCAAGTAATCCTGCCAAATCTGCAACATAACCTAGATGTTCATCGGCAAATACATCGTCTCTAAGCAATATTTCCCTAGCAGCAAGTAAAAGCCATCCCATCAAATCTGTTCGAGAATATACATCACCAGGAGTTACACCCAATTCTTTTTCAATGTCCCTCAAGTCTTTCTCTTCGTACCAAAATTCCGTACACCAAGCACTCTTGACCATTCCCATAGCCCTTTCATCAATCGGACTTTCAATCAATAATTCATCCTCAACAATTGCTGCTTTTTGTCTCAAATCGCTTCCAAATTCAAGTTCCTTTGATTTAGGCCAAAGTGAAATAAAATCGGGAGTTGCTGCGACTAGATGACAAAGTGAGAAACTGGTCACTGGAAGTGTGTTACGAACAATTCTCCTAACTGCTCGACGCAAGCCTTCAAGCAATATGTCGGCAGAGAGTGGGTCGATATACAATTGAGCTACCCTTTCACCCATCGGAGTTGCCTCGTATTCATTGTCCATTGCCTCGATTTCAAGTGAATCCGAGGTCTGAACCGAAATTCTTGATGCTCTCTGAAATCCAAAGGTTGCTTCTGCGGGCTCTATAGATTTCTTCTTGGCCATTGTAACCCCAGATGCTGATTGAGCAGCATCGACCCAAGAAGGTAATTCATCATCCCAGTCTTCTTCTTCCACCCCAATATTTGTCCTTCGAATAAACCTCTTTTCAACCAACCATCTAAGCATGGAGTCGATTGTTTCTTGGAGGTATGAATTGGTTTGAGTGTGACCAAGATAAGTACCAGCAAAGAACTCACCAATCGCCCTTCGTGTCTGGAGTCCGCCTGTAGCAATGGACGAGAGAAGATGAAAACGCATTGCAGGTTCTGCAGCTAATTTAGAAGTGATATCTTCAACTGGGCCGTGTATGTAGCGGTCTGCGATTTCGTCGGCCATTTGTCTTGGGTCACCACCTTTGCACGCTAACCAAGCCTGACCGACTGGGTCGTATCTTGGACGACCGGCTCTTCCAAGCATCTGCTTAACTTCCATTACAGGTAATAGCCGGCTCATGCCGTCATCAAACCGTTTCAAATCTCTAACAAGTACTCGTCTAGCAGGGAGATTAACTCCTGCTGCTAGGGTAGGAGTTGCGCTGAGACAGTACAGTAATCGTTCTTTGAACGCATTTTCGATTTCTGTGCGTTGAGCGTGCATTAGACCAGCATGATGGAAGGCGACCCCACCTTTCACACACTCTGCTAGTGTATCACCCATTGCTGAGTTAGAAGACCTTGCTAAGCGTTGAGACAGGTCTTTCAGTTTCGGCAATACTTCAGGATTGTTTTTTTGTAGATACTTCTCCATGCGTTGACCTAACTTCTTTGCTTCAGATTGGGCAGATCTTCTTGAGGATACAAACACCAGTAGCTGACCACCGTCTTCGTACACATCGCTCAAAGCAGCCCAAGCAATATGTGATTTGGGACCATTGAGAGTCCTCGGTGGCCCCAAGTTTGAACTTGATGAGAATTCACTTTTTTGAATGGCCCTTGGCTCTAAATCCAATTCAGCCAGTGTAGCATACTCGAGACTGACTGGCCTCCATTCAGAAACTACCAAATCGCTATTGAGCCAATCTGCCAAATCTTGAGAGTTCCCAACCGTAGCAGATAATGTGATTATTTGAGCATCTGGCAATAAGTGCCTGATTCTAGCCAGATTAATTTCCATAGTAGGTCCTCTGTGGCTGTCGTTTAGGAGATGGAACTCATCTGCAACAACGACGGAAACCCTTCGCAAAACTTCTGCCTTGGAACGCATTAGAGAATCTAATTTTTCACTAGTGCATACAAGAATATCACAATCATCGATTTGTCTGGATTCACTCGGTGCGTCTCCAATTCCCAATCCGATTTTTAGCCCAAGGCTTTCACCAAGTTGCTTTAGTTCTTCCAATTTCTCTGTTGCTAGTGCCTTCAATGGAACTATGTATATTCCTCTTGAACCCGGATTAACGTTCAATAATTGGTTGACGATTCCCATATATGCTACCAAACTCTTTCCGCTAGCAGTCGGTATACACACCATGGTGTTCTTTCCTTGAAGGATTGAAGGCATGGCATCTGCTTGTGGTGGATGCAATGTATCGATACCCCAATCTTGTTTGATGAAATTTGTGAAGTCAGCGGGCAAACCGAGATTTGAAACAGACCTCTCCGGTTCACCCATGGTTGTTTGAAGTGTCAATAGTCCAAAAGGTAAGCGATTGATTAGCCGACACTGCTAAGTCCTATTTTGTGCGTGCGTGCATCATGGGCAGCAACGATGCTTTGGTTGACGAGAGACTTTCAGTATTCGATGATGAAGCGGATTTGAATGACTGGTTTGAAGTCATAGCAGGCTCGCTGATGGCCATGATTGGAATTTTCCAGTTAATTTCGCCTGGCAATCTTGTAGACCCTGATGTAATGAGATGGTTCGCAGCAGCGGTTACGGTTTCAGGTATAATTTGGGCAGCGCATGGATTGAAAGACATGGCAATTAAGGAAGTCAGAAAGTCGATTGTTTTGCTGGAGATGGGCTCAAAACAAGGCAGCATCGATTATGGTTTAATCAGAGATGTTATCCTAAACCCTGATGCCTATACAGAGTTCCTAGTCAAAGAATATGAGAACGCTTTCGCTGATGGTGTGATTACTGACAAGGAACTTGAAGAATTGAAGGCGATTCAAACCGCCCTGGGAATAAGTGATGAAGACGCTGCAAAGATGGCTGTAAAGAGTGCAATAAAGTCCGCTCTTGCTGATGGCAAGGTCACAGATGATGAGAAAGTAATGATCGTGAATGCTGCTGAAGGACTATCTAAGGCAAAGAAGAACAAATTAAACAAGGCACTAGAAAGTGGTGAAATCACTGAAGAGGTCGAAAAGATTCTCAAGAGTTTAGATGATTAATCCCATTTGTTTTCTAAAGCAAACTGGTTTAGAATATTCTTCGCATTAGTTCTGCGTTTATTTTCAATTCCAATACCTAGCAATATCAGGGCAATTCCTGCAATTACCCAAACGTATTGTGATTCAAGCAGTGGTTCTGATGGTTTCACTGAATTTGAGGAATACATCAAACTGTGACTTATTTCATTATCTATCTTAATCCTGAATTCTAAATCATCCTTAATCCCATCCAGCAAAACTATTGAGACTAAGTTTGGATAGAGGTTTTCCTGCATAAGCCTCCACCTTCCCTCAGGTACGTCTGATGGCCTTGTACCCCACGCAGGTTCCTGAATCGAACCAAGTTTTCTAGATTCGACCATTTCTGTTTCAAAATGAATAACATTTGAAGTGGGTAAATCATCAACAACAAGCAAGGCCTCAAGCATTAGTATATCCAACATCAAGGTTCTTGCTGCTAGAAGAATGAACGAACGTGAATGAGAATCAAGTAAATCATCCACTGGACTTGTTTCTGATTTTTCTGCAACCTTTGCAAAAATCTTTGATTCAAAATCTAACTCATAAAATTCTGGAATGTGGAGTTGCCATCTTCCATCGTCCAAAGGCCAAGCAGAATCAGCAACCAATCTCAAAGACAGCGTCTCTCCATCCAACATACCGAATGTTGAACCAACGTGCAAAGCTTTCGAAGAGGCTGGAGCATTAGGGTGAGATGCGTGCCAAATTTGGTCTAAGCGATTTTCAATTAAATCATCTAGAGTCATCTCATCTGATGATGGCATTTCTCCTGCTATAGCCCACATTGGCGAAACTATTCCACTTAGGAATAAAACAAGAACACCGGGAACAAAAATGCCGAATCTTACCGCTCGGGATGTTGTTTCAGCCCTCAGTTCAATTACCAGACCAAGCAAAATAGCGAATGATAGGACTAGAACCATAACTCCGGATGTTCCATCCAATTCTACTGACCCATATTGGTCAGCCTTCATTCCATAACCTTCCCATTCCCATGAAGAATAATCAAATCCATCGGGAGATGTTGGGCCCAAGCTCTCGAATGCGATTAATCCGATCCATTTGTAGGGCTGGAACGAATTCAGTTTACCGCCGATACAGAAATCGTACTCTCCAACAGGTAATGCTCTCCACTTCCATGTACTCTTTGTTACGCCGTTTACTACTTCTGTTTCTAATTCCGGCGCAGGAGCAAGACGGTTATCCGGTAAAATCAGATCGGGCCTACCATGATTCTGTTCTATCTCGGATGGTACCTCTTCCCACTCGATTGTTATAGTCATTATTTCGTGATTTTCCACATCGAAAGACCAGCAATCCCAATCGTCTTCCACCAACGCACCATAGTGAACTGTATCCAGTTCTGTTTTGCGAGGAGATGCATATGAAGATGGTTCATCGACATCTCGAGAATCGGCATCTTCTGACCAAATTATGTCTAGGAACATGTAAGAAGAACCCCTAAGATTCAATTGCCAAGTCCCTGGTCTCTCGACTTCAAACTGTAGTAAAATTCTGATTTCTTCCCCTGCCCACAATAGTCGGTCACCAGCAAGATTCAGTGGCTCATCGTTTACCTTATACGCACCCTGCATACCATCTGCAGGATTAGAATCACCTTGGAATTCGATTACAGTCGTAGACTGTGCAATGATGATAGTTACTTCCAAGTCCGGTCGAGAAATACCAACAATGTCATCTTGGTAGCGTAAATCAATCTGCAATTCATCGATCTCTTGAGGGATTAATGCGATTTCAGTTTGTGAAGGAGTCATTGGTAATTCAATAAAAACAGTTGACGGAGAGAATGGAGTAGCAGAGTTCACACTACCACTAATACTCTCTTCCCCAGTATGAAATTCAGTTAGAGAGCAATCGTTGATGTCGTTACATGAGAACCAAAGTTCCCCACCATCATCCTCTGAATCAATGGCTGCACTGACATTTGGGATGCAAAGAATAAGCAGGAGCAAGACTGTAACTTTGCTCCGCATGTTATGTTGTCTAAGTGGTGTACTAATCACTGTGACGCATTTATGGGCACATCTCGTAAAACCTGTCTGCAGGATTTACACATGTATTTCCCCATTGCTTTCTTTTGGCGAGGGTATTCTTTCTTGCATTTATCACAAACCCATAACCACTTTGCTTTCTCTTTTCGTAGTGATTCTGTGAATTTCACTCCCATAGTGGAAGCCTCTTTGCTAGGCCACAATCGCTCTAGTGAACGGAATGTCGAGTCATGAGCGGTGTAACCTAGAGCATGGACGAATTCGTGATGCAAAACCCAAGCAGCATACGGTTTCCATTCAGAGGAAAGTAGTCTTGGATGCAATTCGATAACTTTGACTTCTTCTGGCATTGTAGGATTTCTAATTCCTTGGCGCCATCTCGTTACCCCATGACGTTGTGTAGCATTTTTCCTCAACACTCCTAAATCGATATTAGTCAACTTAGTAAGTAGTTCTTCACTCCAAACACCCATCGATGTCATGACTTCAATTACAAACTTACGTAATTCTGTCAATTCTCTCAATTGATCGTTGTTTGGTTTGACCATTCAAGACCACCGATGGTAAGCAGGATGGCCTTCCTTAACCGCTACAAACAAACCGCTACCTGTTGCACAGACCTTGTCTTCTGCTTTGAGTGTCATCTTTATTTTCGCTCTATCCTCAAATAATTCTTCAACTTCTGCTAGAACATGCAATTCTACTCCTGCAGGAGTTGGCCTCCTTAGTGATACAGAATAGGTAGCGGTTACAGTACAAGGTGGTTCATCCAACCCTGATTGATCCATCAAAGCGATTGCAGCAGCCCAATTACCATGGCAATCAAGCAGACTGCCAATAATCCCCCCATTGATCATACCTGGGAACGCTTGATGCTCTTCAGATGGAGTAAACCTGAGTTCTAAGCCTTCAGAACATCTATGAGAATCGATCTGTAATCCCTTTTCGTTTGCTGGCCCGCATCCAAAACAAATCGAGGTGGGCGCATACTGGCGCTGAACTCCCGGCTCCATGTGTGTACACTATCAAAGGGGGTTGATTTGCTATTCGCATCCATCATCTTGATGTCCTCTCGTTTGATGGACTAGCATGGCCGGGAAGAAGCGACGTGTAAGAGTCGCAAATGAACTTCCTAAAACTAGGCGTCTGGCAATAAAAAAAGCGCTCGATGAGCACGAGTCAGAAGCGAGACCAGACTGGGACAGAGCTTCTGATTGGAATGATATCAGATTCCTAAGAAAGAGAATCAAAACTGGAGAAATGAGGACCATCATGATGCCACTACTTGATGTGGACATGGGAGATTCGTGGCCAATTCCTGTTACAATTTTCCATGGGGTTAGACCGGGGCCAGTGATTACAATAATAGGAGCAACCCACGGTGATGAGTTAACTGGGCCAAGTGCTTGCACAAACTTACTATCTTCAAAGTTCACTGAACCGGGTGGGGAATTAGACCCGCAATCAATGGCTGGTACAGTTAGGATTGTTCCTGTCATAAACTTGCCAGGTTATCGTTCAAAGTCCAGATATTTTCCTGATGGAAGAGACCTCAATAGAGCGTTTCCCGGCCTATCTAAAGGTAGTACTACCTCCAGAGTTGCTAGCACTGTCAAAAAGAATTTGATAGATGATTCTGATGTAATTATCGACCTTCACAGCGCTGCGGTTGGTAGGTCCAATATGCCTCAAATTAGAGGAGACCTATCTCATCCAGAATCCTACCTTTTAGCAAAGGCCTTCGGGATAGAAGTTGTCCTCGACAGCAGACCTCCAAAAGGTAGTTTGAGACGTGTTGCGAATGGAATGGATATTGCTGCTGTAACCTACGAGGGTGGAGAAGCAAATCAGTTAGACCAGGTGGCTGTTAAGGTTGCTGTTGAAGGTTGTCTTAACGTACTGAAATCACTCAAAGTCATTCCAAAAAATCCGACAAGGCCAAGATTCAGGTTGAATGCGGGAGGATCGACTTGGCTACGCGCTGGAGAAGGAGGTCTTCTCGACATGTTTGTTGGGCCAGGCAGCATTGTGACAAAAGGAGACGTCATTGCAACGATTTCAGACCCTGGAAGCCCAGGATTATCTGTAGACATCGTAGCACCAGAAGATGGTTTGATGATTTGCACCGCAACCAACCCGTTCGTGACAGCCGGTAATCCTGTGGGACATTTCCTTCCGGTTACAAAACACATTGAACTCTTAAAGACCCAAATGGACGACAGAGGCATGCTGATTGTAAATGGTAGCCAAGGTGAAGCTATTTGGCGAGAAGAAGACGAAATGGTCGAAATCGAAGTTGAAGGCGAATGGTCCGGTGGCTCAGTTGATGCTGAGTGGAAACAAATCAACGCTGAAGACACTGAACAAGAAGAAGCTGCCTAATCAGGCCTGGAAAGCAGCGATTGCTTCCCTAATTTCATGCTCTTCCATGTTTCTTGGTTGGCTTTTTGCAACCTCAAATAGGTGGCTTACCAGTTCGTCAGTTGCTTCCATACCGTTGCTCTCTAACCAGTGAATGATATTCGAGCGACCAGACATGTGGCCTATTCTGATTACTTGCTCTAGACCGAAATCGCCTGCTGGAACACCGCTGTAGACCCTGTCAGCAAGCCACATGTCTCCTTTTCGAATCGCTTTGATTACAGCGCTTGCGTGAACACCGGTACCGGTTTCAAATGCATCCTGGCCGAAAACCGGGTAGTTTCTAGGCAAAGGAACCTGGATGTATTCATTCGCTTTTTGAACGTACTCACTTAGTAAAGATAGATCGTTGTTGATAACACCCATTAGTGACAAATTGACTAGAGTTTGGTCCAAGGGAGCATTTCCAGCCCTTTCTCCAACCCCTAGTGCAGTACCATGAACAACATCCGCCCCTGCTTCAACAGCTGCTAGATTATTTGCCACTCCAAGACCTCTGTCTTGGTGACCGTGCCAATTAACCTCAATGTCGCTGCGTTTGTACCCTGCGTCTTTGATTACTTCTTCATCGATGAAAGACAGTAACTGCTTCACACCGTTAGGAGTTACGTGACCACATGTATCGCAGATGCACAACCTTCGAACACCTAACTCCATAGCCCTCTGATAAATCAGTTTGACATCCTCTGGTTTTGAGCGTGTTGTATCTTCTGTTACAAACATAACAGGAATATCGTTGTCAACTGCGTATGAAACCGCTTTTTCCATAGTAGAAACTAGTTTTTCCATTGTCCAACCTTCAGTAAATTGACGAATTGGACTTGTCCCTAGGAACGCACTTGCTTGGATTTCCATCTCATGCTTTGCTTGCATTTCGACTAGGGGTTCAATATCATTCATCAAGGTTCTAACCGCTGCACCTGGGCGTATTTGGAAGTCATTTGCTTTGATGTGAGTCAGCATTGCATCAATGTGTTCTCTGTGGAACGGTCCAGCGCCAGGCAACCCTAGGTCCACTTTCTGAATCCCTAGTTTTTCCATGTAGGTGAGTAATTCGATCTTCTGATCGATTGAAGGGTTCAATGCGCTAGGGCTCTGTAAACCATCTCTCAAGGTTTCATCATCGAACCATACTCCATGAGGATGGTTGGCTGGGTTTCTTGAATATTCATAGTCAACAACATTCCAGTCATAGATTAGATTTTGTTCATCCATTTTATCACCCTCAGAGGCTCGCTTGCTCCGCTACAAATGCGGTTAGCGTTTGAAACCGTCGGAAAATTGGTCATTCCTCTTCATTGAGTATTCCAGACTCAACCGCTGCAAGATATTCTTCCTTATCGATAACACCGTCTTGGTTTTGGTCGATTAGGTCAAACTCTTCCTCAGCGTTTTCTTTGTTGGATTCAATCAATTCAGATGGAAGGCGAGCGCTGAAAATAACTTCATCGTCGTAGCCATCCTTTGCCTTGTTTCTCAACTCCATTACTCGAGTACCTCTGGTAGCTTTTCCGGTGGTTCTCTTGGTCTGAGAAACCTCGGTTCTAATCATCATTCCCTTCTTTGTCAACAGGAATAGATGGTCATCTGGGTTTGGAATCTTTCTGACACTAATTATCATGTCATCAAATTCTTCGTCTAACTTCATAGTCCTGACACCTTTTGCACCAGGACGTGTTTGTCTGTATCCATCGGTAGTAAACCTAGGCTCACCGGATTCGGTCATCTTCTGATTTCCATCTTCATCGAGAATTGGAACTCTGTCTCCGGTTCCGATTGTACTTCTCTTACCCATACCGTACTTAGAGAGAGTTAGAATCTGAGTTTCAGAGTTATTGATTGAGACCATACCTGCTACGAATCCACCGCCGGAGCCCTTTCTATCTCCAACCTTGATTCCGTAAACACCTCCTGATACTCTACCTGATGCTCTGATTGCAGAACACTTGAATCTAGAGGCGTATCCTGTTGTTGAAATCATTACAATGTCGTGTTCATCGGTAGCAGACCTTACGTTAACAAGCGAATCTCCTTCCTTCTTGAAGCGTAAAGCATACTTTCCATTTCGATTAATTCTGACATATTCTGCTAGAGATGTCTTCTTGATTAGACCCATCTTCGTTGCAAACATCAAGAATTGACCCTCGGGATTCTCCAAAATTACCTTCGAAAGAGGCAATATGGAAACTATGTTTTCTTCGTCTCTGATGTTCTCTAACAAATTCCTGATGTGTGTACCTCTAGACAATCTGCTGCCTTCGGGAGTTTCCCAGGCTTTCAATCCGTACACTCTACCTTGGTCTGTAAAGATGAGAAGTCTATCCTTACTGAAGCAGGAAAGAATTAGTTGCGGCGTATCCTCTGATTTTGTAGTCACACCCTTCAGACCTTTACCTCCACGGTTTTGGGTCCTGAAAGTGTCAACAGGCGTATGTCGGATGTAGTTGTCCTCACTCAAAGTGATTACAATTGCTCTTTCTTCGATTAGGTCTTCCCTGTCCATCGAAAGTGGCATTGGATCGATGTGTGAGCGGCGCTCATCGCCATGTTTCTCAACCATAGCATCCATTTCAGTTAGAAGAATGTCTAAACGCCTTGACCTTGAAGCAATTATGTCTTTCAAATCTGTAATCTTGATTTGTAACTCGTCATATTCATTCTGCACCTTTTCTACATCTAAACGACTGAGTTGGTATAATCTGCGTTCTGCAATAGCTTTAGATTGTGCTTCTGTGAAACTGAATGCTTCGATACCGGGGAACATTTCGTTTCCTTGGAGTACTGACTCGAACTGTTCTCTACTTGAACTGCCCTTTCCTACAGCGATTACATCGTCAATTCTGTCTTGAGCCTTTACCAATCCTTCCAAAATATGGGCTCTAGCCTCTGCTTTTCCAAGGTCGTAAATCGCTCTTCTTTCGATAACTGATTCTCTGTGCTGGACATAGGTATGTAGCATAACTGGCAAGGTGAGCAATACTGGCCTACCGTCCAAAATTCCCATCATATTTGCAGAGTATGACTCCTGAAGCCTGCTCGACTTGAACAACTGGTTCAAGACAGCATGTGGGTCTGCGTTATTCTTGACCTCGATAACAACTCTGATTCCTTCTTTCGAAGATTCATCGCGAATATCTCTGATACCGATTACTGTGCCCTTGGTCACCAAGTCAGCGATTTGAACTAGCATGTCTGCCTTCTTTACCTGGTAAGGAATCTCGTGAATTACGATTCTCTTGCCCTTAGCATCATCATACACATCACACTTTGAGCGCACGTGGAATCTTCCCTTTCCAGATGAATACATGTCATAGATTCCATCTATGCCGTGAATGGATGCCCCGGTTGGGAAATCTGGGCCTTTTACGTGTTCCATGTATTGTTCTATAGACAAGTCGGGCATCCCTGAATTCTCTTCTCCTTCCTCCAAGATAGTCTCTACATGAAGTCGAACAGCGCCGGACACTTCTGTTAGGTTGTGTGGTGGAATACGGGTTGCCATTCCTACCGCAATACCATCGCTTCCGTTCAAGAGTAAGTTAGGGAGTCGTGAAGGTAGAACTGTAGGTTCTTGTTCAGAATCGTCGAAGTTCGGTTGGAAATCAACTGTATCTTTGTCGATATCTTCAAGCATGTGCTTTGAGATTTTATCCAGCCTGCTCTCTGTATAACGCATGGCTGCAGGTGGATCGCCGTCGATTGAACCGAAGTTTCCTTGCCCGTCGACCAAAGGATATCTCAATGAGAATTCCTGTGCCATTCTAACCATGGTGTCGTAGATTGATTGGTCACCGTGAGGGTGATACTTACCCATTACTTCTCCAACAGAACGAGCAGATTTGCTGAATTTCTTGTCTGAGGTGTGTCCACCTTCGTGCATACCATACAGAACTCTTCTGTGTACAGGTTTCAAGCCGTCTCTCGCATCTGGTAACGCTCTTCCGATAATGACGGACATTGCGTAATTGATGTACGAATTTTTCATCTCTTCATTCAAAGAGCGGTTTAGCAAACTAGCGTCAGGCATTCCTGCGTCGTCTTCTATATCTTCAATCTCATCAGATGTCAAGGTTGGTCACCTCCTTTGCATGGCGTTCAATAAACGCTCTTCTATCAGGAACATCTTCTCCCATCAGAATCTCGAACATGCGGTCTGATTCTTCGGCGTCCTTCACTGTAACTTTCAACATAGTTCGATTTTCAGGATTCATTGTGGTATTCCACAACTGTTCTGGATTCATTTCACCAAGACCCTTGTATCTCTGAACACCGATTTTTGCATTGGGATTATCTCCCCTCAGTTCATCGATTATGATGTCTCTCTCTTCATCAGAGAAGGCATACTTACTGACACGACCTTTAGTCAACTGGAATAGAGGTGGCTGTGCGATGTAAACGTGACCTTCTGTGATAGCAGGACGCATGAATCTCCACAAGAATGTCAGCATCAGAGTTCGAATGTGTGCACCATCGATATCCGCGTCGGTCATAATGATAATCTTAGAATATCGAAGTTTTGATGGGTCGAATGAGCCCTCATCATCAGGATTGTTTCCAACCCCAGCGCCAAGTGCTCTGATAATTGTCTGAATTTCTTGATTTTGGAATACTTTCACAAGATTGTGTTTCTGCCTCTCTACATTGAGGATTTTACCACGTAGAGGCAGAATCGCTTGTATACGGCGGTCACGACCGGTTTTAGCTGAACCGCCCGCTGAATCACCTTCTACGAGATATACCTCACATTCACTAGGATCTCTGGACTGGCAATCTGCCAACTTTCCTGGCAATCCTCCACCCTCGAGAACACCCTTTCTCCTTGTCAACTCACGAGCCTTCTGTGCGGCTTTCCTGGCCTTGGAAGCAAGGAGGGCCTTTTCGATAATTGCCTTTGCGACAGACGGGTTTTCTTCAAAGAATTCGCCCAATTTCTCGTAAACGACTGTCTGTACAACTCCTGTAACCTCGCTGCTGACCAACTTATCCTTTGTCTGAGAAGAAAAAGATGGGTCTGGGTGTTTTACGCTTACAATAGCTGCTAACCCTTCTCTGACATCGTCACCGGATAATGCCTCGCCCTTGAGCATGTTTTTCTTCTTGGCATACGAGTTCAAACAACTAGTTAGTGCTGTTCGCAGACCAGACATGTGAGTTCCACCGTCTTTGTTGCGAATGATGTTGGTGTAACACCTAATCGATTCACTAAATGCGTTAGACCACTGAAGGGCTAAATCTACTGTAACCGTGCCTTTTTCTACTTCTTTCTCCCCTGAGATTTGAATAACTGTAGGATGGAGAATTTCCCTTGACGAATTGATTTGTGACACATATTCTGACAATCCGCCTTCGTAGTGATGACTGCTTACATGTGGCTCTTCTGACCTTGCATCGGTAATCTCAATTTTGAGTCCAGCGTTCAGGAAGGATGTTTCCTTTAGCCTTGTATCGATTTGGTCGAAATCAAATTCAGTGATATTTGTGAAAATTCCCAAATCCGGTTTGAATACGATTAGGGTTCCTGTATCGTCACAAGTACCAACTTCGTTCAAAGGACTCACAGGGACACCCGCTTCGTACCTCTGGTGGTATACGGTGCCGCCTCGATGAATGGTTACTTCCATCCACTCTGAGACGGCATTCACGGCAGACACACCAACGCCATGAAGACCACCAGATACCTTGTATGAGCTGTTATCGAATTTGCCACCTGCGTGGAGTTTTGTCATGATGACCTCTGCTGCAGATATGCCAAATTCTTCGTGTAAGTCTACTGGAATCCCTCTCCCATAATCCCTTACGGAAAGTGAACCGTCTAGATTTAGCCCCACCTCTACAAGGTTTGTGTGACCTGCTAAATGTTCGTCTACAGAGTTGTCTACAACTTCCCAAATGCAATGATGTAAAGCAGAACCATCGTGAGGATCTCCAAGATACATTCCAGGCCTTTTTCGGACAGCCTCAAGTCCTTCTAACACCTGAATGCTTTGTGCACTGTAATCATCTGTCATCGACTCACCTCAATCAATCAAATTTTTGTTAGGAATTTTCGACATAAACTTGCTTATTTTTCTCTAAGATTGTGTCTTTCCCTGGGATCTGAAAATTGTCTAAAAATTATAGTAAAATTTCCCCTCAGTCGGACGATTTATGACGAGTCTCCTTCACTCAAAAATAATGGTACCAAAGGGGGTATATGAACATAGTCAAAGTAGGGCAAAAAAACGTGCTATTTTTGGAAAATAAAAAACAGCGAATTTTGTCATTTTCCAGTATTTTTCCCTTATGCGAATTTGAAAAACTAATCGCAACCGTTAATGAAGAAGGGCAGGTCGCCGAAGCATGGCTGACCCGAAAGTATGTGTTGCACTAGATGGCACTACCGTCGAAGAAATGACTGATGAAGCTGCACGTGCAAACCTAGCAGGCGCAGATATGGTCGAAGTTAGATTCGATAGGTTGTACCTCGTAAAACCTGACCCAACCATCTCAGACGAAGAAGAAGGAGATAAGGTCGAATTGCCACCAGAAAATGATTGGGACACAGTAGATATGTCTGAAGTAGATGTTGACGCAGCCATCTCATCCCTGAAAGAGGGATTGCCACTACCTGTGATTTTCACAGTGAGGCCTGTTTCAGAAGGAGGTTTCTTCCCTGGTGTTGAATCAGAAAGGATATCAATTCTGGAAAAAGCCATTGAATCCAAGGTATCATGGATTGACTTGGAATTATCCATAGACGATTCAACTCGCAGCAAGTTAGCTGATGCTGCGAGGGAAAACGGGTGCCAAATCATCGCATCCGTCCATGACATAAACGGTACTCCAGACGCATCTACAATCGCATCAATCGTTAGAGACAACCAAGGTGCAGGAGATATCGTAAAGTTCTGTGGAACTGCAAATAACCACGATGACGCACTACAAATCATCGAGGCAGCAACAGAATTGACTGGTGAAGGATTGAATCACAGCCTGATGGCAACTAGCAGTGGAGGAGACTGGACAAGACTTCACGCACCAATTCTCGACCAAAGTCTAGTTTATGCAACAATGAGAAATGAATTCAGAATTTCTGACAAAGGCCTAGTGAATGTTCGTGACTTAAGAGATGCTTGGTCTCTATTGGAATACTGAACTATTCTTGCTCTAGAGTCGGAACGAGTCCCTTCTCTAACTGCTGACCTTCCTGGGTTAGGCTAAGTCCCGAACTCATGTACCTTCTATTCATTATCAATGGTACTGCCAAGATTGCCATCATCAAACCACAGCACACCAAGGATACTGTCCAATTTGGAAGTACTGTTGACCTCGGCTCAGAGACTACGGATACATAGGCAGCAATGCTTGTTTCAGGGACCGCGTCATTGCTGTGAGAGTTGTTGGTATTATCAACGACGATGTTGAAGTACTGATTGGTGGTTTCTCCGAATAAACTACTACTCATCGCGGGACCATCTAGAGAGATTGAAAATGAAACCTCATCCACATTTTCATATTGATGGGAGTCTCTGAAAGAATGCCATCCCACTACAGTAAAACTCCTCCACTCAGGAGGAACATCACTTGTGGGGTCATCATCATCTCTATCCTCTTTCAGCCAAAAATATCCATTTGAAATATCATATGCAGTGGTATATCGGTCATACTGAGAGGTTGTCATCAAGTATACATCTGCGAGTGGGTCGACTGAACTATTTGTAGATTCAATAGTGACACAAATTGTTGTCCTACGCTCATAGTCCAGGTTTACCCTCAAGGTTCCAATTGCATTATCTCCGATCAGCATAGTGGCTTGGAAATCATCTCTTAACAATCTGAGATTGTTGTCGGGCTCCCATGTCATCCATTCCTCCTCGGGACCATCATAATCCTCGAATTTTGTAGGCTCAACATTTTCACCTTCATCGTCATCTCTCCCCCGCCTTTCCTCATAATCGAATTCTGGAGTGTAGATGTTTGGTACTTTAGCCAAACGTTCAACGGTAGTATTCCATTTAGGGGTGACCCAGTCTCCATTATCGCAGTTCGAGGCAGCCGATACACGTTGAACAGGAGATATGTCCGTTACAATCAACATTGGGGTTATGAACAGGAACATCACGAAAATGGTAGTCCTTGAACCCAAAATCAATTCCCCCCTTGTCTCGAATGAAAATTGTGAGGGTTAATCGGTTTTCCCTTCAGCGTCTTCTTCTTAGAGGCCTTACGTATCCAGAAGATCCACTCCTGCGTTCTTCTTTGGATAAAATACCAGGCGCAGGAGGAGGAGTGTGTTGGTCCATGCCTAGGACGCCTCCATAGGACTGTACTTCATCGACTTCGTATGTTGCAGCAGCTTGTTCTGCTTCCTCTTCGATTTCAGTCGGGCTTCTCATAACAGCCCAACCAAGAATTAGGACAGCGACAATTAGTGCTAGTACCATGAATGATTCACCGCTAGCATCCACAAACCATTCCTGCCAATCTTGTAGAGAGAAGTCGGAAAGACTGGGTTCTGCTGCCTTTTCTGCTAGAACTGTGACTTCAGTATCCTTTGTTACACAAACACCCATTCCATCACAAACTGAAACTCTGACCATCTTGATTCCAACTTCGTCCCAACTGGCAGCAACTCTTACTCCATCTGCGCCAGATGGAGTAATCCAGTCATCTGTAGCGTCCCCGTTTTCATCAGCGTCAACCTCAAGGTCGCTTTCCCACATGACTACAATTGTGGAGGATATTCTTTCATCTCGATCTGTGTGAAGCCCGTCATTTACGTCTAAATCTCGCCATACAACGTAATCTGCAGAATCTTCTGAATCTGTGACATTAACAGCAAGGGCCACTGATTCACCAACGTAAATTGTGTCTGGAATGTCAAATTCGCCAATAACTGGCGGCTCGTTTACAATCACGGTGAAAGTTTCTCTAGTCACATCCCCAGTTAGATATGAATCTCTAACTGTCAATGTTACCTTGTAAGTGCCTGGTCTTTCAAATGAATGCCATGGCATAGGTTCGTGTGATATTGGAGTAGCATCGCCAAAGTCCCAAGAATACTCCACAATACCATTCCAATCGGTGCTATTCGACTCAAGAGGTACGAATCTACCTTCGAACACTCGATCGCCATCTCTAGTTCCAATTGAATCGAAATACAAAATTTGGCCTGGAGTAGTTACTACGTTTTCATCATCGTCAAAGGTGTGAGAATACTCGAATGATGCACCCTCTGGAATAGGTGTGGTTGCTGTGACCAACTCATCTTTGTACCATACATCAAAAATCTTCACGGAAACGATCGGTTTCGGATTCAAGACTCTGATTCCAAGTTGCCTTGTTTCGCTTTCTTGACCATTTTCGTCTATAACTACAAGAGACACATAATGCTCACCAGGAGTACTGAAATTGTGGGTAACTAGAGACTCGTTTGACATTGTACCATCAGAGAATTTCCACATGAAAGTCAAATCTGTTGAATCACCAACCAATCCGTCGGGGTCATAACTATCTCGGCCATTGAAAGTGTATGGTACGTCCATATTTGCATCTTCAATTCTGAAATCAATTACCGGACTGCCTGCTGAGCTTGAGTCTCTGACCTCGAATTGTGCTACAGGCAACTGATTCAGAACTTGAACTCTGAGTTGTGAAACAGACTGTGCGCCATCATTGTCTGTGACCGTTATGTTCACATTCTTGATTCCCGGAGTAGACCAAGCAACCATAGGATTCTGTTCCGTAGACAGCAAATCAACGAATAGATTCGTTCTGTCAACTATCCCGCCGTCAAGGTTTACTGATTCTTCAAAAACCCAATTCCAAGCAACAATTTCTCCATCAACATCCTCGAAAACATCTGGCAGCATCGTAGCAGTGAATGTTTCTGTTACAACTGTGTCAGTGAAAATCTGCCCTGGAGCACGATTGTTGACTATAATCTCGATTGTTTCAGTGGCTGAGTTGACCCCATCGCTTACGGTAAGGCTGAGATTATACGAAGTTACAGCTGTCAAACCATCCTCCCACATGTGGTATGCACTAGTTACGCCTTTACCGCCTTCCAGGTTACCGTCTCCCCAGTCCCATGTGAATTCAAGATGACTTAACGGGACGTTATCCGTGGTTCTTTCTGCACTGAATTGGATTATCTGTCCAGTTAAAATCGATAGATTGTCTGTTAAAACCATACCGTTCATTGAGATTACAGGAATAGGAGCAGAATCATCTGAAACATTGATTGTTTTTACATCTGCATCAGACCAAGTTCCTCCTTGATCCATTATTTTCAAGGACACGTTATATCGACCAACATCGAGGTATGACCTCACTGGGCTCTTCAAAGAGGATGAGTTGCCATCGTCGAACGTCCATGCGTACGCAACAGGTTCGTCCATGTATGGAAGTGTATTGTTTGCTAGAGAGAGGCCCCATGCATCAAATCCGTCTCCGGAGAAGAGAATATTGTCCCATGTTTGAACTTCTGTGGGATTGATTGTTGAGTTTGACACCGGCATCATGTTGTCTAGGAATTGAGCACCTGTTTGGACCGTGTCGATAACATCCCCTAGCATATCAGTCATCGTCAAGTGGAATGTGTGAACTTCTGTTGTCTTAGCAGTGTACCAGAATTTTGTGGAAACGTCTACTCCACCGCCGGCTTGGACTCTAGTTTCAATCGTGTCAAGAACTACACCTGAAGCGTTTTTCACTTGGACTTCAACATCCAAATCCTCGAAAAACGCATTTGACAAGATATTGAATTCTATTTCCGCCGTATCAACACTGGTATCACCATCTCGATCTGATAGAATTGTTGAATTGAGACTCATCGTAGCAGGAGAAGTAATTCTTGCTGCTTCAACATCTATTGTTCCGGTTGGATAGGAACTTCCACATGAAGTGTAATCGCAATCACCTTGGTTTGAAGCATACCATGTTATTGCGTATATCTCGTCAGTAATGTTTCCAAACCCTGGAACCAAAGCTGTTCCTACAGCGCCATTGAAATTGATATCACTTCTTGTGTATATCCCATCAGCAGCGGCTCTGCTCATTATCACACCATCCATTCCTGGAACGTCACCTGTAAATCTCATGGTAAGTGGCGCTGGTGCTGCAGATCCAGGTGTGAACTTGAAAACACGAACACCCCATCCTTCAATTGCATTGCCCGTTGAAGACCAAGGACCTAACCAATTACTGTTGGTATCTGCGGGCTGTATCCTACAGAAGTCGCTAGAACCACAGGCAGGAGAAAGGAATAAGTTGGACATACCATAGACACCTTGGTCACTATCCAATGTTGCAGCAATAGTGAAGTTTGTCCAAATATCGATGAAATCCCTGCCTATTACACCAGGTGTTGCGTCTATCGGGTTCCTTGCAAGGTCTTCGATTCCTAAAGCACCAGTAGATGAGTCTTGGACTAGTTTACGAATTGCTGGACCTCCTCCAAGGTGGTCAGCCAGATACAGAAGGAAAATGAATCCACCACCATAATCAGCCGGTCTTTGATTCCACCATCGGACTGAAAGTTCGCTAGCAGATGTCCACGCGTTCACGTGGCCATAAAGTGTTGAAGAACCGCCAAAGCAGAGGAAGGCAGCCATGTCAGCCGCTCCTTCGTCAATCCATAGATTCTCGTAGGGATCTAAGGCATTGTGCATCAAATGTTGTAGTTCGTGAGCAAGGATAACTCTCGACCAAGATAGAGGTGCGTCATCAATATCGATGAAGATAGCCTCACGGGATGCAGACATGCCCGGTGCGAAATATCCCCCTATGTTGTAAGCACCATCGATTGCATAAATCACGACTTCAATTTGACAATTGTTGTCGACATCAGGAGCTGCAATACCTCTTCCATCGAAGTAGTCTTTTCCAAAGTATGTCATCAATGTTGGATAGACTGTTGTGTCCCATGTACTGGCCCAGTTGTTTAGGACCGTTGACGATAGTGTCCTACCACTCTGAACCATAAACGCAGCTGTAGAGGTTGTTTTCTCTACGGTCACGTCAATTGAGCCACCGGAGGTAGGAACTGTCGCGGTATCGCCTTCATTGTACGGAGTACATGCTCTACCACTTGTCATAGATTGAGGAGAGGTTGCGATATCAACTCCTGGTAATCCTTGAGAAATCCACTCATTTTTCATCATTCTAGTTGCGCTGTAAAGCAATTCATCACTCTCGGGTAACATGTACGGATGTGAGTCAAGTGGTTCAAAATCATTGATATCGGCGAATACAGGAGAGAACTCAATCACTTGATTGGCCACAGATTCTTGAGGCTCTGCAGAGGCCAGTGGAGAGGCAATAGAAACAAGGAAAACAAGCAATATTGAGAAAGCACGATTAGAGCAATGTTCAGACATTTCAAGGGCCTCCAGAGAATCGCATTACTGCATTCCAAATTGCCCACTTCAAATGAGGTATTTAATACTCAGCGAACATAGCATCATCAATGCGAAAGGTATTTGCTGGACTTTTGGCGCTTTTATTTGCCTTTCATAGCACGATTGTTGCCTCCGGGGAAGAGACTGAGCAACTTCTAGATGAATGCGCTCTTTCATTCGACGGAGAAAATGCAAATCAATCGGTTCATTATCAAGTTGACTTAGGACCAAGAATACCTGGTTCAGCAGCAAGTTCTGCGCTAAGGGAATCGATAAAGTCTAATCTGACTGGATGGCACATAACTGAATCGACTCATCACTCTAATGGATACACTCTGACCAATCTGTTTGCAACTTGGAATAAAGGCCAAGGTTCCACCGTCGTTTTTGCAGCGCATTATGACACAAGACACAAAGCTGACGAGGATTGGAATGAAAGCAGAAGAGATGAACCGATCGATGGTGCAAACGATGGTGCAAGCGGTGTTGCAGTATTGCTAGAACTTGCAAGAATAATTCCGCAGATGAACCTAACACACGAGGTTACTCTTTTCTTTACAGACGCAGAAGACCAAGGAGATAACCATTCAACATACGTATTGGGAGCTAAGGCATGGGCTGAAAATTTGAGTCAGGAAGATGCAGATAGCATCGAGTCGTTTGTATTAGTCGACATGGTCGGTGATTCCGACTTAACTTTACGAAAAACAAGCCCAGGTAACATAACACTGTGGAATAGGACTGAACAAATCATCACGAACTTAGATGACGTTTGCGACCTCAAAGATTCATCATACTTCAATTTCGACATGGTCGACGGGATTTACGATGACCATGTACCTGCACACAACCTTGGAATCCCTGCAATTGATATCATCGACACAAGATTTGGAGAAGGTGCAAATTTTCTGAGCGGCCATTGGCATACACACAATGATACAATAGACAAAGTTAGTGCTGAATCTCTTGAGACCGTAGGGTATATTCTCGAGTATGGACTGAAAACTGAAGCATGGATAAATGTGAGAACCACTACACCACCCGATTTAGACTCTGATATGGACGGAATCCCTGACGAAGCGGATGAATGCCCACTAGATTTTGGCTCAGAATCCAACGGCTGTGATGAGCAAAATGATGACTCACTAATCGGCTCCCAAGATTTCGATGATTTGACTACAGGCATCATTCTTGCACTATGTACAATCCTCGTCTGTGTAAATTTGCTGTGGATAATATTCGCGGATAACAAAGGGGAGGGGTGAAATCCGCGCACGACATCGGGTAGGTCAACGGGAGGTGCAATTATTAGCCAAGATAAAGAAAATCGGCTTGCGGCATTGCGCCAAAGAGTCCGTTCAAAACTTGTCGATTCACGGATAGCATCCAACAAGCGCCAAAGGAAAGCAGATGAGGAGATTGTTGTCCAAATCCAAAAATCTGAAGAAACGGGATTTGTTGACTTCGAAACCGATGTATTATCTGAAGGAGAAAGAAGGCGACGCATCGCTTCTGCCCTCGTAATGATTGGAGCTTTGATGGGAGTTGTTTCAGGAGCACTGATTCTCCAAGGCAACCCATCTGGTTTGCTCAACTCTTCTATTTTCAAGACGACGGAATCTCTCGACATACATGGCTTTGTTTTAGATGAGGATGGTGAACCAGTTGCGAATGTTTCGATTGAATTGGTTGACCCTGAATCAAACTCAGCGTTGAAGAGCAGTATTTCAGATGAATATGGAAGGTATGTCATCGACTCAGTACTGGTCAAAGAATACGAATTACATGTATCTAAACAGGGATATCAAAAAGTGATATTATCATTCAAGCCCGAACCCATTGGAATCTCTCCAATCACAATGGTAGTTGGGGATGGTGAGAGGACGAAGGATGAATTATCCGCAACAGAAGGATGGTCAATGGAAAATGCAGTAGCACTTGCTACATTTGAAGGTGTTTTCACAATTGCGTGTGCATTGGTTGGAGTACATGCTTCGTTTGAAATAAAGAGAAAAAAACGTTACAGAAGAACTCAAGCATTCTGCTGGGTAGGTCTATTCAGTAGAGGCTTAATCATATTTGGACCAGCTCTAATTCTGTTGGGCATGGTATTCCTTATGCTCGACAAAGAGGAATTCGAGGATCAAAGGGTAGAGGAGGTATTCTGAATGTACCTCATAACCGTCGAAGGCGGTGACGGCTCTGGAAAGGGTGAAGCGGTTAGAATACTTGCAAATCTAGCGAATAGACTAGCATTCCCAAAAGTCCACGTTACACACGAGCCAAGAAGGCACAGTAAGTTGGGCAAAATAGCCCTCAGTGCCGTAAGTAAGGGAGACCATACTCCACTTGAAGAAGCAGGGTTATTTGCTGCCGATAGAGTTGACCATTCTCATACTTGGATAAGACCAAGATTATTGAAAGGAGATTTGGTGATCTCGGACAGGAATATTCACTCTAGCCTAGTATACCAAGGAGTAGTAGGGGATTTGGGGCTTGAACAAGTTGCAGAAATGAATTCTGCTGCTATGATTCCAGACCTAGTAATTTGGATTGACTGTGACCCCAGCAAAGCCATGAAGCGGATAAATTCGGGCACTTTGCGTATGGCTGGAGAGAAGCATGAATACTTTGAAACCACAGAAATCCAAACAAAAATTAGAGCCGGATTTAGTGGTATTTTGTCCGGTGAAATCCCAACCCCTCAGCCTTTCAGCAAGTGTTGCATCATGGGACCTGTCCTGAATGAGAGTGGATTGGATGAATTGGAGAAGCAACTATCACAAGTGCTTAGCACTTTTTTCAATAGAAGGCCCGAGCCTTTGAATGTAAGTAGAGATGAAGTCGATAGGCACCTTCTGCGCTCACTAACCGCGGGCGTTCAAACCCAACAAAGGCTACCAGGAGCGCCGGTGCAACATGCTTCCTTGCTAGAGGATTGGTTAGATGGTAAATCTCCGGCACAGTGGATGGAAATTGCTGAACAAGAATGGGATGAAAAAAGAGCCAAAAAATCTGATGTTCCTGCTAGACCAATCGCTCATTCCTCTTGGGCAATATTGGGCACACTATCTCTTACCGACACAACCGATGTCCCAAGTCTTCACAAGCAGCTAGGACCGGTGCGGTCTGTGACAAAAAGGCATACTCAGCGACTGGTAAAATGGCTTGAGCAAGAGAGGTGGATTCATCGACAACAAAACCATGTGCCATTTGCTGAAGCTCAGTTATTCAAATTAAGAAAAAGTAGGCTTGGATACGGCAGACTTTGCCTAGCAATGTGGCCATTAAGGGCTGCTTTGTCCAGTTGGAGAAGGTCAAACCAAGATTCAGATTGGAGAGATGCTCTAAAGGAAATAATATCTGATAAAGATACCAAAAAAGCGCCATTGACTGTTCGCAAAGCAGTAAGTGACGTCATGAAAAGACTGGAATTAATCTCTAGTGGTCATGCGGAATGCCCGGTACCAAAGAACGAGAGTGAATTGTTGGTCTGGTGGGCTACTGAGCCGCCAAAATGACTACTCTTCTTCAGATTTCATACTGAATCTACTTCCTGAAGGTAACACAACACTAGATGGATTTAGACCGAATAATGCTGGCCTTGCTGAGAAAGACGCTGCCATGAAGACGCCAACTAAGACACCAAATGGAGTACCAGTTATCATTCGCATTGTAGCAGTTGATTCATACGAAGTTAGCATTTGAGTGAAGCCGTCGATGGCCATTGGAATCGCAGCGATTCCTGCGATTACGAGCATTGCTAACATCCGCTTGTCTCTTTTGTAGACAGACTCTAGAGATTTATCCGGCAACAGGGACAAAAATGTATCACGAATTGTCCAGCGATTGAAACCCTTTCTCGAGAACAGGAAACCCCCTATCGCGATTCCAAGGAAAATTCCTACGTCTCTAACACAAACAGGCATTTGGTTGCCGTTTATTTCCCAGGACCTTTCTGCTTTAGTGTGGCAATTTAAATCCCCAAATCCGTAAATGAAAGCAGCATATGGGTCTAAGTCACTCCATACAAATTCACCGTATTTTGATTGATTGTGTCCCACATCACTATTGACACTAGTCTGCAAATTACCCCAGCCATCTTCTGAGTGATAATCGAATGCGTTTGCCCTTCCCGATAATTTTGGAACACTCCCCTCAGGAAGATAAAATGGTACTAAGAAAAAAGAGACGAGAAGAAAGGTGGAGATTCCTCCGATCCATAATCCGACCTTTTTTTCTCTCGAACGATTGTCTAAACCGTTCTTTTGCATATTTGTTCCAAGCGTCGGCAGGGCATATGTTTTCTCCTATCTCGGTCTGGAGGTGCCATGGAGGAGAAGGTCGGATTCAGAAGGGCCCTCTCCGCAGCAGTAGTGCTTGGATTATATTCAGGATTCATGCTTGCTGTTGCAATTGCCATGGTTTTAGGAACAGGGGGATTGAAAATAGCAGCCTTCCTTTGGGGAGCGACAATCGTTCTTTGCTCGATTATTCTTACACCGATATTAGCAGGTGGTAGAAAGCGAGGATTAGCCGAGACTGATGCAACTGTGAATAACCTAAGAGAAGGCCTTAGTGAGTTCAATGAAGGAGTAGGTGGTTGGAGGTCATTATCTCACGTCAGAGGCGAAGGTATGGGTGCTTCTGTATCTCTATCTCATGCATCTAATCCGCTGATAATTATCGAAAAAGCACTCAAGATTGCAAGTGATTGTAAGTTAACGTTTAGATTTTCCAAAAGTGACCCAACACTTAGAGATAAAGTCCTACCAATTTTAGAAGAAAAGGTCGGACAAAATCGAATCCAAAGGCGAACCAAATCTTTGACCGTTACACCAGAGCAAATCATAGACAGGTCTGTTATTATCACAAGGATGATGATGCTTTGTCCACCACTTGCTGTAGCGGGAAGCGTTGCGTTTTATTCACTGGCTCCCGAACAAATAATTCTCACAATTTTGGGTGGTTTTGCAGGCGCAGTTCTGGGTATGATGGTCGTTACAAATAAAGGAAGATAACAATAGGAGAAGTAAAATGTGATATTGGGTTGTCTTCAAACATGCGAGAAATCACTCTCTTCTGGAGTAAACCTCGTATAATGGAAACTGACATCGCTCCAATCCTTGAAATTGTAAACCAGTTAGAATTTCTAGCATACATTAAGAGAACACCGAGAGACATACGTATCTTACTCAAGGCTTCGTTCAAACCCGGCAAAAAACCCCAGGATCTGAACGACTTGTATTTCTTAGAGTTAATTGATATTCATCACACACCTGAATCGAGTGATGAGAGTTATGTGATTAACATAAAAATCACTCACCCGCTATCAAATCTGAACGCTCGAACTGGCGGTACAACAGCAGTTCCCGGTTGCAGATTAGATGGTGAAGGCCTTACATACGTCATTCAAGGAGGTAATGTGAGGTTGAGATTGGTTGCGGCAATGGCTAGATTAATGGCAAAACCTGATCGAATTTCAGCCCGTAACCTAGACCTAATTACAACTCAGGACACGGGACCACTCAATCCAAAACAACTGAGACTAGCAAAATTCGCTTACGATAAAGGCTGGTATGACATCAATAAAGGAGTCAGAATTTCTGAAATGGCAGAGGAGTTATCCATAGCAAGAGCAACGCTTGCTGAACACTTGAATCGTATTGAGAGTCTAATAATGGATGACCTTCTTGGCTCATTCACAAATATCAGCATTAGCCCAGATGAATTTTCTATGTTTAAGGACATGGTAATCGATGACTCAGAGACATTAGGATATGGTGAAGATGAACAATTCAAGAAGTTGCTAGAAAACATGCATACAAACATTGAGTTTGAGGAAGACCCAGCAGAGGACGAAGATGGTGAAGAGTGAGTCATCTGCTAAGGTTGTGTTTTTCCATGAGTAATCTAGCAAAATTACTATCCAATCTGAAACTATCAGGTATCGAAATACCTGAACACATCGAGAGAGCGATGTATAAAGTCGACATAGAGGATTTCACCAACTACGACTCTGATGATTTCTACTTTGACAGACCGGTAGTTTTCATGAAATCACAAAATGGTGGAATCAAGAATATATCTGCACCTCACATGATTGTGACGATGCTGCATTACCTTGAGTTAGCAAAAGGTCAACACATCGTAATCTATGGTGCGAAAGGCGGTTACATGAGCGCTTTAATTGCCCACGTGATTGATGAAAAAGGAAGTGTAACGGTCATTGACCCATCTATGGAAGTGGTATCCCACGTATCAGAGAAATTAATCGGATATCCAACTGTTAAATGCCACCACACATCCCAATTAGATGAAAACATACTGCCAAAACTCAACCGTGTTCTTGTGACGGGTCAGTCGGAAATGTTACCACCTTGGCTGAGCAGTGAATTAGAGGATGGTGGGTTCGCGATTGCACCAATAGGCAATCGGTCACACCAAAAACTACTGAAGTTAGAAAAACAAGGAGATGAATTGTTTGAAACCGACCTAGGCAGCGTTGTTTTTGGCCCAATTGATATATCGGATACAATTAGTGATTCACCTTCACCAAGCGAAATGGCAGAGATGATTGAACAGGTAATCGAAATAATGGCTGATTCGAAAATAGTTGAGGATTCAGAGAAGAATAAGTTGTACGATTTAGTCGCTGATTTACGACAGTTACCCGATGACTTACCTCCACCGGAAGAATTTGAAGACCCCAGCGAGCATCCAATGATGAAACTCATTATGAAAAAGGGCGAGTGGTTCGTTAAACTGTGGCCGGTCATACAGGCTGCTATAGAAACAAGAATAGAATCTTTTGACTCCCCCGGAAATTACGATAAAAAAAGGAATCACAATGATTTCATCCCTTGAGGTGATATTTTGCCAAATCTGAATACTGAAATTGCTCGGTTAACAAATAAAGACGTAAAAATTCGTCGCAGAGCAGTTAGGGCGCTTTTTGAAGAAGACGATCCAAGCGCTTTACGTGGTTTTGTTAAACTACTAGATGACCCTGATTTCTGGTTTAGAAACAAAGCACTAGACGCCCATCGTAAATGGGCAACATCGGCAGAAGAATTAGAACCTCTGATGGCTAATAATAAGAGATTGGTAGCAGAGATGCTGGAAAAAATACCTGACACAAATATTGCAACAAAATTGCTATCAGAAGATGACCACGTCATACGATGTTTTGCTGCCAAAACACTGGCGGGTTCAGACAGTCTCCACCAGAAATTCGCCTCTGATGAACATCATTCTGTGCGAATTATCGCCGCAGAAAATTCTAGTGATGAGAATCTAATTTCATCACTTCTCAACGATAAACACTCTGCGGTCAGGAAGGCCGCGATTTCTACAGCTTCTGAAAAAGAGATGATTCTAGACGAAGAAGTACTGAAAAATGCCCTCAGTTCAAGCGATTCATCACTGCGTTCATTGATTGGTTCAATGTCTGTTAAATTGGGAGGAGAAATTCTAGATATTGCAAGCCAGGACTCCGACCCCAAGGTTAGAAAATCAATTGCTGATGCTCTTAGGCAACATGTCGATACAGTAGACTCTAGAATAGAAAGTGTTGCAAATAATTCTCCTGAAATCATAGTTAGGTGGTTACGAATGCGCTATGATTCAGATTCAAGTTCGCTCAGATGGGCGATGATTGAAGACCCTTCAATAAATCAAAGAGTACGCTCAAAGTTAATTGAGCAAATGGATGGTCGAAGCGATATCGACAAAGAGAGGTTGGCAAAAATCGCTAAAGACGAATCTGACTTGGTTAGGATGGCTGCAAAAAACCTAGAGAAATCGATTCAAGAACTGGGGGCTTAGATTTGGATTCAGGAATAACGTTTAGTGTCGATGCAACAAACGGTGCTAGTAGAAGACTTACTGTTAGCATTGACATTTCCGGACCATTTACTGAAAATATCCTCGAGTTACGTTTCCCAAGGTGGGTACCCGGTTCCTACTTCATTCGTGAACCGATACAGCACATGTCAGAATTGAGCGCAACAATCGATGGAGACAATTCCAAAATCACCCGGATCGATGTAGATGGAGCAAAACTTAGCGGAGTTCAAGGAGCGAAATCAGTTTCGATTAGTTACAGGTTGTTAGCTGCAGAAATGACTTGCAGAGCAAACCATCTCGATTCGACGCATGTCCATATCATGCCCCCATATACTTGGATGCTTCCTACAAGAGGTATTGACAAAAACCGAATTGAAATGGATCACAAAGTGATTCTGAAAGCCCCTGAAGACTGGCACACTGCTACTCAACTCAAAGGAGTAGAAGGGGAATGGGTCGCCAAAGGTAGAGACGAATTCTTGGACGCTATCATGGAATCTAATGCCAATCCAATGATTACTTTCGAAGTCGAGGGAACCCGACAGCACCTCAAATTGTGGGATTCTGGTGGATTGCCGATTCCAAAAGAGGGACTCGATAGGTTCCTTGATGCTATGAAATTGGTTATCGAAGAACACTTTGCACTATTCGGCGTTCCAGAATGGAAAGATTACTGGACAGTTCTCCATCTAACTGAATCAGGTAGAGGTGGATTAGAGCACCTTAGAAGTCAGACTTCAATGATGCCAAGAAAATCACTACAAGAAGGAAATGAAGAACAATGGAGAGACTTAGTTTCATTATTCAGTCATGAATTCCTACACCAGTGGAATGTTAAACAATTACGGCCAAAGAATTTCCTGGATTATGAACTGCAAAAAGAAGTTCACTCCGACCTACTTTGGTGGTTTGAAGGATTAACATCCTGGCTAGGTGACATTTTGTGCTTGAGAAGTGGAGCTTGGAGTGAAGAAGATTGGCGCAAGGATTGGACTAGGAAGATGAAGCGTCACACCGATAGAAATGGCATGGAATTCGAATCCCTTCAAGAGAGCAGTCATGATGCTTGGATACACCTATACAGGCCTAATTCATACAGCAGAGAAGTCCAAATTTCATATTACCTAGAAGGCGAGATGGCAATTTTTTGCCTCGATGCAGAATTAAGAAAACGCTCCAAGGGAGAATATGGAATGGACGATGTGATGGCTACATTGTACCACAATCACAAACTAGATTCAGATAGTCCAGGGATTACTCACTCTGACATAAAGAAGGCCCTAGTAAACACTCCGGGAGGAAGAAGATTAGGTGTATTGCTAGATTCTTTGGTGGGTGAAAGAAAAGCACCGGATGTTTTGTCAGCATTGAAACTGCTTGGCCTTGACCTTGTTTCTGAAAAGAAAACCAAAGGTGGTTGGCTTGGATTAAATCTCGCCAATTCCCCTAACTGTGTCAAAGTAAGAACACATCTTTCTGGCTCACCATGCAGGGAGCAAATCCACACAGGAGACGAAATTATTGCTGTGGACGGTCACAGAGTACGCTCTTCTGCTGAATTATCGGCAGCAGTCTACGGAAGTATTGGAGTAGAAACCAAATTCACAATTTCTCGTGAAGGTGCGATCAAAGAAGTTAGCATCACACCAATAGAGAACCCAAAGCACTTAGTAAACCTCGAAGGTAAAGGAAACAAACTTTGGGATGCGATAAAGGCCACTAAGCGCTAATTATTCCAGCTTAGATAACTCCTCTAGCAACACATGAATTGGCGGCATATGATTAGAAATCGTGTGTTTACTTGTTTTTGGAGGATACAAACCATCGCTCAGACTCATTTCGACAACTTCCTGCTTTGTGATAGATTCTAGTCCGCAACCTGGCCAAACATCGACTGTTATTTCGTCATCTGACAAGTAATCAATCAAGATTACTGGCACTCTCTTTAGGTTGAGAGATAACGCTACTGAATGCCTGTGGTGTCCATCCAAAATTGCACCTGTAGCAGAATCAACTAGTAGCGGTTTGGTGAAACCTCCCCATTTCTTAGTCATCTCAAGCAACTTGTCTCGATTCTTTACTTTGATTTCTTCATGGGGTTTCAACCATTCTAGCGGAACCAATGAAACGTCTTCTGCTTCCCATGACATAGCCGTTTCCAAGTAGATACATGGGATAATGCTTTGGAAAGGGTGAGTGACACACCCCTCATGGAGGAAGGACTACTTGCCGATGTCAATGGCTTGTCCATGCCTTCACTTCTTCGAGAAAATGAAGACCTTTCTCACGTATTGGCCGTTCTTTGCGCCGGCGGATATGGAGCATGGGTTGTAGGAGGAGCTGTTAGAGATTCATTATTGGGAAAAATCCCGCATGAATACGATATTTGCACTACTGCAACACCAGATGAAGTCATTGAGTCATTTGATGACACCATACCAACCGGTGTGAAATTTGGTACAATTACTGTAAAGAGTGGCACTTCTATGTTCGAAGTTACTACTCTGCGAACTGAGACTGGTTACGGAGATGGAAGAAGACCTGACGTAGTGGAATGGGGAGATAGCCTATTGACGGACTTGTCTAGACGTGATTTCACAATTAATGCAATGGCTTATGACCTTGCAAGAGGACTTCTTCATGACCCATTCGGAGGTAAAAGAGACCTTGAGAACAAGTGCCTGCGAGCGGTTGGAAATGCAGATCAAAGACTGTCTGAAGATGGCTTGAGAATATTGAGAGCGTATCGCTTCATGGACAGACAGGAAAACGGAATTTGGCAACCTGAAAATGAGTTGTCTATTGCCCTAATTGAAAACAGAGCGATGCTAGCAATGGTCTCAATTGAAAGAGTGTGGAGCGAATTGGCGAGAATAATTATAGGAAAAAATGCCAGTCAGGTCCTCAGCAGGATGAATGATGATGGGATCCTTGCTGCGATAATTGGCTATCCATTACATAAAGAGGTATTTGATTTAGTTAGCAGAGTACCCGAGGACCTCGAAGCAAGATTTGCTTTAATTTCTTCAAAAATTAGCCAAAATGATTTGACTATCATTTTAGAGCGTTTGAAAGTCTCAAAGAGTACATTTAATCGTACTAAATTCCTACATTACCTGTTGAAAAAATCACCTAGCCAAAACGAATTAAGGCTCTATAGATACACCCTCGGAGATGAAGTTGTAACACATTCATCCATGCTAGCAGCATTAGATGAAAATACTGATTTGGTCAATAAA
The DNA here is from genome assembly GCA_049606035.1 of Candidatus Poseidoniaceae archaeon. Lineage (GTDB taxonomy): Archaea > Thermoplasmatota > Poseidoniia > Poseidoniales > Poseidoniaceae > MGIIa-K1. The sequence continues at coordinate 7,193 of JBMYVD010000005.1, read as the reverse complement.
TCCTTGAATTACCCTTCCGAGATTAATTGCTTGGTTAATGGAGATTGGATTATGCAAAGAACCGGATTGGGCCCTGGAATTAAATTAGGTAGACTCAAAGATTGGTTGTTTAGGATTCAGATTGAGAGAGGATATGAGAGTTTAGACCAAATGGAAACCGCACTCTGTACAATACCTTGGCAGAATGGTGACCCTAAATTATGGCCTCGGCCAAACTGGCCGTGACGGCATCAACTTGATGACTAAGCCCGATATCGATAGTATATGTCCGACGGCGAGGGTAACACACACTGGTTGACATCGGCTGGTGGCTGGGCTGCATCTCTTGGTCTTGTAATGATTGTAATAGAAAACGCAATTGGCACAGGCGAATCATCATTTGGTTCTGCATGCTGCTGCTTTGGAATCTTTGGTTTAATCGCAGGCGGAATAGTCTCGGCAAACGGTGCTGCTGTAAGTTCTGATGGCAGCATGGTACTCAAACAGGATAGTACTGGCCAATGGAATTGGGTACAAAATCAAATCCAAGGTGATACTGTTGGTGCAGCATCACATTTCAACGACCAAAATACTCAGATTATGTCCAGAGTAATTTCGGAAGTTCGCAATGGTAAACAACTTCAGGACTTACCCACAAATGAACTAGATATTCTAGCGAGTGCTTACGGAGTCGATAGTGGTTCAAGTCAACAAAAGATCGAGGCACTACACAACTCTAACATCGCAAAGAATGCTCTCAAATTAGGTGCACTCGGAGTTGCTGGTGGAGCAGGAGCAATAGGAACCGCACACATCATCAAGTCTAGCAGAGAAAGAGCGATTGAGCGTGCTGAAGAACTCAGAGAACAGGGCAGAGAAAAACTTCGAGAAAATATCGAAGCGGGTAAGTACGCAGTCAATACAAAGCTGCCAACCAATGAATCCGGTGAGCAAGCTACCGATGTAGCGGGTAACATCATTCTTGACCAACTTAAGAAACAAATCGAATCAAGGAATCTCACTCCTGAAAAGATGCTGATGCTGGGAGACATGAACAAAGACGGCAGGTTGGATGCCGATGAAATTGCAGGAGCGTTAACCGCTGCGACAGGATTTAGTGTCCCGGCTTTCATCGTCAAGGATTCAATAAAGGATTTCGACCTAAATCAGGACGGCAAGTTAGACCTCAATGAAATGAATGCACTGTGGACTAAACTTGGATTTGAAGTCGACGAGGATGCTCAATTTAGTGATGATGAAATCGACGCTGTACTCGACGAAGTGGACGATGACGTTACAATCACCAATGACTCTGTGAACGATGAAGATAATCAAATCGAAACCACTGCTGAAGTTTCAACAGAAGTAGAAACTACGCACGAAGTTCCAGAGATTGTGGAGTCCATTGAAGAGCCAATCGTAGCAGAAAAAGTAGTTCACTCAACTGAAGTTGATGCTACTGTGGAAATGTCTGATGAAATCGACACAGAATTCGAGAGACTACTACTTGAGATGGAAGGAGCAAGATTCTCTAGTGAAAGAAAGGCTCTGATGGAAAAACAAACCAGCGAATTCCTAGTAACCCTCAAGATTGAGAAAATGGAAAGAACACTTCTTGGAGACCCAAAATATCGTGGTGGTCAGTCTGTTCATGGGCTATTGGATGGAGGGCCATATATCGGAGTGGTGAAGGTTCCAGTTGGATTGGATGAAAAGATTCTGACATTCAAAGAGGGAGATGAAATCCAATTATGGGCTAGCCTGGTCGACTTTTCACCAAGTCTAAAGCGACCTGTATTAGAATCAAGTGAAATTGTCTGATGGCTGAAACCTTAAGCCGCTCGATTCAAACCGATTGGCATGGCCAAGGGAAGTTCGAGTAAGCCTGAACCAAAGCCCAAGTCTGTAACACTCGACCTTTCTGGCAAAACAAATTATTCAAGATCTTCAAAATCTAAGAAGATAGTTGATGAAAAACCCAAACCCATCGCAAATCTAACCGTTTTCGCTTTGGGAGTAATTTTGTTTGTAGTACTTGTTTTCCCTGATAATGGAGGATGGATGATTTGCTTCATCCCATTGATGATTTTATTCGCATTGAAGGATATACTCAAGATACCAACTAAAATTTTCATTGGATTATTGGCAATAATCGGCATTCTTCTGGCATACTGGTTCATCAATGCCATGGTAGGCATGGGGATGTACTAAGACGTTCAAATCAGGGCTTGATCGCTCTTGCGATGACAATTCGTTGTACCTCTTGTGTACCTTCGTAGATTTGTGTAATCTTAGCATCTCTGAAGAATCTCTCAACTGGGAATTCCTTGGTGTATCCGTAACCGCCTAAAACCTGAATCGCTCTCTCAGTCACCCACATTGCTGTATCACCGGCGTACAATTTAGCCATACTAGCTTCTTTGGTGTGTCTTGGGCCACCATTTTCGTAGTGCTCCTCCTTTGCCCATGACGCCTTGTAAACAAGAAGTCTCGCCGCATCGATTCTAGTTGCCATGTCCGCTAAGTAAGATGTAATCATCTGGTGGTGAGCGATTGGCTTTCCGAATGCCTCTCTTTCATGAGAATACTTCAGAGCTGCTTCGTAAGCACCCTGTGCGATTCCTAAGGCTTGGGCTGCGATACCAATTCGAGAATTGTCTAGTGCGTTCATTGCAATTGCGAATCCATTGCCTGAGCCCTTGATTACGTTCTCAACAGGAACCTTACAGTTCTCCAAGACAAGAGTACAGGTGTCCGATGAACGGATTCCTAACTTGTCTTCTTTCTTGCCAACGCTGAACCCCTCAAAGGATTGCTCGACAATGAAAGCTGTGCTTCCACCGTGCTTCTTTACACCGTAATCGGGATGGTCAACATCCTTTGCGAATAACACGTAGATTTGGGCTTGTGCACCATTTGTAACCCACATCTTTTCTCCGTTGAGAATATAATGAGTACCATCATCTGACAACTTTGCCTTGCACACCATTGCTGCTGCGTCAGTACCTGCGCCTGCTTCCGAAAGTGAGTAAGCACCTACTTCGCCTGCTGCTAGGCGCGGAAGGTAGTTTTGCTTCTGCTCTTCATTACCATGCAAAGCGATGGTCTTTGCGCACAGACCTACGTGGACACAGAACATTACAGCAAAAGAAGGGTCGACTCTTGCTAGTTCCTCAATAATGATCGATTCACAGATGTCATCGACAGGGTTTCCACCGTATTCTTCTGGGATTGTAATTCCTTGCAGACCATACTCAATAAACTGCTTCCATTCTTCCGCTGGAGGAATCTGATTAGCGTCTCTGTGCTCTATTGTTGGGGGCAGGACTGACTCTGCAAAGTCCCTTACCATCTCGCGAATCATTTGCTGTTCATCCGTCTCCTCGAAGCGCATGTTACAGGCCAAATCGTTAGAGCATTTTAGGGATGCGCCTTGGCAATTCACTTTTGCAGTGCGTTCATATATTACCTGCCTCACGGCGGCTCAAGGTTGATACCATGGATGAAGAAGTCATGGAATTCGGCATCGCTCACAGCCGCAAGTACTCTAGGGACCACCTATGGTACCAGGAAAAGGACGACCGCTTGGTAATTGGATTATCTGATTACCTTGCAGCTGACATAGGAGAAATCCTCAGAGTTATCCTGCCTCACGCTGAAACCGAGGTCGATGAAGAGCAAAATTTGTTTTCAATCTGGACAGCTGAAGAAAAACTCACTTTCCCGAGTCCTTTCGCTGGCGAGATTGCAGAAGTGAACGGCGAAGTAGAGATTAACCCGGAATTGGTTAACGACTCTCCTTACGACCTGGGTTGGATCATTATTCTGGATCCACACGATGTAGATATGGAAAATCTCCTAGAGCCCGACGAATACGTCGATTTCCTAGCAGAAGGCTGAATCGCATTCCGGAAAAAGAATAGAACCGGTGTGATTTGATGGACCTTGACAGACACGATTTCGAACTCGATGAATTAATCGAGAGAATCAAAGGACACGACCACCGACTTGTGGCTTTACAAATACCCGAGGGCCTAAAAATGCAGGCCTTGGAAATGATGGATGAAATTGAAGATGAAACCTCGGCTAAGGTAATTCTTGCCGCAGACCCATGTTATGGCGCATGTGATTTGGTCCATGATAAGATGAAAATGATGGGTGTCGAATTAGTAGCACACATGGGTCATTCACAGATGAATATCGATTCAGGAATGCCTACTCAATTCATCAACGTAACATACGACGGTGACCCTGCTATAGACCCAGTTCTGCCAATTCTTGCTCAGCACAGAGCAATCGCTCAATCAAGACTTGCAGATAACAATGCTGGCGATCTAAGCGAAGAAGAAGCTCAGGAGAGATTTTTGGATGCCGTTGGCAGAATTGCTCCCCTAAAAGGTGCTAAGTTAGGCCTAGTTGCATCCATTCAGCACCTGCATTTGGTTTTCGATTACAAGAAACGCTTCGAAGATGCTGGATTTGAGGTTGAAGTCCCCGTTGGTGGCGCTAGGCTAACCTTCCCTGGACAAGTTTTGGGCTGCAATTACTCTGGCGACGATGATGAAATTGGACATTATCTCTTCCTTGGTAGCGGTGACTTCCACCCGATTGGACTTGCCTTACACACAGGAAAGCCACTCGCTATGCTCGACCCCTACACAGGAGACGCTACTGAGATGGGTGCTGAAAGGATTGAAAGAATCCTGAGACAGCGATTTGGACTGATAATGGCAATCCAAGATGCGCAAAACTTTGCGATTCTAATCGGAGAAAAGCCTGGCCAAATGAGGCGAAGTCTGGCTCTTAAACTGAAGAGAACTCTAGCAAAGCATGGCAAGAAAGGATACCTGCTAGCCTTAGAGCACGTAGGACCTGAACTGATTGATTTCTATCCTGTGGACGCATTTGTTAACACAGCATGTCCAAGAATTGCTATTGATGACTCTGTCAAATACGCAAAGCCGCTAGTTACTCCGTTCGAGTTAGAAGTCGCACTCGGAGAAAAGAAGTGGGAAACTGGATATCAGTTCGATGAGATACCTTGAGAGGGTCTTTTGAGTTGAAAGTTCAATAACCATAGACGATAACCATCTGTAGTCATGAGTTCATATCTAGACCGCATCGGTGCGGGATTAATCCTCAGCAAACCAGAGGTTTTTGGCTTCGATTACGTTCCAGAAACCTTGGTTTGTAGGGAAGACCTGCAGGGAGAATTAGCTGCAATACTAGGCAGTATCGCACACCCTGAAGGAACCGGAAGAGTGGTGATAACCGGTCCGGTTGGTTCCGGTAAAACCGTTTTAGCAAAGCGTTTCTGTCACGACATCATTCGACACTTGAGTGATAAAAGAAACATAAAGCAGGTCCACGTTAACTGCAGAAACGCTGCTACTCCATCAAGAGTTATGCAAAAGATTGTCCAAGACCTTGACCCCGGCCATCCTGACCGTGGTCTTGGAGTTGGAGAATTACTAACCAGTTTGAGAAGGATGCTGCAAAGCAGTAACACTCACCTAATCGTCGTACTTGATGAAGTTGACCACCTATTGAGGCGCTCCGGAGACGACATAATCTACAAACTGATGAGAATCGACGAGGATAGAGAAGGTGTTGGCACACTCTCTACAATAATGATCAGCCAGGAGCAAGTGCTAGACTTACTCGAAAATGCTGTATTATCGCGTGTAGGAAGGTCAAATCACGTTAGAGTCCCTCCATATGATGAAAATGGACTCAAGAGTATTATCGAACAGAGAATGAATCTAGGCTTGGTTACAGGCACCTGTCCTACAGAGATTCTCGATTTGATTTCACAGGCTGCTGCACCATCCGGTGATGCACGTCAGGCGATAGAACTCTTGGAGGGAGCTGCAAAGCGTGCTGAGGCCGCAGGTCGCTCAATTATAGAGGCAAAAGACGTTCAGAGAACTGTAGTCACGATGCCTGCAAATGTGGATTCTTTGAACATCGAAAATTTGCCACCTCATGCAATGATGATTTTGCTAGGATTGTGCAGACGTCTCAAGAAAGAGGAGCGCGTGACAAGTGGAGAGGCAGAAAAGCTGTATCACGTGGTTTGTGAGGAATATGACCAGTCACCCAAAGGGCACACTACGCTTTGGAAGCATCTGAAGCGTCTGGCACAAGAAGACATCATCGTGACAAAGACCGCTAAATCAGAAGTAGGTAGAGGCAGGACACAACATATTTCGATGCCTCATATGCTTCCCAGTGACGTGGAAAGACGTCTTGAAACACTGATTCCAGGTCGACTACGTCGTTAATAATCCGCTTTATATCGCACAAAGGGCCTAAATACCCGTCCCATGTCGGCAGGCTGCTCAAGAGTTGATAACATGGCAGATGGTACTTTCGTCGCAGTGGTCAATGACACAAATCCAGACAACGGAGGACGCTCCTACAACCTAACGGTTAGTGGGAACAACCAATCCCAATTCCTAGGTAAGAAAATCGGCGACGTAGTCGATGGTATCTTCGTCGGAGAAGGTGACAAAACTCTTGCAGGATACAAATTAGAAATCACCGGCGGTTCCGACAAGACTGGAACACCAATGAGGTCTGACCTAGATGGTGGAACTCGCCAATCAGTTCTCGTAACCGCTTCAACCGGTTTCAAGGGACACAACCTAGTCCACAAGGCAAAGGGCGGAGAAAAGAAGAGATTCCGCTACAAGCCTGACGGAATGCGTAAGAGACGCAACTTCCGTGGAAACACAATCACCCAAGATACCCGACAAATCAATCTCAAAGTAATCGAGGCTGCAAACAAGAGCCTCGCTGACATCCTCGGCGCTGATGAGGAGAGCAGTGAGTGAAGCCGCGAGGCTGATCTTGAGGTATTGGGGGTAAGGGAAGCATGGCACGCAAGCTTCCTGCACAACCCGAAGTCAACATTGGTTTGGTTGGACACGTAGACCACGGAAAAACCACTCTAACCCAGGCTCTATCTGGAGTTTGGACAGATACACATTCAGAAGAAAGAAAGCGTGGTATTTCTATCAAACTAGGATATGCAGACACTGCTTTCTACAAAACCGGTGATGGCGAGTATTACGCAACAGGAAAGAGGCCCGGTGGCGGAAATGACGATGCAACCGAATTGCAGAGAGTTGTATCATTCGTAGACGCGCCTGGCCACGAGACTCTGATGGCGATTATGATCACCGGGGCCAGCATAATGGATGGTGCAATGT
>JBMYVD010000004.1:244-73707 GCA_049606035.1 Candidatus Poseidoniaceae archaeon | reverse complement strand
TAACCATAGAATACAACATATCCATTTTGGACTCCAACAGTACGTGTTGTTAGAATGTTAACCCAATTGTCAGTCATATCTCCTGTTCCTGTAGAGTTTGTCCAGGTTATTTCTGCATCATCCCAAATGATGATGTCTTCGTCGCTAATTCCACCATTTAGAGTAGAGTCCACGACAGAAATCTCACCGAATACTTCGATAGGTCCTGTGCTAGTCATGTTTGCACCATCCAATGAACACATACCATGACAAGTGATTCCAGCTCCAAATACGGATCCAGAAACGATCAATGTTCCCTGGACGTCGATGCTCCAAGCATTTAGCCTGTCAGGGATAACTAGTGATGTCCCGTTGCCAGATAGTTGGTCTGCAGCTAGCAGTACTGGTGTGTTCATCTGTGGGGATAAGGTTACAGATTCGATAGAAGAAATCTGGAAAGGATTAGTAGTGATGTTAACTGTTATCGAGTCAACATCCAAACTACCGTTCCAGTCGAATTGGGTACCAGTCCAATCTTCTGTGGTTTCGTTGTTAATCTCGATATCAATGCCGAAGCGAATTTCTTCTGCAAAGTTAATTCGAAGAACTCCCTCCTCGCCCAAGAAATCAACATCGACCAACACATTTGCGGTCCCAGCTAGATTTAGCATTGGTTCAGCGACAGCACTCATTGAACCTGAAATAACCATAGTTGCTCCATCTTCAACTGTTACAGTTGTACCTTCCTCAATATCGTAGTCACCAGATACTGTCCATGTTGCACCACTTTCAACGGTATATTCTCCTGAAAGTGTACCAGATGAACCGTCTTCAGTGTCGGCTGAAATCGTGGTTGCATTAGCGATTGGTAGACCAATCAAAATTATCAGAGTCAAGAATAGGGCTCTTCGCATAACACACGCTCCATCTAAAGAGCAAATGAATCATACCCCTTCTTTATTCATCAATATGGTACATCTTTCCACCCAATCTTGTATCCGATTAGATTGAATGACCTGTGTAAAACAGGTGTGATGACTACTAACAGGACCATTGGGAGAATCAAATCTCTATCGCCGTGTGCGGATCCAGTCAGGAATATTTGGCCAAATACGAAGACAGAAATTGCGAACGGTAGGGTGTCCAACAACGGCGCTTTGCTAGACACATTTCCTTCTCTCTTCATTCCTTTACGTCTCTTGAAATAAGAACCAGTTGAATCTCCAACAAGGCTCGTAAATCCGAGGAAAGTGCCCATCACGAAGGCACCTGCTGCCCATCCAGTTGCAGCATCGGTTGGTGAAATGAAAACCCAATTCTCAGGGACCATTGTCATGAGGTAGCACAGAAGTCCACTGGTTAGGGAGCCTCCAATCAATCCATTCCAAGTCTTACCGTCTCCAAGCAGTCGATTACCATCTTTGTGTAATCTCCCTCCGTCGATAGGCCATGGGCCGTAACCGGTTTTTGGCAGCCACTTCCCCCACATCATTGCGAAGGTATTGACCAAAAATCCGGGCAAGTATATCCACAGCGTAAACAACATCATTTCGAAGACGTTGAAATCTTCCATGATATTATGCTGTACGATTAGGCCTTTGAACTCAGTGGATAAAATCCCGTCGCGATGGGCTTATGAGCCTCACTATTATGGATGCAACATGGCAGGTATGACGGTCCTTGTTGTCGGTGGAGGGGGCAGGGAACACGCCCTTTGTCTAGGTCTTGCAAAGAGCCAATCAATCAGCGAAATTCACTGCGCCCCGGGAAATGCTGGAACCGCAGAGATCGCTACTAACCACTCGTTTAGCCAAGTTTCAGATTTAGTTCATCTTGCTTTCCAGTTACAGGTCGATTTTGTTGTTGCAGGTCCCGAGGCCCCACTGTGTGAAGGTCTATCTGATAATTTAGCAAAAATGGACATTCCTTGTTTCGGTCCAGTCGCTGCACTTGCCAGGCTTGAGGGAAGTAAACTTCATGCAAAGCAAGTGATGAAAGAAAATGGAGTTCCAACCGCTGACTTCCACGTATTAGACAAGAATAGCGATGTCGAGTCAGCATTGGACGACTTTTGCGACAATCCTTGGGTAATCAAGAGAGATGTCCTTGCTGGTGGCAAAGGGGTAGTAGTAACTTCAGACAGAGAAGAGGCCAAAGAATTCATCGCTGATTCAATTAGAACCGACGGTAAAGTGCTTCTCGAGGCTTTCCTTCCTGGTGAAGAAGCAAGTATGCTTGTTGTAATGGATGGAAGTGGATATGTTTGCTTGCCCGCAAGCCAAGACCATAAACGTGAATTCGAAGGAGACAAAGGCCGAAATACCGGTGGAATGGGCGCATATGCTCCTGCTCCAGTTTACACAGATTCAGTCAAGGAAAAAACCGTGAAAAGAATCGTTGAGCCAATGCACAAAGCTTTGTCGTCCCGCAGAATTCCATACCGTGGAGTGCTTTACGTTGGGCTGATGATAGATGAGAACGATGACCCTTACGTTGTGGAATTCAATGTCAGATTTGGAGACCCAGAATGCCAAATCACTATTCCGCTAATCGCTACTGATTTGGGGAATCTACTACACTCTGCATCGGTAGACAAATTATCAAGTTTGAATGTTGAATTCCATGATAAGCATGCAATGACGGTTGTCCTTGCGGCAGAAAATTATCCTGGTCCTGTTGAAAAGGGTAGGGAAATCAGAAATCTACCAGATTCCAGTGATGATTCTTGGGTGAATCATGCTGGTACAAAAATGGAAGAAGGGGTTCTTGTTTCAAACGGTGGAAGAGTATTATCGTGCACAGGTATCGGCAACGATTTGAAGGAAGCCTCTGCAAAAGCTTACTCACTGATAGAGCAAATTGAGTTGGCCGGCTCTCACTATCGTCATGATATTGGTCACAGAGCCCTATAGACTTTAGAACAAAAAATGCTTAGCAGTAATACGTTTTTCAATATGCAATTCCATATCCGATTTTATTGGTAATAGGTAACGCATAAAAAGGGGTCTTTGGTGGCCGCAATGCTACAGCCTTTAGGCTGCACCTAGAAAACTAGAGGGAAACACAATGTCGACACAAAACGACGAAAAAATTGGAGCAACCAATCCAATGCTCGGGATGCTTATTGCACCCCTTGCAATTTTGGTTGCAATATTGGCTGACTTTGGCCTAGACTTCGGTCTAGTCCTTGATGTAGAAGGAATGGAACCATTTGCTGCGGTTGCAATTGCAGCGGTTCTCGCAATGGCACCACGTGTCATGAAGGAAAACAACATCATTCAACAAGGCGCAGCACTTTCCCTCGTCACCCTTGTTGTATCACTGATTCTAGCAGAAGGGGTGGCTATGTTCACCGATTCAAACTTCCTTGGTTTGATTTTCTTCATTGTGATGTTCGGCGGATATATGCTTGATTCCAACGGACGTCATGAGTGGAACACAGTCCTTGTGTTCTCTTTCACAGGACTCTGGGCTGCAATGATTGCAGCTGGAAATTTCGCTGACGACCAAACCAAGTTGTTCACCCTTGATGGCCAAGAGTACATCAGGACTGCAGCTTGGCAGGAAGCAATTGGATTCGTGTTCTTCAACACACTGGCAATCTTCGTAATTCTTGGATTATTGGCAGCAGTACTGCTACGTGGCGTTCTAACACCTGCTACAGACAAGGGATGGTTTGGATACATCAAGCCACACGATGGCGGATGGAATAACGCAACACTTCCACTTCAGGTCGCTCTAGCGGTTTGGGCAGCAACTCACATTGCTATCATGTACTACTTCAACACACTAGGCGATCTTGACATCCTAGCGATTTGGTCCGAAGAAAACTATCACGGATACATTGGATTCTGGCCCGCAGCTCTTACCGGAGTTGTGGCGCTAACCTGTGCATGGATGTGTGCAGAGCGATGGTTCACCCGTGCAATCTTTATCGGTTCAATGTGGACACTATACGTCGTTTCTTCACTGTTCGAATCCGGACACTGGTCTAATGACAACCTGTCTGGAACTTGGGCTGTTTGGATTTGGTTCGGAATTACCTTCTTCATTGGCGTTCTAATCTACTGGTTCGCAACACACGAAGACTACGGCGGTTGGATGAACAGAGAACTTCACGAGCCTAGCCAGGCTAGAGTATTCTGGTCAAACCACTGGGCAGGAATCATGACCTTCATGGCTTTCCTTGTTGCACTTGCAATCAGAGTTCAGTGGTACTTTGTACCTTCAATGAATTCTGCAGGACTAGAATCCTGGGACCTTACTGGAGGTTCTGACCCGTGGTACATGAAGAGAGTGGTTGACTACGTTATTGCAGAGAACGCTCACTTGATTTTCGATGCAGACAGAAACTACCCGGTTGGTGGAATCAATCCTCGACCGCCATTGTTCTCTTGGTCAATGGCATTGGGCGCTATGCTGCTCACAAACCTAGGATTGTCCTCGGATGAATCCGTATGGTATGCAATGCTTGCACTACCTGCAATTTTCGGTGCACTAATCGTATTCCCAATGGCAGCAATCGCAAAGGACCATTTCGGAAAGGGTGCAGGAGTAATTGCAGCGTGGTTAATCGCATTCATGCCAACTCACGTTCAGAAGTCAACATGGGCTATGGCTGACCACGATTCGTATGTACTTCTTTTCCTGACTGCAGCGTTTATGTTCTATCTACGTGCAGTCAAAGCAGGTGGAGATGAAAGGCTTTCAAGGCACACAAATGCATCTCCTTCTGGAATAATCAAGGCTATGGCAGAGGTTCTCAAGCAGCGCAGAAAAGCTTCTGCAAACGCAATTGCTGCTGGTGTATGTTTCAGCATCGTAGCACTTGGTTGGAAAGGATTCGTATACGGTCCTGCAATCATATTCCTTGCTTACTTCATTCAAGTCGCAATGAACATGTTCAGAAGAAAGGACAGCACAATTTTGTCTGCACTGAACATAATGATGCTCGGAACAATCTACATCATGGTCTTGCCTTTCTATGCTCACCCACAATTGAATCTTGTTCTGAACAGTACCGGTCTAACCCCACTTCTGTTCGTTACTTTGTTCACAATTGCTATCGCATGGATTACAACAGGATTCAGAGATAAGCCATGGCTACTCGTATTGGGTTCCCTATTCACAGGAGGTCTTGTGTTTGGAGTGATTCTATACTTGCTACAAATCACCGACCAGTCTAACGCTTGGAATATTTTGACGACCGGTTCAGGATATTTCACAAAGAACAAGATTTTCGGAACAATTGCTGAAGCAAGCGCACCTAGTAGAGGTCAACTATTCGCGTCCTTTGGACCGATTGTATTCGTACTTGCTATCGTCATGGGTATTATCGCTCTCTGGGATGGAATTGTAAAGAAGAGCCAGACAAAACTCGTTCTTGGAATGTGGGTCATCGTCGCAGCATACATGGCATGGTCCGCAGGCAGATTCCTGTTCAACGCTGCACCTGCAATGGCAATCATGGGTGCTTGGGGAATCGTAACACTCTGGGGTGCAAGTGGTGCTAGTAATATGGCTCGCTCATGGAGACGCATGGGAATCAGAACACCAGGTGAAAGAATCTCCAATGCTAGGAAGGCTGTTTGGAGAACACCACAATTCAGTGCAATCGGATTGGTTCTAATTATGCTGATTGGACAGCATGCGACATACGGTATTGACGCCGCTATGCCAGGTTCTTCTCGACACGAAGCAGAAATGGATGAAACAATTTACAATATTGCTCCTGATATCTTGAGATGGAACGACTTCGGTTTCTCTATCCTAGACGATAGTTCATACGATGAGAATTCTCGCTGGTACCTTGGATCATTTGGTTCAGGTTACAACGACCGTGGTTGGAACTTGGCATACGACTGGTTGAAGAATCAGGACACAGATGAACCATATTCTGACCGACCAGCATTTGTATCTTGGTGGGATTATGGTTTCCAAGCTCTAGAAACTGGTGACCACCCGTCCGTTTCTGACAACTTCCAGTCAGGTATACCTTCGAGTGGTAACATGCTACTTGCAAGAAGCCAAGATGACCTAGTTGCTATGTTCATTTGGAGATTGTCAAATGCTGACCTTGCATACAATGAGGCAAGAACAGGAGAAGCAGTTCACACGGCTTCATTCCTAAGCACACTTTCAAGACATTTAACCGACGATCAAAAATCTGAATTTGTCACAATCGAGACAAACATGGATGCAGAAGGAATCGAAGACCGTTCATTCAAGGTCACACAGGTCAACGGCGATGTCGTAATGGCTGAAGGTAAGTTGATTGCAGATGGTGTTTTTGGCAATGATGTAAACACATACTACATGGTTTTCGAAGACGGTGAAGCAATACCTTGTCCTACATCCGCAGATTGTGTAGGTGATTACGCATTTGCAAACGAGGGCGAAGCACAACCAGTATTCAACAATAACATTCGTGCAGCTTCAGATACAGAAGCAAACACAACTCACTACATCTTCGGTGACTATTGGTACACCGCTGATTTGGTAGAGGAATACGACTCTGTCAGCACAAATATTCACCGTAAGAACGCTGGAATTGCACTAGTGACGCAGATGCTAACTTCTGCGTTGGATAGTGAAGAGATTCACGCACTGTACACCGACTTATCGAATAACGCAGTTTACACTGTTCAAGATTACGAAGGCGCACCAGGTGAAACAATCACACGCAACCACGAAATCAGGTACTTCGCTGTTGATAACAGATTATACCCAAGGGCAGGGTTGTATAGTTCGGAATACAGTGGCGGTAGCCCAACCGGAATTTTCGGAGCACCGACTATTCTATCCGGCCAAGATTTCGACACCTTCATGGATGAGGTGTACATGACTACTCGTGGACAATTCAATGATGAAATGACAAGGGAAGAGTTCGATGAAGAAATGCGAAAGGATGTTTTAAACCAACAGTCCGGTGCAACATTTGATCCATTAAGCCTAGTTGACATTAGAATCGACCACACGCCTGCTTTCTTTGATACAATGCTAGCACGTGCATACGTAGGATATGGTGCGTCCTCCCTTGGATTCGCTACTACAGAGCAACCAGGACAACACTTCGGTCAGTCTGGTACTCCAAATTCCATAATGACAAATGCAGTTCCACTGCCAGGTGCAATGATGAACCACTTTGTAATTGCAAACTGGTACAATGCAGAAGACCCTGAAGATATGTTGGGTGCTGCAAACACACTAGTCAAGATTCTGAAGTACTACCCTGGTGTTGAAGTTGGAGGCACAGTCAGTATGTCAGATGATGGAACACCTCTTTCAAACGTTAGAATCTTAATCGAGAGAGATGCATTCTCTGGTGAAGATGAAACTGACCTAGACGAAGATACATACTGGATTCCAATCGGTTACACAGACGCTGATGAAAACGGCGAATGGTCATACACCGTACCTGCTGGAAAGATTAGAGTTTCAGCATATGCAGGTGTATTCGATGATGCAGAAGCAAAGGACACAATTCAGACTGGCGAATACGCTGCTGGTTTGGGCGACTTGACTGTTAACACGAACGATAACCGTGAAACTAACTTGATTACTGCTCTGCTAGGTAAGGTTGCAAACATGTCTTGGATGGGTGAAGTGACACAAAACATCACAGGAGCACAAGCTGACCAAGAGGAAGGTACTTCTATCGACACAGACTTTGACATTGCAGTCGATTCAAGTGGCGTATCAGGTACGGTTACTTGGACAGGACACGAGTCTTTCGAAGGAGACGCCTTAGACGGAATGGACTTTATCCTACGCAACGTATGGGGTATGTCCACTAATTACTCTGTCTCAACAACAAGCGGTTCTTTCACCACCGAAGCTGGTGATTCAAGAATTATTCAAGGAACTGGTGAAGTTACTTTCACTGAGAACGGAACTTTCGATACTCAAGGTAACACAGGAATCGTTTACGGATTTACTGGTAACTACACTCGTAACGTCCTAGATGGCCGCTCATACACTGCTAACGCAACATTCACCGGTGCAGGTTCAATCGTTGCGGAATGGATTGATTATGACGCTCCAACATGTATTGAGGAGACAGTGGGTAACGAAACAATAGAATCGCTACCTACCTTTGAAGAAATAGTGGATGACGAAACTGTTAACTCAACACATACTGCTTGTTTAACCTCAGAAGCAGACACCTACCTCTTCGAGGGCACGGTTGATGCAAACGGTAGAATGACCGCTGATGGAGAAGTGATTGTCGTTAAGTTCCTTGATGGAGAGACATTCGAGGGTACTGGCGTTTACGAAGGAATTGGAACTGCCAACGGTACAGGTCTATTCATTGGTGAGGGAACATTCTCTGGACCTATGGTAGCACCTGGTTCATTCTACAAAACCGGATTAATGCCAGGAACCTACAACATGATCGCAATGATGGAAAACGGTAGAGAAATACTGCTACCAGATCCTGTCGAGGTAGGCATTGAACCTACTACTGATTTGGAGATGAAGATGCCAGGTTCGATATTCCAAGACACATTGTTTGCTGATTACTTCACAAATGGTGACCCAACACCACTTCCGAACGAGACTATCGAATTACTCGACTTTGGAATTGAAGATGGTTCAGAACCAGTACTGATTGAAACAGATGAAAACGGTAACTTCACCTATGGGCCGCTAGCAACTGGTGACTATCAGTGGAGAGTGGACATTGATGAAGACGGATGGTATGAGGTCGAACACAACTTCAGTGTAGGTCTTGATTCACAGAATATCACCCTAGTAGTGCCTGTGCCAACAATGCGTGACGTAATTATTCAGTTGAATGACGGTGGCTCTGGAATCGACCTTTCTAACAGAACACTGACCTTCTCTAGTTCCTTAGGAACAGACCTCAACGACATCACAATTACTGCACAATCAGACGATACCGGTCTTGTGCATGCAGAGATATTCATGGGCGACTGGATTATTTCAGATGAAACAGATGAGAATGTCGTGTTGTGGCATGAATTGGAAGTTGCGGAAGATGATGTTGAATTGGATTTGACTTATGCAGTAAGCGCATGGGTAAATGGAACTGTTTGGGCTATTCCTGGTCTAGCCGACCTAATGCAGGATCCTCAATACAACACTCCTTCCGACATCCCGGTGGAGATGAGAGAACCTGCGACCAACGTGAATGTTGAAGCACGCTCTGGTAATATCATATTGAAGACTACTACTGATGGAGAAAACGGAACATACTCTATAAGAATGCCAGCAGGTGTTGAATTCCACATCAACGTCGAAAGCTTTGCTGGATTAACAAGCAATGTCTTGACAGCGGGTATGCTCGTTACAGATGCATTGGAAGATGTCGATAGAGACTTGATTCTCCAAGATTCCAATGCACTACAAGGAACTGTTTGGTTGAGAGAATCTCCTGTCAATGGAAGTGGAATTACTTGGGGAAGTGGTATTTCAGGAGCAAGCGGTTCAGAAATCATTGCTACTGACGAAAACGGACTCGAGTGGAGAGATGAAATAGACGATGCTGGTAACTTCTTCATGTACCTAGCAAATGGAACTTACACAATTTCCGCATCAAACTCTGACATGAACGTTCAGCCTGTATCTGTCTCAACTGAGAACGAAACTAACAGAGTAGATGTTGTTGCATCACCAGCTAATGTTTCACTTACTCTAAGACTCTTCTTAGATACCAACGACGACCTTTCATGGGAGAATGGTACTGCCGTATCACCTACATTCAATATTACTTCAATCAACGATTTCGGTATTGATGTTGAAGTTACTGAAGACATGTACGATATTAATACAGGTGAGTTAACAGTCGAACTATCCGTTGGCAGTTACATCATCACTATGATTGAAGATGACCCTAGGGATGAGAACGCAAGCGACTTCAGGAAGTTTGCACCTGGTCTTCCTTCAATTGACATCGGTTTAGATACAATAGACGACCCTATTGACATAGCGATAACACCTGAATACCTCGTTACAGGTACCGTACTGATGGAAAGTGGATTCCCACTCGAGAACTCAACAGTATGGTTGAGAAACGAAGCAGGTGATGACTTCTATCCACTAGCAACCGATGAAAACGGTACGTTTGCTGAATACATTTCTGCAGGCGAATGGTTTGTTGAAGTTTCAGATTACATTGCTGACAGCAATGAAACTGAAATCTTCAGAGATTTCCTAGTATTAGATGGTGCAGTTACCGATTTGAACTGGAAGACTAAGACTGCATTGAACGTAACAATGCAGTTGAAAGAATCACTAACAGAATCAAACATCACAGCAACAAGAATTACCGCTGTAAGCCTTGATGGCTTGGGTAATGTAAGCCTAGGTCCTTCTGACAATGAAGGAATGATCAATGAAGTTCTAATGCCAGGTAACTGGACACTGATGCTAAACAGAACAGACACTCTTGAGATGTGGTCTCTAGATGTTGGCATCTACAACTCAGCTGACACAGTAGTCGGTAACACATGGGATGCAGGTACTGTTTACGTGGACAAGCATGTATTGGTTGGTGGAAAAATCTTCTGGGACCTAAATGAGGATGATACTCCAAACTCTGGTGAAGGAATCGAATCTGTTAATGTTTCAATTAGCTCCGAGAGTGGATTCTCTGAAAATGTAACAACCGATGAGGAGGGAACTTGGAAACTATTCGTGCCAATCCGTGAAAACTACACAGTAGTGGCCGAGAAGTCTGGATTCGATACAGTGAATTACGAAGATGGAAACTCATCCTTCTACATTGTAAACGACACGCACGAAAGCCGTGATTTCGAGATGAGCGCAGGACTTGTTGAAGTTTCAGGAAACGTAACCGATATTTTGGGTGCTAGCACAAGATTAGATGGTGCCACAGTCACCCTCTATCCTGCTAGCGGAATTGTACGTGACGCTATCGTAATTCAGGACGTAGTGTTTGAAAATGACGTACTTTCATGGAATGCAAACATCGAACCAGGTAACTGGATTGTTGTGGTTGAAGGAACCGATGTCGATGAGAACGGTGGTGGAATTGCAATTGGATTGCTTGAGGCCTCTGTTCAAGAAGGTGCAACTCTTGACCTTGTAATGGAGAAGGGTGGATTGATTTCAATCTCTACAACATGGCTAACTATAGATAGCGATGAATTCCATGCCGGTGATGTTGCTGATGGAGTTGACGTTGAAATTGACCTAGGAGATGGCATTGAATGGGAAGTACCGTTCGATGCTAATGGTGAAATCGAAATGATTCTACCAGCTGGTAGCGTTTCTTTCGATAGCGAATTCGAATCAATCCAGCACGATTTAAACCTAGTAATGGAATACAATGCTGGATTGACTGTAGATGTAATCCAAGACACTGCTGAGGACCGCTTGTTAGAGTTCACTCGCCGTGTTAACTCGGACCTTGTGGTTGAGATTATCTCGGTTGATTCAGAAACAGCAGACTTTGACCCATCTGACTTAACAGACTTAACTGCTAAGGAAGACGGTAACGGTTACAAGATAATCACAATGAAGTTGGGCCTAACATACGAAGGAACAGAAATTTCTGACACTTTTACTGCATCTGGTTCAACAGGAGTAACACAAGACGCTGAGTTCTGGATTATTGAATACAAGAACTCAACTGGTGATTGGACCGAAGCAATGGACGTAGCAATGGGTATTGGAATGAACAACTCTGATGCAAATCAACTATTGTACACTGAAGTTGATGTTAGGGTAACTCTGCCTCTAAAGAATCAATCACAAACCTATGATGATGGTCATGCTGTAAACATGAGATTTACCGCAGACGCTGGAGCAAGCGAAGCAAGTGCGAGAGTATTCATTCCACAGCAGTATAACATCTCATTCGTCGATGCTCCAGAAAAGATCGGAGTCGGAGTCGGTGATGAGACAATTGTAACTCTGAGAATTGTAAACAACGGAAACGGTGACGACACTGTAACAGTCGAATCTCAGCTATCTTGTGAAGGATGGACTGTCGCACCACCGATTTCTAATGTAACTGTGGCGGCAAATAGTGAGAGAAGTCAATCATTCACAATTTATGCACCTGCTGATGCAGCTGCTGAAGATGAGTGCCCGGTCTCCTTCACTGCAAATAGCGAGGGTGACTTCGCTGAGCAGTCTCAATCGACAACAGCGATCATATCAGTTGCTAAATTAGTAATCGATGAAGGTGGAGTAGAGCCAAGAAATGCTGACGCAAAGGCAAACGCTGATGGTCAATTCATCATTCCAATCACAAACGAAGGATTCCTAACAGCAAGTGATGTCATTGTCTACTTAGAAGCAGACGAACTCGGTGACACTGTCTATCCACAACAGCAAGTAACTATCACAGTTCCAGCCAATGGTACCGCATATGCAACATTCGATTACTCTGACCTACCTCCAGGTAAGGCCAGATTGAAGGTCACTTTGGATGTAATTGGAACGCCTACACACGTTGATAGTGCAGAATCGGAAATCATTACCATCACCTTCTCGAACATAGCAGATGAAGATGGCGACTCCGATTGGTTGGTTGTAGTTATTGTTCTACTTACCGGACTGGTAATGTACGGTGGATACAAGACCGCAAGAAGAGGCTCCTCTGGACGCTTCTGATTTCCCAATAGAGATTCTGCTTCCTTCATAGGGGTAGATCTTATTGGTTTCAGACATATATTGAAGCCATTGAAGTGGTAGTGGTGCTCTATGTGGGAGGAAAAGGAACTCGGCAATGTTGAGTTTATTCCTGAACCCTCCGACTATCGGATCTTATCCGCAGCTGACTCAGCAACCATTGGTCACCAAGAGGGATGGAGAAGCGAAGTATTGGGTTGGGCACCAACTCCTGTACCTGTTGTTTCTAGACCGAAGCGGCTACGACAACGAATGATTAGCGCGGGATTCTTCCTAGTTTTGATTTTGATTATGTGGGCAGTTTGGCGAAGTCAACTGCTTTTTATCGAAATACCTCCACCAAACTCTGAGTGGGCTTTTGAGGAATCTGGTGCAAGAGAATTACAATCACTGGGTTATACTGGAGATGGAATTCGAGTTTGTATGGTTGACACTGGTATCGATCCCAGTCACTCCGACTTGGAATCAATCGATTTGGTATTCAAGGATTTTATCACGGGTTCCAATCAAATCTCTGACCAGGGTTCTCTCGCTCACGGTACCATGATGGCAGGCATTTTGGTTTCTGATGGATATCTCAAAGGTGTTGCTCCAGGTGTTACCCTTGGTATGGCAGCAGCCCTTGGTGATGATGGTGATGGTGGAAATAGCGGGGACCAGAACGTAGTGGCTAGTGCGATTGAGTGGTGCTGGAAAACATTCCAAGCCGACATTATTTCTCTATCTTTGGGTGGGGAAAGCGACCCCAATGCAAACACTGATGGCCCTACCTCCAATGCTGTCAAACAATCGCTTGCAAATGGCGTTTACGTTGTCGCAGCCGCTGGAAATGACGGTGGGCCAGATGACGATGGTAGGGTTGCAACTCCTTCGGATGTGCCCGGAGTAATTTCAGTTGGCGCTTTGGACGTTAATGGAGATATTTGGGAAGGCTCTTCTGTCGGATATACTAGTGTTGAGAATTCAGGACTTTACCAAAATCCAAACAAGAAACCAGAGGTGTCCGCTCCAGGCGTATCAATCGTATCTACTGCATTCGATGATGAATACTATTCTTCAACCGGTACTAGTGATGCTACTGTTTTCGTTTCGGGAATTCTAGCTTTAATTCTAGAAGCAGAACCCGATTTGATAAGTCCAGATGAGGGGTGTCTCACTCAAGTAAAAACAGCATTGATGAACTCGGCAGTTCCACTCGAGGATGGAATAGAACATGATTCTCGGTGGGGTTATGGAGCGATTGATGGGAAAGCATGGTTGAATCAAATACGTACCTCAGTTGCCTGCTAATATGTTCTGAAAGGTGCACTGAGAAGGTAATGTGTCCTCTCTCGAGATATGATATTTTTTCTACAAATTGATATTTTGTAACTTTTTATGGTCAAAAAAGATGATATTTTCCTTGATAATTGATACTTTTCAATTGAAATCTATCCCAATGTGTTAAGGCGGTCCAGTATTTGGACAACATGCCGAGGGTGTATTATGTCTGTAAACGTCCAAAAAAGTAAGAGTGTAGGTTTAGTGAGTTTATTCCTAGTTTCCCTGTTTGTAACCATGGTATCAACCGCTCCGTCAGCAATGGCTGTGAACGAGACATCATCTGGAACAATTACCGGTACAGAAACTTGGACTGGAGTCATGAACATGGACGGTGACTTATTGGTCGCAGGTGGTGCGAAATTAATCATAAACGCTGGCACTACAATCAACATACCTGCTGACAAGAACATTAACATCCAAGGTTCGATTTGTGCAGGTGACAGTTCTTGTGGGGCATCACAAGCAAGTACAGGTTCTCCAATCCGTTTCATCTGGGGTGCGCCGGCAGCACCAGCACCTAACCAAACTGGCAGATGTTACGTAACAGGCATATTCAATCCAGACATGTCTTGCGGTTCTGGAATATACCTAGACTCTACAATCGACCAGTCACTGACTCGCTTAAACCATGTGACACTAGACGGTGCATACGGAATCCCTGTCGATATCGACGGTCAAGGGTCGATCAAGTACGGAGCAATGGTCTTCGACGGTGCAAGTTTGAATGTGAACAATCCAACTTTCAGGAATATCAATACAACAAACGTGTTGGCAATCAACGGTGCATCGCCTACATTAGACGGAGGAACCTTTGAGGTTGGAATCGACGAAGAGGGTTACCACGGTGCTGCAATACAGGCATATGGTGCTGGAGCAGGTCTCGTGGTTATGCAGGTACTGAACTCCGCTTTCACCGGTGAAGAGACCGATTGCGGCGCCCAAGGTGGAGGTCGCTCAGCAATTTATCTGGAGAATTCTTTCGTGAGAATGGATACTATTTCAATCACACAGAACTCTTACGGAGCCTTCTTGCGCTCAAGCAGTGGTTATCTGACAAACTCTACAGTCACCACCAAATGTAACGCTATCGATACAAACTCGCATTTATCTGCGAATGGCCAAAATTACACATTCGTAATTTCAGACAACGTAATCACTCCTACTGATGGGGCAGGAATTACTGCATACGATGGTGCGATTGTGCTTGCAGAAAGAAATACAATTTCAGGAGCGGCAGAAGGTTCCGGATTTGGTATTCGATCTTCGTTTGTAACCGCAAATGGAAACACAATTGGCCCGATTGGTGGATGGAACGGTCTGTGGATTTATGGTGAATCTGATGTAAGTGCAGAAAACAATACGATTCTCAATACAGGAAAGGAACCAGTTTTGATTGGTGAATATCACCACAAGGACCAGGGATGGAACGTTCCTTCTCCTAGCAAAGCACGTCTGTATTTTGCAAACAACATAATCTCAAACAACACTGGAACATGTAATTCTGTTGAGATGTATGGAGGAGATTTCCCGTGTCCTGCATTCCACGTTTACATGGCTTCAGCTACATTCATGGACAACACTGTAACAAATAACGTAGGAGATGGATTCAGAATTAAGGGCGGAATTGTAAACGCCCAAAATAACGACATAGAGGTGGGTGGTTTTGCTGCAAATATCTCGCTGTACGATGACAATTATGGAAACAAGTATGGTTCAATCGCTTACTTCTCCGGTAACACTTACTCGAACGCCTCCCAGATTTACAACGTTACAGAATCTAGAGTTGCAGTACAGAGCGAGTTCATGCCAGACCCAGGTGGCAATCAGATGTATCCTGTAATGCTAACTTGGGATGATAGAGAGTGCCCATGGGACTCTTCAGTGTGCTTACAAGTTCCACTTACTGGTGTGTGGCCTCCTAAGTTCATGCCTCTGGCTATGGAACTAAATCAGAATGCTACAACATTCACTTACTCTGATGTGCAGAACTTCGATAGGTCGAAGATCCACATCCAAAATCAAAACACTGCATGGGGTGTCCAAGTCGAGCAAGGAGAACTCGTAAGGTATCAAGTCAAAGCTGACAATTCTCAAGTTTCAGACGCCCTTGTAACAATCAAGGATGCAAATGGAAAGCCGTTGTACAACATGACAACCGACCCGTATGGATACACGCCGTGGGTTACACTTCCATCAAACTTCCACATCGATAGAAACTGGAATCATCAAGCAACTGACCAAGGTGAAGATTCCTGTAGCGACGGCATAGACAATGATGGTGACACATTAGCTGACAACCAAGACCCAGACTGTCAATCAGGTAACCGAGAATTGCCAACATATTCAGTCGAGGCAAAGAAGTTCAGTAAGGGAACATCAACACACGATTTTACTCTAACCGGAATGGTTGATGAAGTCATCAACTTGGTTAATATTGCACCATCTGTAAGTGTAGACCAAAACGACGGTACCTCATTTGCAAGAACTATTTCTCTAACCGGGTCTGCACATGATGGTCAATCCGGTCCGTACTTCAACGATTATGATTCATGGCTGAAACAATTTGGTGATATCAAGAGGGTGGAAATCCAACCTCACGGAAGCCAAGATTGGTATCTTGCAACAGATACATCCGGTGCTAACGGTGAAGTTACAATGACAAACTGGCCTTTCAAGACATGGAGTTTCGATTGGGATATGGCGAATCACTTCGAAGAGGATGTTACATTCAGAGTCAGGTCCTACGATGGATTAGAAGAATCAATCGTAAGCACTCGAGTATTCAAACTTAATATAAATCCACCAACAATCAACCTTGATTCTCCATTGGATGGTTCTACTCACGATGGCCAGGAAGTTCTCTTTACAGGAACAGCCTCTGATGATTATCAGGGTGTCCAGGGAAGCGATATCAGAGACATTTGGTTCAGCGTTCAAGGACCTAACAATTACTCCGCAAACTATCCTGCAAACGCAGGTGGGGCGGCTGTTTGGTCAGACACATGGAACTTCTCTTCACTCCCCAGCGGTGACTACACATTCACAGTTTGGGCAAGTGACTCAAACTATTGCCATGAAGTTGTGGACGTATGTGATCCAGAAGTAATCACTATCACAATCGATAACGACAACCGTATTCCGATTGTCCAGGTCAGCGAACCACTGCCAATGGAGAGTGTAAGGGCATCAGATGATACAATTATCAGTGGTGTGGCAAGGGATAATGATGGACAGGTTACGCGCGTCGAAATTACAATCATTGACCTTGCAAGCGGAATCGAATTAAACAACGGTCCAAATCCAATTACCTCGTTCCAACCCAACGGTGCATGGTACACATATTGGGATACCAGCAATTTGATTCACGACCAGCAATATGAAGTTCAAGTTAGGGCTTATGATGGTGTAGACTACTCGTTGATGGAAACGGTACGCATCGTAATCGATAACCCAGCAGATGCAGACAATGTCAAGCCAACATTCAATCCAACTGGCTGGGTTGATACTATCACAATCTTCTGTGATGAGAAATCCAGTGCTTTTGACAAGTGTGGGGCTGGAGCAGAAATCAATCTACTAGACTTCTTCAACGATTCTGATGGGGTCGGTCCACAGTCTAGCCACATGGTCTTCGATATCTACGATGACCCATCATCTGCTTTGGATGACGATTATGCATATCACATCAGAATCACTCCAGAGGGTAAAGCGGTTTACAACCCGATGGATTCGATGTATCAAACATCAAGTGAAATCTCTGACTGGTCCATGCAGGGTGTGATGTTCGAAGCAAGAGATGCCTTCGATTCTGTAGAGTACTCATACCAGGTTAATTTCATTGTCAGAGGTGTCGAGTTCACGGCTGAGAGAACAGATGAAGGTGCAGTAAAGTTCGGTGACTCTGCTGAGTTCCAAGGTACTGGTTTGCCTAATTCTGTAGTCACAGCAAGACTTGTCAAGGGAGACATCAAACTGAATGATACCGTTGTTGGTGAAGACGGCCTTTGGAATATGGATATCACATCCTCAGCTCTCGATAGAGACGGAAGTTTCGAGATATACTTCGAGCAAGATGGGCAATTTATTGGAAAGGATGATGGTAACTCAATTACTCTGAAGAAGGGAGAATCTGTAACTGAGGGTGTTTCTTCTTGGGTTTGGATTGTTATTGCGGTGGTAGTCATCGCGATACTTCTTGCTGTTGGAGCATTCTTCTTCCTTGAGTTTGAGGAAGAATTTGAAGATGATGAAGCCGCACTGGCTGAGATGCAAAAAGAGGAAGACCCGTATGCTTGGGCGAAAGCAAGGGCTGCAGAACAAGCAGCGGCTTCTGCAGGTGAACTAACACCTGCTCCTGCTCCTGTTCCTGCTGCTCAGCCTCAGCATCCGGGATGGATTTGGGATGCTCAGACCAATCAATGGGTTGCAGATCCAAACTACAGGCCACCTCAGCAGTGATTTCCAGCACGGAAATACACAACACTCTAAGAGTACTAGGAGAATGATTTGCTATGGCGACCAGACCAAAGCCGGGTGTTCAAGAGAGAATTTTGCTACACCTCTCTGATTTTTCCGACTTTATGAATTCAGTCGAAGTTCCATTTGCTCTATCACAAATGGGGATTGCAAATGCGGTTGCGATTGCTCGCTCTAACGTTCCAAGGGCTATTGCAGGATTGAAGGACCAAGGACTTCTAATCGAGAGGCAGGCCCACGTTCAAGGTGTTAGCAGAAAGCGTAAAGCCTACTTTTTGACAGAATCTGGGATGAAATTGGCTGATGAGACATGGAAGAACCTTAGAGAATTCCAACTCAGAGCAATCCTACCTGGTGGGAACACTATAGCATCTTCGCTTGGAGAAATCCAAGATAAGTTGCCGTTTACTATGAGGCCTGTCGATGTCATAAGGTATCTAGATGACAACGGGGTCCTGGATGTCCGCTCCCTTTCAGCGGACCTGGTAGAAAGAGACCTCTCGAAGCATGTTGAGAAACAACTTGTCACTAGCCTTGGCGATTTGCCAAGATTGAGGCATTTCTATGGCCGGTCAACGGAATTAGAAAACATGGTCAACCTTCTTGAGGCTAGGTCAACGACTTTGATGGTTCCTGGGATAGCAGGTATTGGAAAAACTTCTATGGCAGCAAAAGTGATTGAATCATTCATGCATCGAAGGAATTTGATGTATCATAGATGTCAAGATTGGGAGGGAAGTCGAGCATTCTTGGAGAGCATTGCTGATTGGTTATCGAATATTGGAGATTCAATGTTAGCTGATTACATTTCTGCTACTCCGGTTCCAAAGTCTGCTGATGCAGCAAGAATAATCGTTGATTCTCTTGCTAGTTCTCCAGCTCTAATCGTTATCGATGATTACCACAAGGTAAGTGATAAGACCCTACACCAAACAATTCAAGCACTATCCAGAGGCCTTGTCGAGTGTGAAGGTGACGTTGGACTGGTAATCTTTTCTCGCTCCTTCAAGGAGGTCGTCCCACTCAAAGACGCTGATGGTAGAATTGTTTCATTGGTTCTCCCCCTAGAAGGCTTGGACCAAGAATCAACTAGGTCCCTTCTCTCTGCCTTTGACGACTTGGACCAAGAAAAATTACTGTACATACACTCCTTAAGTCGTGGTCATCCTCTTGTATTGGAATTGATTAATCGTGGAGCATCAGCAGGTGCGTTCCACGAATCACTGGAAAATTATGTTAATATCGAGATTTTCTCTAAACTGTCTGGCGAGCAAAAGCGCTTACTCGGAGCTCTATCCGTATTTCGTGAACCTATCGAATTAGAGGCCCTAACGGAACAAGGTCTGAACACTGACGAACTAGATTCGCTAGTCGAATCCGGTCTAGCCCGCAATGCTGATTCAGGCACTTATGATGTTCACGACTTAATCAGAGAATTCCTTCTACAAAGTCTGGACAAACAGTCTAAAGAAGATCTTCACAACAAAGCAGTTGCCTGGTACAATAAACAAACTAAATCAAGCCAAATTGCTCTTGAGTTAATCTACCACTTAATTTCTTCTTCAAGGCACGAAGATGCTACAAAATTGGTAGTAGAGCAAGGTAGAGACTTGATTAAAGAAGGACACATTGAGCTGTTAGGTTTATTGGAATCTATTGATACAAAATCAGTAGGTGCAGACAGCGCATGCAGAGTTGATAGACTCAGGGGAGAAGTACTGGCCCTTCTCGGCCGCTTCGATGAAGCTGAAGAAGCATTCAACCAAGCAAAACCACCAGCCGAGGCAGCAGGTTTGGACGATGTTATCGCAGACATTGTTTCTAATTTAGCAGACATTGCTCTGAAGCGTGGAGATTCAGAAGGAAGCCTTGGAATGCACAGGAAGTCCCTAGAATTATTCATCTCTATGGGTGATGCGGTAGGTGCTGCTCGCTCCTACAACAATATGGGATATATCCTTCGAAGAAACGGAGATAAAACGAAGGCATTGGAGGCCTATGGTGAAGTCGAGAGTATTCTAAATGGAGATGATTCTCCAGAATTGATTCCTGCTCAGATTGTATTGGCAAGAGCGTTACTCGATTTGGGTGAGAGTGATAGAGCAAGAGACCACGCGTTGTCCTCCTATGAGAGGTCTGAATCTAGCGGTGATGCAATATTGCATGCTAGAGCAAGAGCTGTACTTGGAAGATATTACGCAAAGTCTGGCGATTCAGATTTGGCTTTACATCACTATACAGATGCACTATCAACAATGGGGGAAGCAGGAGACCCGCTTGCCTTGGTTGAAGTTTCAATTTTGTTGGGCGAGGTTCTACAAGACAGCGGTAGAATCGAAGAAGCATTGGAAAGATATCGAGAAGCACTGGTTATCTCTGAAGCAAACGATTTGAGAATGCAAATCGGTGAACTATTAGCAAGATTAGGTGGAGTCGCCCCCGATAGACAACGAAGGATGGAATACCTTCAAAGAGCACTATCGGTCTTCAGAGAATTAGGTGCTCAGACTAGAATGCGGGAAGTACAGATGATGGTACATACCGCTGTGATGGGCAGATGATCAGAAATCTGGTCTAGTTGTTGATAGATAGGTCACACCTTCGTGGTAGACGACCCAAATTTCTGCGGTTCCTGAAAGGTTGATTCTTCCATCATACGTGCCATATCCTGTTCCTGATATCGAAACCTCTCTGTCCAGTTCATTCTCACTATGGTCAAGTGATAGGCCCGTGTCATCTAGGGTGAGAACAAATTCTGTTTCATCGGCTTCCGTTAATCTCCATGTCACAACTTCTGCGTAACTCACACTGGAGTCTTGTCTGCTTGCCGTATCGGCCCTTTCGACAGCAGCAGCAATATCTGCCATGTTTACATCAACGGCGGTTGTATTCCAGTTTTCTCTTGTTGAGGTTTCTAGACCAAACGCCCAGACGCTAAACATTGAGAGGAACAATACACCGAGCATGAAAGTGAAAATATAGCCAAGTTCAGTACTTGCCCCTGCCTCGTCCTCGACTAATCTACTCGTCATGACCCTGCCTCCGAAATTTCAACATTCAGGCTACTTATTTGTAGATTGAACTGAATTGGTTGCCCTGCTGTGTGCCATACGGCTTCGCTAGGTCCAACTGTAGGAACAGGTACCCAGCCAACATAGTCAGTAAGTAAGTCAATTCTACCTGGATTAACTATCCAGTCTTCAGAGGTTTCTAGGCTCGTGCTTGCCCAAGAAGCAACCGCATCTCCGTAAGGTCCTACCCATCCTCTCCTAACGTCAAATGCTGTAGTTGATGCTAAACTTTCTCTCATGGATAATTCAATGTCAAGATCCATTATCCCGCTACCAGTAACTGATGTTTTAGTAGGGTGCATAGAAGGAATCGTTGCGCTAAACCTTGGTCCGGGACCTTGTCTATCTGTTGGCCCAACTAGTATCGTCGGGTCTAACTCGGGATGATTTGTAACAACTGCACCAGCAGACCATGCAACTTCTAGTCCAGTAATCGAGGTGTCAAATTCGTAAGTTAGTCTCGAGATATGGAATGCCCATGCAGTGGCTAGGTTAGCGTGGGTGGCATCTCCTTCTGTTCCGATCAAAGTAATCTCAATACTTGCCGGGTGGTCGCCGTCTCTCCAAGAAGTAATGATTTGCCCTTCTGGTATACCATTCATTGATTTCCACGGCAGAGTTGTTGAGATCCATCCTGATGCAGTCTGGTCTATTGCAATACAACGCATGGCTCCATCATCCTCTAATGCTAGAACCCCTGAATTTCCATCTTTTGCTAATTTTGATTGATAGTCATCATACTCAGAGGAATAGTTGATTATCGTCTGTGAATTATCTTCAATGAATTCTAGACCAGTGATTTGACCTGTGTCAATAGCTGGCAAGAATGTCATTCCTTTGCCATTTAGTTTCAACTGGACAAGAACATTCTCGCTACTTTCTAAGATTGCAGCGCTGTCGATGTTCGAAGGAGGCCACTCGACTTCGATAGTTTGATTGGCAGGTACTGATATACCGCCATTTTTCCATGTAATAGTTGCAGCATTTTGGCTAGGATTAGAGAATGACAAATTTCCAGATTGATAAGGTGCTATGAAGTGCTTAGAGAGATAATTTCCCTCTTCTCCCAGCAGAGATGTTTTGCCAGAATCGCCATGGTAAATCATCAGATGCGCATCTACGTCAGTAACTATCTCCACTAAACTAATCTCGGACAGATTGAATGTTTTTGTCCATGAATTTGCTATCCTTACCGCATTGGTTTGAGGCACCGCTTCTTGTCCAGAATTGGTGAGAGTATGCCATTGAACAAGGATGTCATCGTCAGCGAAGACTTCGATGGTAGTTTCTCCCGATGGTAGAGGAATTGCCCAATGTTGCCCCTTGCCAGTTGCGGGATTTGCCTTGGAAGGTGGTATCAGTGCAACTCCTGAATCACCTTTTATTTGTAAGCCAACTAAATCATGACTGGATTTTATTTCGTAGTCTGAATCTAGTTGCATGACTTCTCCTATTGAAAGGGAGTGGCCTATCCCAGCGTGTTCAATTTGTACAGGGCCAAGCGGTATTGTCAAACCGT
Source organism: Candidatus Poseidoniaceae archaeon (assembly GCA_049606035.1). Lineage (GTDB taxonomy): Archaea > Thermoplasmatota > Poseidoniia > Poseidoniales > Poseidoniaceae > MGIIa-K1. The sequence continues at coordinate 50,715 of JBMYVD010000004.1, read as the reverse complement.
GTTTGGGAGTTACTAGTACTGTATCGGTTTGATTATTCGGTGTAAAGATGAATGGCCTATCCGGCCCCAGTCTCATGTCCTCATAGCAAATCGCTTGTACGTTGCTTTCAGCATGCCTCACATCGATATCTCTATCCAAGTCTAAAGCTCCTTGGATTCTGAAAGTATCACCCTCATACCAAGATGCAGAATACCACATCCCTCCTCTGAATCTATCCCATCTGAGTTCTCCATCGACCGGAATGAGTTCGACTTGACTTGAGTCACCGGGTAATCCTGATTCAGAAAGTAATGTGACCTCGTGTGCCATTATTTCCATTTGGGCTTGCATATCATTTCTTTTGAGCGAACCCTCCAATTCTTGTATAACCGGCATCAATGAAAGTAACATAATTCCAATAATTGAAACTACTCCACCAAAGAGTAGGACCGTGGCTACAGCCGCGCTTACTGCTTCCTCGTCTCTGCGGAGGTTGTTGCGAATCATCTGCTAACCTCCACCAATTGCAATTCGATTTCAAGATCTATTACAGAATTGCCGTGGTCTATTGTCAGACCATCGATTCCGCTTGCCCTTAACCACGGGCTGATACCTCTATGCTGGTCTAGAGTGTTAGACGCTCTGTGGAGGTTGTAGTCGGTTAACCAACCTTCAGTCATCTGTGGGGCGACTGTTGGTCCTAATGATGATTCAAATGTAAATCTGAAGTTCCATGCATCACCACTAAAGAGAGTAATTGGCCCTTCTGAACGGATATCAAATACAGCGTTTCTGCCGTCTGGAATCGCTCCTGCAGTATCTACGTCTCTCAGAGACAAACTAGCCCTCATTGTGCCGTCGAATAATTCTTCTATATTCATGTCAGGGGCTGAAGTTATACTCCAGGTTTCATCAGAGAATTTGTCGTATCGAGCATCGTTCAGTAGTCCAATTGAATGTTCACCTGTCTGAACTTTGGTCTTTACCATTAATCCTGAAATTGGTATCTTTGCATGCTTGTGAATCTCGTTTTCTCCATCGAATATGGTTACGATATAAATGTCTGCAAGACTCAAATTATGGGTTATCAAAACCTCTTCGTAAGTTTCATTGAATGTTATTTCGACTTCCCCACCTTCAGTCCAAATTATTGCACGGTCGGCTGTTTCATTTTCCGAGGTAATACCGAATGTAGTTTGATTAATGTACTCGACTGTTACAATTTCTCCTGCAGTCAAATCTGCTGATACAGTCCACACTTCTGCACTAATGATAGGAGAAATTGAGCTCATAGTTAGGGGAATTGTAGTTCTAAGTCCGGTGTCAGCACTTGCTCCTGCAACGACATCAATCCTACCATCTAGCCTTTCAGCAATTCCATTTGCGTTTGACCATGCGGTATTGTCTTGAAAATCATTGACGTATGGTGTGAGGAATACAAACACCCCTCCCATCATTGTGATAACCATCGCCAGAAGCATCACGACACCGATGACTTCACTGACTGCGAGGTCACTATTGGACTTGCGCTGTGACCTCATTGTGCGAGAGAGAGTGAACCACCCTCTTAGGGTTTCACCAAAAACAAGCCCTTACAGGGCTTATCCCCGGAGTGTTAATCCTCGCCGAGCAACTCTCTCACTTTCAGTTTGCCCGATGTGGTGTGAGAATTCAGGTCCATCTTGTAGTGAAATCTGAATATCGCCTTCGAAAAGTTCGTCGATGTGGTATAGGACTGTGGATTCAGCAATGTGGGGAGCGTTATTCTTCTCTGACAAGTGAGTTAGAACGAGCGAACGAGTATTTTTGTCAACTACCTGAGAGAGAAATTGTCCTGTTTGGTCGTTGGAAAGGTGGCCTCCCCTTCCAGCAATGCGGTCTTTTAGTCGTCTTGGATAAGGGCCGTTCCATAACCTGTTGTGGTCATAGTTCGCTTCTATTGAGATGTGTTGGCAACCAGCAACATGATTTACCAATTCATCAGTCCATGACCCTAAATCTGTGATTACGGCTCCTCTCTCGCCTCTGTGGCTAGCAATGAATGCGACATTGTCTGCACCACTATGGGGTACTGGGACTGGTAAAAGTGCTAAATCGTCTGCGAAATTTAGTGCTTCGAGGCTCTCAAAAAGCTGAACTCCTTTCAAGTCTAGATTCAGTGCAGTTGCGGTTCTGTCATTGCAAAATATTGGTATGTCCCATCTCCTTTGTGCGATTGATGCGCCTCCTCCGTGATCACCATGATGGTGAGTGAGAACTATCGCATCAATTTCTATTGGCTTGATTTCCATCCTCGCAAGTCTAGTCTCGAGTTGTTTGCCAGAGAAACCTTGGTCGATGAGTACTTTTGCATCACCACTCTCCACTAGAGTCGCATTGCCGCGACTACCAGTTCCAAGGTGCGTGAATGTTAGAGACATCTCGAACTAATGGACGGCAACGCGTTGGGCCCTTGAACTCACCCCTTGAATTTCTTATTTTATGGTGATTTGATTGATTGTTCTAGATTACCAAAGGTAATCTGAGTCTGAACAATGCTCCATCACTCTATTAAGGCTGATTCAGTAGTAAGAACCTGTATGGGTGCTGCCGCGCCCGTAGGTGATGACAATGCGACGCTCCCAATCAACGCTTCTCATGACTGTTCTCGTAGTGCTAGGTTTGTTCTTCGTTTCCCAATTACCCGCCATATCCAACGTGGGTACAACCAATCCTAATTTGACGGAAGGTGAAAGGCCTCCTGCTACTGATTCAGATGGTGACAACATTCCAGATGTGCATGAGAATTTATTCAGCGAGTGGATAAATTTCTCTTCTCCAGATAATAGAGCTGTGGCGATGAAAGGGTTGGATAAAGACGATGCTTCAGATGCTTACATTGACATCGATCTCGATGGCCTAAATGCTACAGAGGAGTATTGTTGGCCATACCCAGCAGAATGTGTTGACCCAGGATTTACTAGAGGCCTTACAGGAGTGATTAACGAGTCTGGTGAACGTTGGTATCTCGACCCTAGGGTTGCAGATACCGATGGAGACGGAATGCCGGATGGCTATGAAGTACACATGTGCGAAAAACTTGGTGGATTTGATACCGAAGAAAAGAGATACGTCTGTGAAATGTTTGACCCATTAAACGCTAGTGATGCTGATTTGGATCCTGATAATGATGGATTCGACGTGAACCGCGATGGGTTTATGAGTGTGAATGAGTTACTCACCTCTCCTGAAGAATACCTCTATGGTGCACCTACAAATTGGACAAATGAACTGGATGGTCTTAGATGTCATGCCCCAAATCCAGAGTCATCGCCATTGAGTGAATGGCCATTTATTTCAGAAAACATCAACTCTACCAGACTAACTAACATTCTTGACGCTTGTGCTAGAAACGGAACTGATGGCGTTATCGATGAGTATGTTTGGCTGGGTACCAACCCAATTGAAGATGATAGTGACAGATTCAACTATGACGGTGTAAAGCACCGTCGTTTATTCCCCTCTAGCGGAGATGGTATTACGGATGGCTGGGAAATTCACTTTGGCCTTGACCCTCTAAACCGCTCTAACGCATTAGTTGACTTAGATAACGATGGTTGGGATGCCAACAGAGATGGAATTATCAGTCTTGATTTACAACGCTCGAAAGAAGCATTAGCCCTCGGTGAACAATTGTCCACGCTTGAGGAATACTTCGTTCATTTAGACGATGGAAACATGGTGAAATCGGGAATGAGATCGGCAGATCTTAGTGCGACAGAGGGAACTTACACAGAATACATCCTATCCCAAGAAGCGGATGAAGACGAAGTCTCTGTAATGCACCACGACATAAGAGGATTCCATGATGATGGTGAAAGGTTGTGGGTTGGTACTAAGTTAGGAATCTCAATTATCGACTTCGGAAACGATGTTTCAACCGATTATGAATTGCCCCAAGGGCATGATCTACACGACATGATTGTCTTAGAGAATCACGTAGTTATGGTAACAGAAGCCGGAGTTTGGATTGCAGAATACAATGATGAAATCGAGCCAATCAGCCAATGGGAATTCTATCCCGGAAGGTACACAGCTGGTGCGGAGTTGATTGCAGACGGTGGGGATGATTACGTACTGGCGCTAGGGTATTCTGGATTCGGGTCTGTTTTCCAAATTAACGAGATTTCTGTGTCCCAACTGGATGTTGGAACCGGTATCACTAATGCATTGAATACCGGGAATGCTACAGCGACCTCTATTGTACATGTAGATGCGACAGGTGGTTCTCTGACTCTGTTCGTTGGAACAGATGTAGGGTTGATGACTGTTGAGACAACCACAGCTAGAGATGCAGCCACACCTAATTGGAGATTTTACTTCTCCCCTGAACCTACTCTAATCGCTACAGATATTGATGAGCTCAGAACTATAGGTGCCGAAGTTGACAAAAACCCAGCATACGTAAATGCTCTACTCGGTGATGGGCCAGACGGTGGCCAAGAGCAAGTCGTATGGATTGGGACTCCTTCGGGACTACATCGATATGACCTTCTTTCTGGACTAATCACTTTTGGTGGCGATTTAGAACACCAAGGTGTAGATGGAGAAACAGTTGACTTTGCGAACGATATTTCCTCGATTTATTCTACTGGAAACGAACTCATAGTTGGCTCAGGCTGGGGTATGTGGTCCATAAATGGCGGATATGCTGCTGTTTATGGAATGACAAACCAAGAGTGGATTCCTGGATATATTTCAGCAGCAATAGTACATCAAGTTGAAGGGGTTGACAAGATTTTTGTTGGTATTGGACCAGGGAAGTTCTCTAATCTAGAACTGATGGACCCAATGGCAAATGACTCAGATGCAGATGGAATGCTGGATGGTTGGGAAGTCAGGTATGGTCTAGACCCAACTGACCCATGGGATGCACTTCTGGACGCTGATGCAGATGGTGTCAATCTCGATAGCGACCCAATCAATGAAAGATTGTGGAGGAATTTGGATGAGTTCAGATATACAGCCACAACAGCAAATGGATACAATGCAACTGACCCTCGAGTTGTTGATACAGATGGTGACGGAGTTGGTGACGGAGCGGAATACTTCGGTATATTCCATGAAGTAACTCCTCTAAATTGCCACTACACTAACCAGTATGATTTCGAGCACGTGTGTGATGATGCTGCAGGACTAGCTGCAAATAATACATATCTGCAATCTTTAGGAATCGATTCTGGTACCGACGCAACCAATCCTGATTCAGATGGTGATGGAATGCCGGATGGCTGGGAATTAGAACACAGGAGATGGATTGGCTCGTCATTCACAGGCTCAAATAATTGGACGATGGATCCAAGCGACCCCAACGATGCGGAGTGGGACGCAGACGGTGATGGATTGACGAATCTTTGTGAATACCAGTGGTCGCTAGTTAAGGATGCCGGACTTATTGGAGACTTACTTGAAAGTCACTTTGAAACAGAAGCTTCAGTCGGCCTCTGGGTAGAGCCCGACCCCAACAATAGAGACTCTGACGGCGATGGCTTGCCAGATGGTTGGGAGGCCAGAGGTGCTTGTACCTGGGATGTTTCAAGGGTTGGAATAAACCCACTAAATGGAAGTGATGCATTTGAAAACCCTGACGGGGATGGTTATGACATCAATCACAATGGCGTTATAGAAGAAAACGAGGCATTCGTTAATTGGTTGGAATACAATATTCGTGATGATTTGTTTGATGGAAACATGACATTAGACGGCGAAGAACTACCAAACAATTTCTCCACAGATTTGTTCAGGAATATCTCAGATTGGGGTTCACCGGAGGAAAACTTTGGAGATGGTATTCTTACAGGCGACCCTACAGATGCAGACAGTGATTCTGATGGAATGCCAGATGGTTGGGAAATTTGGTACGCTAGATGGGAATTACTGGACTCTAAATGGAGCCTAGACCCACTTAACTCAGAAGACCGCTGGGATGATTCAGATGATGACGGGATGAGTAATTGGGAAGAGTACAACAGCATCTCTCCAGAACTTTCCGAAACCAATGCTAATCGAACGAGTCCTCAGTGGTATGTAACGACAATCGGAGCCGGATATACAATTCAACAATGGGCAGGAATAACAAATACTGAATCATTTGGCTCATTTGTTGGACAGGACATAATCAATATCTCTGGCTGGACTACAGATCCAACGAATCCTGACACCGATGGTGATGGGTTCCTTGATGGCTTGGAACTAATGTTCACAGCATGGAATGATACAGCTCAGACTTGGACTCTAAATCCTCTAGTTCCAGGAGATGGTTCATTCGACGCAGATGATGACGCTCTCACAGATGCTCAAGAGTTTTCTCTTGTTACAACCAATCCTGAAAATGGAGAAAACCACCCAATCGATGCGCCATTATTGCATATTGATGGCGACTTGAATGACCCGACACAAAAGGCACAGAGAGTATATACAATTATTCTCGACAAAGGACAAAGAGGAAAGAGGCATTTAGACCAGTTCACCGAGTGGCAATCGACCGGTGTTGCCAATAATTTCATCTCAACTTTGATGGGAATAACTGACCCTACAATCGCTGACACAGACGACGATGGAATGATTGATGGTTACGAATATTGGTTCACAAGTTGGGACTTGGAAAACAATCGCTGGTCGATGAACCCATTGATTGATTCAGACCAATGGTTGGACAGCGATATGGACTCGGTTGATTGCGATAGAGATGGTAATATTTCGCTTGAGGAACAGTTTACTAACAAGCGTGAATATGAATCTCGAGTTTACGGTAAGTTTTCGCAGCGTCTCACAACCGGCTCCGGATTGATTGGATTTGGGGACGATACTATCGATGCATATGTTGAGGAGGGTTATACAGAGGCGGAAGCAAGACGAGCGATCTTCAATACGTTTAGTGGTAAAGACTCAATTTCTGCTGCAAGAATGATGATGATCAATTCTGCAGATTCTAACACCTTCAACAGAACCTTGTTTGGTATAACAGACCCAACTAATTCAGACTCAGACCAGGATGGTATCAATGACGGTTGGGAGTTCTGCTACGCTGTTTACGGTTTGCCAGACCCCACAACACAAAATCATTGGGCAACAAATCCAGTTAATCCATTTGACGTAGACTACGACCCCGACAGTGATGGCTGGTATGGACGTACTTCATTCGATACCCCGGCTCCTCAAGGTAACTGGGAAAATAGAGAATTCACACCATCCGGGGAAGTAATACAAAATGGAATAGGAGACCTACCGTTTACCAATTTGATGGAGTACCTAAACGGTACTAGGCCTGACACAAACGATTCTGATAATGATGCGGTCACATTCAACACATTACTCAGTTCGGGCCAGGTAGTTTCCCACGACCGTGATTGGAATTTATCAGATGGTAGAGAGGTCTTCAAGTATGGTACGAATCCAATGGATAACGATACTGATGGCGATATGTTGCCAGATTGGTATGAATATGAAAAAGGCTGGAACGAATCAAACGACAATTTCTCGTCAAGATTGAAGATTGAAGTTCAATGGATAGATCCAGGTACTGGTGGTGCTTGTAACTCTTCAACAGTTTCTTGCAGGCCTCTGTCGCAGGATGCTGGAACACTATCCCGCCCTGATTTGGGTTGGACTTGGGCTACATTTGACCCAAGAGACCCTCTAGATGCTAATGAGGACCCGGACCAAGATGGTAATTGGGACTGTTCTGGTGCGTCTTGTGAATACACTGCATACACCAATTTCATGGAATTCTTTGCGGTTGCTAATCCAAATCTAGACTCTCCCGACTCTGTAAGACTGTCCGGAGAAACATGGAATGGGTCACCGATTACCGAATGGTGGCATTTCAGAGCTTTCACACTAGGATTGGGTGAAAACACAGAAGATCAAACGAATTATCTTGGTATGAATAAGAAAAATATCGATGATTTGAGTTATGCATTAATCATCGATGACATGGACACAGACTTCCTAGTTTTGGATACAGGAAATGATGTTTTGTTATGTTCAGGAGATGTCACCGATAACTGGGATTTGTATTACACTGGAAGCACAAACCGTGCGCCTGCGGTTGACCTTGGAGAGCATGAGTTCGGTTGGTATTTGCTAGATCTTGACGATGACCATATCGCAGAGGGCAGTGATCCACTCAATTGGGACACCGATGGCGATTGGTTAGTAGATTGGTTCGAAGTAAAGGACGACGAAGAAGATGGAATGCGTGGTGATTCTTCACCAATAAGGTACGATAGTCGAAATACATCATAATTACAGAATTCCCCCCTTAAGGGGGGATTTCTGATTGTGACCTTTCGCCGGTTAATTCAAGTCCTATGGATAACACCGACACATGGGTCGTTGTTATATGTCGCAGAAATTTTCATCTCGTGCCGCGCTGTCAATGATTGTGTTCATTCTCGTACTTACACCAATGAGTCCTTTTTCAGAGATGTTCATTACCGAAGTAGAAGCAAATAGTTCATCTCGTCACATTTACACATTTTCTGACGGGAGTGTTGAAAATATTGCACTGTACCAAGGTGGCGCAGACAAGACAACTGTAGTTTCAATGCCGAAGGGGGCTGAAGTACTAGATGTGCAGGTCACCCTATCAGGTGCGTCATCAACAGGTTGGTCCCAAGTATCAACCGATACATACGAAGAATGGATGGAAGGTGTTTCTAGTCAAAGTGACGCCCGAAGTGGAGACCTAACACTTGGATTTGATGCAGGTGATTTTGAGTTCGCACCCCATGGCATGAGTGAGGAAACCCTACCCGGTTCAGACGCTTGGCTAGATAATGGTAGTTTTGCAATACGCCAACCACACACCTCTAACTCTACCGAATCGAGGTTCAGCAACCAAGTTAAAATGACCAGTTCAAACTTGATGGCTCAAGGTCAAGGCGCCATTCTTGAAAACCATGATTGGCTATTCATGTCAACATTTACTGGCACTCAATTCGACAAGGTTGTAACAAGGATGTACCCGAATAACGTTTCTAGGGATATCGTCGTAGATTTACAACAAGAAGCGGGTTGCACTTTACCACAGGATCCTAGTTCGACCTATTACAAATCATACGGTTTCAAAGATTGGACAATCAATGATGAAGAAATGCTGTATGGGATTTTTACAACATACAAGTACATGTATAGTAATTCCAATCCAACCCAACACAGTAGAGTTTTGGCAATAGATGTCTCAGATGATTGGATTTGGCGCTGTGTTGACTCTTACGACATTTCACCGCAATATGGCGAATACAGTGCAATCTCATACGACAGAGATAGTGACAAAATCTGGGTTGTTCATGGACAACAAAGGAGAATAGTGTCATACGACTTTGGAGATAATGGCCAATTCACACGAGGGGAAGAACAGTATTCATTCACTTCAAGCTCATCCTCTAGCACCGAGTGTGGCAAAACCTCCAGTAACGTTCACGGTCTTGTGGTTCATGCTGGCTTCTTCTACATGCGATGCATGAAAGGTAGCTATTACCAAGACACAGACCAACTGAGCGCTTGGGCGATTTCAGGCAGCTCTACTTCACTAGTGCCACAAACCGGCACTCAAGATATTTCTGCCAAAGGTCTTGGTCTCTTCTACAACGGTGAAAGAATCATCACTGTCGATACTGGGTATTCGACATGGAGTTCAAAAACTCTCTATTACCGTGAATTTGGAATTGGTATATCTTACCCTACAACCCCTGCTCCTGGTACCACTACTTGGATTGGAGAGACAATCGAGACTGAAGATGAAGTTCTTGCTGTTAATTTCATGAACCACTGGTCTGCGCCATCGCAAGGCGACAGAGTTGACTACTGGGTGAGTGCGGATAACGGTACTCACTGGGAGGCAGTCGAGAAGAACCAAACCATTCATTTCACACACCCAGGAAATCAGTTAGTTTGGAAAATGCAACTAATTGGTTCATCTGCCGTATCTTGGTGGGTTTCTCTTGAATACGCTACTTCATACCAAACTTCTGGAGACTGGACAAGCCAAAAGGTGTCAACAGGAACTAATGTCGGAAAAGTTAGAGCTGTATGGACTGCAGACGAACCATCAAGTTCGAGCATTAGCGTTATGGTTTCCAACGATAACGGTTCAACGTGGGAGTCTGCAACAAACAATCAAGAAGTTTCATTCTCCACCGCTGGTGCTGGAAATGAACTCCTCTATTCCGTCATCTTGGCCACTACTGACAATACAGTCACTCCTTCTGTAGATTCCTTCATCCTATGGTATGAAGAGGGGTATCCTGACGCTCCGCAGTTAGATGTTGGAGACGATGGTGACTGGGACTGGAAATCAATACTGTTCTTGAACGAAAGTTCGGTTGTTGCATCTGATGATTCACCGGTTGGAACAGTTGTTTCAGAAACTCCAAGCCTCGTAGATGCATTTAACGACCACATTCCGGAGAATGGTGTTGGAACAGTCGAAATACCCATCGCAGTCAAAGCAAATACGCCAGGAAGAGTCAAACTTACAGATCTTGACATCAAATACAGACTCAACACTAGAGTGATGGATGCAAGCCTAGAGGGTGGCTTGATCGCCCCTGATGGTGTATACAGAAATTTAGTCGTCAGATTAGCGCACGGAGACTTGGTTGACCGAGTCACTGAGGCTACAATTGGTTTGAATAATTCATACGGTGATAACCCAGCATTTAGATGGATGCGTGGTGATTCATGCTCTGTTGAGAGTGATGGCGGAGGTATCGTCGAGTTCGACGTTGGAAATTGTACCTCAACAATGGACAGCGAGGGAATAGTATCGGTGAAAATGCCACTCCGTGTCAATTGGACATGGGATGATGAGAGGAAGATGGAAGCAATAGTTTCCTTGAACGATGACCTAGGTCCACAAGTGAGTGGTTGGACAACAGATACGCTCGCTCTGAACATTGAGAACGATATCCAACTAGACGGTATGAGGGTCTGGGAAGAAACAGGAAGGGGATTGTTTTCCGGCGATTGGGTTCGAGGAGGATTGAATATCTCGATTACTGGAGGAATCAACTTTGAAAATTCAGCATTCTCACCAAGGGCGGGTGAATTTACACTCAGAGTTATTGGTCAAAATGTAACTTACGACGGTGACCCTATTGGAGAACCTACTGTACTTCATACTGAAGGAAATCCTGGATTTGGCCAGTATAATATGACCTTTGCATCCCCAATAGAATCTGAACCAGGTGGCATGGTATTATACGTAGAAGCAATCGACCTTGAAAATGGTTCAACATATGTCAACCCGGGCTACAATACAATCAAGTTAATTTTTGACGGCAATGCACCATTGGTACTCTTCGCAAGTCCTGAAATATCATCAGAGATGCACAAAGGTCCTCCCTCTCCCGGCGGACAAGCGATTGAAATAATCATCCAGGATTCGGTTGCTCCTCCTCAAACTGTAGACCTTCACTACTGGATTGGTTGTGAGGCAGGAGTCAATGAAAGATGTGATGATTCTAATTTCAATGGATTACCAGAGCCGATTGAATATCGCTCAAAGACTCTAACCACTCCTGAAATATTACCGGGTGGTTTGAACGTTTTCAACGGATTGATAGATGATTCGATGCTTGTTCATGGCGATAAAGTAGCCTTCTATGTTACAGGGAAAGATGGTCAAAATAATACCATTGCCATGGGTGGTTCCCCAGTTTGTGACATAGAACCTGGTGGATTCTGTGGTGACAAGCCAGGTGAAGTCAAACCCGATTGGGATAACTCTCTCTCATGGTACACAATTCGCGAGGAGTTCGAACCGATTATGGATGTAGATAACTCAACAATAACAGGACACGATGATATGGCCCCATTACATCCTGGAATTCCATATACTGCAACTTTCATGGTTTCGGATATCAATGGCTGGTGGGACGTAGAATTTGTGCAATTAGCTCTAGCCGGAGACTTCGATGACGATGAAACCTCAATTTTTGCTTACATTTCACAAAACTCGGAGGGAATGCCACAGATGCACCTTGAGAGTGGAGGTACGGGATTGGCTGTTTCCAACCTATACTCTTCCATTATTTTGGACCCTGAGAGCCAATCCAGAATGATTGTATCGATTAAATTCCAACTCACTTGGAACTTCCCAGAGGTATGGGACACGAACGGTAATGAGCACTTCATTCCGAAAGTCTGGATTGAGGATAAGTCGTGTGGAATTGACACAGACCTTCCATGTAACATACACAAAGCAGGTCTGGGCAATGATTTATGGAGTTTGGATAATGACCTACGCTTTGATACCCAGCCAGGTCACATTCTTGCTATTGAGTTGCGAGATGGGACTAACCATTACAATCCTGAATTTGATGAGACCCTAATCGGTGCTGGACAAGCTCTTCGCTTCAGTGGAAGAGTAATTTTCTCCGAAGATGAGACACCCGCTCCAGCGGGGTCCTTCACAATCTCGCTTGGAGATTTTGAAAATGAATGGACAACTACGAGCAGGGAAGGGGGATATTTCAGCATTGACATGCTTGTGCCAGATGTTAGGAGTGGTCACCTCGATCTACGTGCTAAATTGACTGACCTGCCCGGACTTGCTGAAGATGAATCCGAATTCAAACCAAGGCTAAGGTTGGCAGTCGACAGTGAGAGGCCAACAATTCACGCCGTAACCTTAGGCGGAATAGAACCTAATCAGGAAATTCCGATTTCCCTTGCAAACAACCTGCAAGTCATGCTTGAAACACGAGATGACCAAGGATTCTCTCTTGAAGATCCTGCAGTATTGCATTACCTTGTTAGGGCAGGCGAGGCGGAAATCAGCAGAGGTTCGTCTCCTCTACCCGATACCACACCATTCGAAGACCAATTCTTCTGGACAGGATATCTCGACTTGACAGATGGAGGTGCTACCATGCTCCTTCCATCGTACACAATCGACATTTGGGTTACAGGTTCAGATGAGTCAGGAAATCCTTACGACAGTGAAGGAAACACTGTCTCTGACCCATTGGCATCCTGGCCACTAGCATTGACAGGTCCTGAAGTTAGTCTGAGAGCGGCGGATACTACATGGGAATGGTCTAACCCAACTCCAAATCCAGATGAAGCAGTATCACTTACCATCGAAGCTAGAAACACTGGAGCATCAGGAACTGTAACATTTGTTCTACAAAGACTTGTTTCGGGTGATGACTGGGCAACTATCTCCTCCTCGTCAATAGAAATTTCTAGTGGGAAGAAGGCCCAAGTTAAGTTAGACGCCACAGCAGACGGAGCAGTAGGTGAGACACTAGAACACAGGATACTACTTCTAGACTCAGGAGTTGAGAAAGAAAGAATCTCAATCTCACCACTCCTTGTAAAAGAAGAAATTGAGAGAGATGGAACTGCACTTGCGAATCAGGTTGCAGATTCACAGTTATCAGTAATCATGTATCTGATTGCATTGGTCTCAATGTCGTTCGCTGTTTGGACAATGGTACAGATGCGCAGGATTCGCCGTGGCGAGGAAGTTGACGAATCTGACCAGACTGCTGAAGTCATTGAGAACATGGATACAAAGTTGGTTCCTGAAATCCAGCAAGCTGCCCCTGTATCTCCTGTGCAGAACGCTCCGCTTCCGGCACAAGGTGCAGGCGCTGCACCACCTCCATTGCCTCCAACTGGCTTGCCCGAGGGATGGACTATGGAACAATGGAACCATTATGGTCACCAATATTTACAAAATAGTAAGTGAACATTTGAGGTATTCAGATGAGTGGCGCAGATTCAATGGTCACATTGCAAGAGAGGTTGGTGAATCTAATCAACCAACTAAACATGCCAATTTTGGAGACAAGTTTGGTGATTTCAAGGTGGACAAATCGTTTGTTATCACAACTAAAAGAGCACACGAATGAACTGCCTGACAACTTGGCTGAGCCTTGGCCACTTGACTCTCAGCCAGTAGAGAGTAGTGCAAGTTTTGACTTAGAGAAGGCACTTTCATTGGTTGATAGGGATAGAATGGATATTCTTGATACATTGATAAGGGTAACTTTGGAAGAAGAACAAATGTTGGTAAGTGATGCTTTGGGAGTAATGCGCTCATGGGAACACCTTGCAAGGAACCAATTATCTCAGGCAGCAGGTCCTGGACAATTGTTTAGCCCAACAGAAATTCCAGATGATTTTTAGGTGAGAAAATGCGAGTAGTCTTTGTTATCTTTGTACTATTTTCTAGCAGCCTCACAGGTTGTTTCGGAACAGAAGAATTGTTTGAAGAAAAGCGTGGAATCCCAGGTGGACTAGCATTGGCTTGCCTTCAAGATGATCGATTTGAGGGGATGAAAATCCATTTCCTGTTTGAAAACGGATATGACCCAGTGGCGATGGACCTGCTCAAAACAAGATTAAATCAGGTTTGTGACAAACCAAACGGAATTCAAATCGTCGCTAGAGAGGTTGATTTCAAGGAAGACAACTCATGGAGCGCAAACGACGTGCGCGATGCCAGATGGAAACATGGCGATGATGCAATGGGCTCTGATACCCTAAACTGGTATTTCTTATTCCCTAAGGGTACCTACAATGATGATTCTGTGTTAGGTGTTGCAGTAGATGCATCTACTGTTGCAGTGTTCAAGGATTCAATTGAAGATTCTGAAAATTTCTTGGGACGTCCATCTGCAGAGGAAATAGAAAGAGCAGTCACTGTTCATGAGGCGGGTCACTTGCTGGGTTTGGTCAATTTGGTATACACTTCTCCAATCGACCACGAAGACCCCGACCATCCAGGTCACTCAAGTAATGATGACTCTGTGATGTACTGGGCTATTGAAAGCACTAGTATCGGGAATATCTTTTCGGGAAGCATCCCTGATGAGTTCGATGATGATGACAAAGCTGACCTCGAGGGTATGGCTAGTGGTGATCTAAAGTGCAGTGATCAACTTTGGTCATGACTGTTTGCGACGTTGACGCTAGCATCTCTCCAAGCATCAAACACCGACCAGACGTAAAGCAGTACCCAAAGTACTAGCGTGAATGCTAGCGGTATCTGAAGCAAAAACCAATCAAACCCTCTTCGATGTTTTCGATTGAAATGTTGGCCTAGGAACAAAAATGGAACAAGGGATAATGCTACTGCAAAGACTGGTCTAAATGCCCCCCATATTCCAACTCCAGCCGTAATCTCATTCCAAATTGTCTTTCCTAATGCAATAGAATCGACGTCTTTTTCCTCTACTGGGACGACTACTTCTAGAGCCATATCATCGTCCTGCATCGTATTGTCCAAAGTGGTGTCACTTGTCAATGTGGCGACGCAAATACTCATTGCAGTGCTATTACTGAGATGACACATGGCGAAGCCGATTCTCGTTACCGGCTTCGAAGCATTCGGCGAACATGAAATAAACGTGTCCGAGAGTGTTGCTAAATCTCTTGAAGGCATGGATGTACGTGGGCACAAAATACGCTCACTAGTTCTTTCAGTAGACTTTGAGGGTAGCAATAGAGTTGCTTGCATGCTGGAGGAGGAGGAATTTGCTGCAATTCTTCACATTGGTTTGGCTGCTAATTCCGCACACCCTCGAATTGAAATCAAGGCAAGAGATATACTGGATTTTAGAATCCCTGATAATTCAGGAAGACAGGCTAGTAATTCGAAAATAAGGGGGCAGGGGGACTTATTTTCAACCATTAACCACCATGATTGGGACATATCTTCGATGATTGATTCACCAGTGATAAGTGAGGACGCAGGTGAATATATCTGCAACGAGACTCTTTACAGAACTTTGATGAAAATTTCTGATGGAACGCCTTGTTTTTTCCTTCACTTGCCGTTAACGCAAAGCGATGCAAAAGGCCTTGCATTACAGTGCTTAGATCGCATGCTCAGACCACCTTGTCTCGATGTTGGTGCGGGAGCAATTATTCAGGATGGCAAGTTCTTGGCGGCAAGAAGGGCCCAATCAGAGAAGCATGCGGGTTGGTGGGAATTTCCTGGCGGCAAATTTGAGGATGGTGAAAATACTTCAATGTGTTTGATTAGAGAAATCAAAGAAGAGTTAGAACTCGATGTTACAACAGGTGAAATGATTGGCAAATGGATTTTTGACCACGGTGATGTTGTTGTACGACTTCACGTTATGGAGTGCTTCATCTCCAGTGGAGTAATGAAACTACACGTTCACGACAAAACACAGTGGTGTGATGGCCCTGATGAAGTAGATTGGCTTGGACCTGACAGGGATATTGCCGAAGCCATCAGTGCCAGGTTGAAGCATCACCATCACTTTGCATAGAAAATTCATCACCAATTCTTCTGGGTATGTTTTCACGGCCGCTATGCCAAGTAGCAGCTTCTAGCCAATCACCCAAATTATCTCCTTCGATTTCTATTGTAATTAGGCCTCCTAGTGGGTTTTCTCCGGGAAGTGGAAAAGCGACTTTCCCAGCCATTGCAGCCTGCCTCGAAATGTGAAATACGGTTCCATTCTCGTCTAGGTTTGCAGACATGTAGTCTAGGGCTGTGTCAAGAATAAACTGATTGTGAATTACCTCAAGGAATGTTTGCATGCTAACATTATCCGATGCCAATATGTCATCTTGTTCGCTAGGGAATTTTGGGTTTTCTGGCAGACCGCACGTGAAATCAGGAAACAATTTCAATATTGCATCGAAAACTATACTCGGGTCATCTGCTCCAAGTAGCCTGGTTGATACCACTACAGTGTAACCTTCGTCGATAGCGGTTAGTTTCAGCCTCGGCATGTAACCCCCCAGAACTACTTACTCAATGAATTTATTATGCTAACATTGACAACTAGAAGTCAAACAGGAATGTCCATGCAGATTCGGGTATGCGCAGTTATACCCGTTCTAAATGAAGAGAAGTTCATCAAGCGATGTATCGATAGTCTCCTAGCACAAACTTTCCCAGTCAAGATAATTGTGCTCGATGGTGGTTCAACAGATTCAACACTTGATATTCTTGGTAGTTATGGCGACTCTATTAGTGTAATCGATAATCCCGGAAAGCGTGTTCCCAACGCAAGAAATCTAGCGTTAGAAAACTTAGATGACGACATTACACATTGCCTTGAAATCATTGGTCATTCTTGGATAGATAGGGACCATGTCGAGAAGAGAGTGAATGACCTAATTGACCTTGAGTCAACCTTGGGGATAAAGGTTGGAGCGATTGGCTGTTTAACTGAACCTGCAGATTCTGAAGGTCACGTTTCTTCATGGATTGAAGGTGCTCTTAGGTCTCCAATCGGTTCTGGTGGTGGCCAATTCCAAAGATTCGAAGGCCGTCATAAGACAAAGGTACCAGCATTCTGTTTGCACAATGTCGAAGCGCTGAAATCGGTAGATGGATGGGATGAGAGATTCATTACTAGTCAAGATAGTGATTTGTCGATGAGGCTAATTTCATCGGGATGGCAACTATGGCGCTCGGATGTTTCCTGTGTTTACATGCACAAACGTTCTTCTCTCAAAAATTGGTGGAAAATGTGCCACAGGTATGGTTTCTGGCGAACAAAGGTCGTACTAAAACACCCAAAAAGAATGGACCTGAGAGAATTATTACCACTTTTTGGCCTCGTCCTTATATTCGCTTTACCTGAGTGGTGGTATGCTCCAGTTGCTTACCTAATCGCACTGCTAATTTCAGGATTAGTATACTCTAAGTCTCGCCTTTCATGCTTTATTGGTATACCAATCTGTTTGGTAATGCTCCACACTGCATTTACAATTGGTATGTTTGATGGTTTGATTAGAAGCGGTAAGGCACCAACTGACCGTACATGATACACAAACTTTCATTGATGAAACGGATAAGGAGAGATTAGATGGCGAGACAGGTTACTTCCGTAGTGATGTTATTCACACCTGTAATCGTACTTAACGCATTGAGGTTTATCGTAGATCCACTTGGAGAAATGATGGCAGTATCCACCAACCTAGATATCGGGTTACACATAGGGGCGTTTGGAGTAGGTTATCTTCTATACAGAAGGACTAGAGTTGTTCGAGACCATGAATGGCAGAGGAGTCGTGCTGTCAAATCTGTGGGAGGCCACTTCAAAGCAGAAGAAAGTGGTGTTTGGGAAAAAGACGTAGTTATGGATACCAACCTTTCAATGGAAGCAGAGGCTAACCTCAAAGGTAAAGTTGGTTCAGCAGTCGCTTCTTATTCTACTAAAACAGAGACAGAAATCGACACCGAAGTCCATGTTGAAATGCTGGTAGACGCTGAACACGTTAGGCGAGCTCAGGCACGCGTCTCGGGGGATGAACAATTTGGAGAGAGTGGAGTAAATTCTACGGTTGGTTCAGTCAGAAAACCTTCACCCATGGATTCATTCTTGGATTGGATTGCATCACTCAGAGGCAGAGATCGAAAAGCGGAAAGGGATTCAACAAAGCGAGCAAAGTTACAGGCAAGGAGTGATCAATCACCTGTGATAGCCCAACGGCCTATTGCTCCAATCCAGCCAATAGAGTCCGAGGAGAAGAAGCCAGTGCCAATGGAAATGATTTCTATGACAGAATATGGTGCAGAATCTGTAACTATCGATGAGGAAACGAATCAGGTTAGTACACCTGTTCAAAGAGGTGTTTCAATAGAGGAGATGGCATTTGGTGTTTCTTCAACAAAACCCAATGACCTAAACTCTGGGTTCGCTCCAAAACCAACATGCAGAGTTTGCAATGCTCCAAACTCTGTAGGAGAGCGATTTTGCATGAATTGTGGAAGTGAATTGTAGCGTTGGACTGAAGAACCCCTGCCCTACCAGATATATTGTACGAGGTGATATCATGTCAGAGAAGCGAGACTACTACGAGGTTCTCGGAGTCGCCAAGGATGCAGACGATAAGGAGCTAAAAAACGCATTTAGGTCACTGGCTAGAAAGTATCATCCTGACAAAAACGATGCACCAGATGCTGATGAAAAATTCAAAGAAATTCAAGAGGCATATGCTGTTCTGTCAGATTCTGAAAAGCGTACAAATTACGACAGATTTGGCCATAATTCACCCGGTGGCTCTCCGTTTGGTCCCGGAGGATTCCAAGGATTCAATATCAATCTTGATGACATATTGGGTGGAGATTTCTTTTCCAATATTTTTGGCGGTGGCCGCAGGAGGTCTGCACAAAGCCAAGGCAACGATATATTGGTTCGGCACGAGATTTCATTGGAATCTGTTCTCGAAGGTGGCAAGGACGAGATAGAAATCGATTTGCCTACAATTTGCTCGGACTGTGAGGGTACAGGAGCAAAGGGAGGAGTAACATCTCAGTGTTCAGAATGTAATGGTTCGGGACAGGTTAGAATTCGGCAACAGATTGGGCCATTCGTTCAAGATTCAGTCCGTAGTTGTCCAAATTGTAATGGTTCAGGTAGAACATTCAAAGATAGGTGTAAGCCCTGTTCAGGTGGTGGAACTCAAAGTGAATCTCAGGTTCTACGATTCAATATTCCACCTGGTGCTCAAGATGGAACTCGCTTACGAATGCGTGGAAAAGGACAGCCTGCTCCCTTTGGACGGGGTATTCCAGGTGATTTATTCATAGAACTGATTGTTGAGGAACATCCATGGTTTGAAAGG
This sequence comes from Candidatus Poseidoniaceae archaeon, assembly GCA_049606035.1. Lineage (GTDB taxonomy): Archaea > Thermoplasmatota > Poseidoniia > Poseidoniales > Poseidoniaceae > MGIIa-K1. Next base: position 31,124 of record JBMYVD010000004.1, on the reverse strand, counting down.
AATGGTATGGACTTGATAATGTCGCTACCTCTTGGATTCAGTGACCTTGCCTTGGGTACGACTGTGAAACTTCCACATATCGATGGCAAGGATTTGCTAATCAAAGTCCCTGCAGGAACAAATTCTGGAGATACGATTACAATTAATTCTAGAGGGGTGCCGTCAAGTCGTGGTATTGGAAGAGGAGATGTTGTTGTATTGTGCAAACTCCACATGCCGAAAAAATTCGATAAAGCAACAAGAAAATCTCTCGAACAACTACGTGCTAGTTTGTCAGGAACAAAAGACGTAGTTGACAGAATAATGGACGATGCTTCTGAAAGAAGAGGATAGTCATTCTTCCGATTCTGAAGAGTTACGATATATCGTATTTGCTGGCTTAGCAGCGATTGGTTCACCGTTGACCATTCCGGAGAGATAGACGTCTAGGGACTTTGCATTGCCAGATAAATCGACGCGGATGAATACACGAGCATTGGTGTAAATGGTGTCCAAGAAAACCTCATTCGCTCTTGAAAGTAATTTTGGCTCAACACTGCTAACAGTCCAGTCTGTTCCCTCATTAGCCTCGAATTTTAGAGCAGCAACACTCCATTCGTAATCTTGAGGTGTAAGTCCAATTAGAATTGGCCATGAACCCGAATCTGAGATCCTTTCATCTAGCGTCCAAACTGCCATGTCTATGCCATTGGTGTAATGTCTAGTCTCAGGCTCTCCCCAGACTTCTAATGCCTCTTCCCATTCTAGGGTGGATACAGACTTCAGTGCTCTAGATAGGTCTGTAGGAGAGAATTCTCCTTCATCCAATTTTTCGCTTAACCATTGCAATCTATTTTTCTTTCTTGCAAATTCTTCAGCGAACTTTTTGTTATTGTTTACATTTATGTAGAAAATTATGAATGGTAAAATCAGAAGTAAACCAATCAACCAGTAGAACACGTCTGCAGCTTCTTTCACAGCATTTGATGCTGGGAACCATGGCTCTTCTCCTTCTTCGAGAACTGCGGTGTTAATGCGTATTTTCCAATCCAATGAATCTGCATTTTCATCTAGTGCAGAACTACCGTTTTGGTGTTGAATTTTCACGAAATGAGTGCCCAATCCGACATCGAGGGTGATCCTAATCTTGTCCATTGAATATGTTGCAGATACTTGGTCCAAAACATCCCATGTGTTTTGGTCCATGTTCAATATCAAAACTTGCAGTTCGTAAACATCCCCTTCAACAGTTACATCGACTAGATGTACTGACTCATTCCAACCGGTTGTTTCTACCCTTAGCACGTCTTGATAATCATCCATAAAGAGTGTTATTTCTCCATCAAATGGAGTGCCATCCATTGGAATCAATGGATAGGATGAGTTGTCACTTGTTGCTGAAAGTGGCTTAAATCCTGGTGCATCTCCTTGCGAGCCTGCATCAAAGTGTGTCCTATGGGTAAGAGTGGATTGCCATTCACAGTTACAATCCCACCATAGTTCGATTCCGATGATACTGTCCACTCCAGCAATTACACCGGTTGAAGATATGTTATTCCACTCAGAAAATATTGTCTCTGTGAATGCATAGCGGTATTTGATTCCTAAATTTACATCGTTGGTAATGTCTTCAGATGAAGTAACTAGAATCGATTCATCTTCACCCAATCCAAATTGGTAAGATACATTTCCTACTCCTGATATGTCCCCTAGACCGGTCAAGAGTTCATGTCCTCCTGTAGTGAAAATCTCTAGACTTGTCATCCATAGCGTACCCTGATGTGGGCTAGATACGGTGAAAAGGATTCTTCCATCCTCTGTAACTGGAATTAACATTTGATGGGTTTCTTCAATGGATGTGTTTAGCGCAATCGATATGTCACTATTCAATCTAGTTTCACCAATTTCGTTTTGGAAATGAACTTCAACATCGATTGCAGAGGATGCTGCATTAAGCATCACAGATACTAATTGACCCTTAGACACATCAACTGCAAAGATATCATCGTCGCCATAGCTTACATTACCTGATACGAGGTACTTGTCGCATGAATCACTTTGGTATTCTAATTGGCTGCAGACCTGTGTATTGAGTACCTCGAAAGAATCCGTAGGGGCAGGCCTAACGTTCGGCAAGTCCCCATTCACAGGAATTACGAATTGGCATTTGTTGTAGTCTTCAAATGAAACAGTGTGGTTACCATCTTCGATTGTCGCTGTAAATTCACTGCCGTTCCCGACTAAATTGCCGTCTTCTGTTGTGACATTAGCCCAAGAGTTTTCACAATCGAACCAAACATCACCATCGCTGGTATTGTACACATAGGATTGGCCACTAGCCACTACCGGGATGACTAGAATCATGCTGACCAGCCAAAACGTGACTCTTCCCATGATTGGGGCGGTAACCTCATCATCCTTCAAATCATTCAAGAATAGCATACTAGTGGAAAGTCATGATGGCGGGTTTGGGTAGGACAGTCATAGCCCGCCAAAGAATGGCAAGATTGTGGGCTTTGGGCGATAGGTCCAGCCCTCAATCCAAAACTCCAGGTCTTGTAGTTTCTGACGATGATTTTATTGTCGATTATGCACCATTTAGTGTTTCTAGCGATGGCGGAATTCCAAGAAAAATACAACTTGAATCAAGGGCCCCGTTTGCTCCTTGGGAGTCCGAGGATAACGGTCCAACCCTTTCAGCGTCAATCGGTCATGTGTTACCACCATCTTTGGATGAGGCTGATGCAGGTGAGGTAGCATCCAAGGGTGAAATTATTTCGATATCTTGGCAGTCTCTGAATCATGATGAAGAGTTGCTCGATCCACAACTCAACCCACACGTGGTAATTCTTAGCGACGCATTACAACTTGCGAACAGACCGGGACAACTTGTCAAAGCAATACATGTAATCAAAACCCGATTTCCAGGTTCACTATTGTGGACTCCGGGTATCGGTGGTCCTGATAACTGCGCAGTCCTTGCTTGGTTTGGAGTAGATTTGTTTGATACTACTAGGGTAAAGCAAGCGGAATCACATGGTGCTGTTATTACATGGAATGGTCCAAGATTAGCACATGAAAATGAATCCGCAAATTCCCACTGGGAAAGTGCGATTGCAGATGTACGCTCTGCAATTACCGATAATCGACTTAGGGAACTTGCCCAATCTCAATCCTTGAATAGCCCAAGGTTAGTTGAACACTTGAGGAATCACGACAAAATTATCGCAGAATCAGAAGGAATTCTCTCACAAGTAGTTAGCAAAGGCACTGCACTCAGAATTCACAGTGTTGAATCACATAACGAGCCTGTGATTTTGGATTGGGTTGATTTCATCTCCAATCGTTACGAGAAACCTGACGGATTGGACGATGTCCTAATTTTACTTCCATGCTCTGCGAGAAAACCATACTCCTCATCAAGAAGTCACAAGGCATTCAGACGAGCGATAAACCATTCATCTGCTCACGAAGTTATGGTGACGTCTCCTCTTGGTCTTGTTCCAAGAGATTTGGAGGAAGTATGGCCCGCTGGTCATTATGACATCCCTGTTACTGGAGATTGGACACTTGACGAAATGAAAAGAGTTACAGACATGCTAGATTCACTTATTGAAAGGAACAATTACAGAGTGATAATCAACCATTCTGGGTTTAATTATGAATCATCGCTACCTGTAATCGACACTAGGAAAGGAAATTCAGCAACCAGTCATGCAGCCTTAGAAAATCTAAGCGTTGCTGTTTCTGAACAAATTGAGGTGAAAAAGCGAAGTGGAGAACAGATCAATATTGCAAATTTCCGCTCTGTCGCAAGATTCCACCACCTAAACGACGCTTGGCTAGATGGCATCCAAGTTAGAGGAAGATTCCCCCGGTGGAAAATTCTCAAAGATGGAGAACAAATTGCAATGTGGGCACCGGAAAGGGGCAGTTTCTCTATCGCCAAAGCCTGTGTGTCGCTAATCGATTCAACAGACTCGCTGAAACGAATTCATTTGAAACCGGAAATCAAATGGAAAGGTGATGTGAATTTGGTCAACCTAGAATCATATGACAAATCAATCAGAACGGGTGAGGATTTGTTGGTGATGCAAGGCTCGCAGTGCGTTGGTTTGGCAAGAGCTTCAGCTCCCGCATGGGAATGGTCATCCACACCTGGAAGGCTAGCAAAAATGCACCAAAGGCTCTGAAATTTGCATTTTGTCCATGCGTAGCGGTTAAGAATGGGAGATAGGTCGGCGGAATGCTCGGAGGCTTGAATATGGCACGTATGTACGCTAAGAGGAAAGGTAAGTCCGGTTCCACAAAGCCACACAATGAAACTCTACCAGAGTGGTCAAACACAGATGCTAAGGCAGTCACAGAACTAGTTGTAGAACTAGGCAAGGCTGGTCATTCCTCCGCATCAATCGGTACTATTCTTAGAGACCAACACGCAGTACCAGACGCAAGAAAGGTCCTCGGCAAGAGAATCTCCGCAGTAATGGCAGAGAACGGAATCGGCGGTTCCTATCCTGAAGATATGATGAACCTAATGCGTAAGGCTGTAGGGATCATTGACCACCTTGGTTCCGGTAACCACAAGGACATTCATAACAAGAGATCACTAGAACTTACAGAGGCAAAGATTCGACGCCTAGCAAAGTACTACATCAACGAAGGTCGCCTCTCAGCAGACTGGAAATACAAGAGAGATGAACTTCGTCTGATGGTAGAGTGATGTATACTCACCTTGATAACCATCGGCTGTTTCAATCAGTTCGGTGAGTTGATGAAAAACCTACTACAATGTGCGGTTTTTGTCACTCTAGAAAACCAATTACTCGATATTGCCAAACGCATACAATCAGCGAGTGTCGTTCATCTAATGGCCCCTGCCGATGTTGAAGGAGTTCTTGCGCTGTCCCAGTTAGAATCGGCCTTACTTGATAATTCAAAGAACTACCTTCGAAGAATCCTACCTCCGAGAAAACATGTTAGTCGAGACAATAAGGAAACTATACCAGAGGTAGAAGGCTTAGTTGTACACATCAGTCCTTTCCAAGAGACACAGAGTGCTACACATATTGAAGAAAATTACATTCAGATTTTCCCAATTTCTGTAAGTCTAAACTTTCCAAACTCTTCAAAAAAACACAATGGTGCTGTAGATTGCACTGCATTGTGTGCTGCCTTAGCAAGCATTCTTTCTCCTGATGGAGCAAGGGTCCGCAAACAGCGACCACTGGCCATTGCAGGTAGTTGGTTGCGCGGTGGTGCAGATGCTAACTACGACCCAGTGTTGTCAATACTTAGAGACCATCTCGATAACGAAGGTTCAATCGAGATAAGACCTATCCCAGAGGTTCCTAGCCCTGAGGTTAGTATGATTCCAGGTCTCTCAAAGATGATGCTGAACCGTCTGCAAAGAAGTTGGCCAAAGATGGATATTGAACAAAGAAGTTCGGCAATTAGCGAATTGGTGCTTCCATCATTAAGGGTTGAAGGGATTTCAACCATGCGTCTGGAGGAACTGATTTGGCATAGAGCTATGATTCCCGGTAACGATATTGACATTGCGAGTCAATTACATCAGGCGCAAAGCCAGTGGCCACAGGATGAAACCGAAGCAAAAGTGTATGCAAGCACCATCCTTGATGGGCTAATCACGAAAGGTCATTTCTGATTATTCTACAATCTTCAGAACTCTGCCACATCCTTCACAAGGAAGTCTGAATGGTCTTTCATCAGTTGTTATTGAATTCGGTGTTCCGCATGCTGGGCACTCAATGACAGGGAATGCGATAGGATTCGATTTAGGTTTAATTCCCTTCTTTCTAGGGCTGGCAATTGCAGTGATTGTCCATAGCGCTACTGAAATTCCTGCAACAGCCCCGACAGTAAATGGATTGTACCCTAAGAATAGTGCAAGAAGTACAACCGGAATCAAAATCATTTCAATCCAAAGTGCTCCACGTCTCTTGTTCTTGGTTAGATTAAATGCAAACCACATTCCTCCTCCAACTAATGCCAAAGTAATCAGCGATAGGCTCAGAGGAGCATTCAACAAGTTGCTTGTTGGGTAAGCACTGAATGAGAAAGTTGCACTAGGTTTTAGATTCTCAACACTGATCTCAATGGTTTCCCCTAGAGGCGTTCTCCTCTGAGAAATTTCAATAGAATCTTCACCCTTTATTTTAGCTCCAGTTAGGCTTGCCATCATCCCGGTGTCTATGCTTATACTCATATCCATACTTGACCAGATAGGTGTTGGTTGAACGATAATGAAATTTCTCAATAGCACAGATTCTTTGTTCCCTTCTACTATCTCAAGGGTGGTTATTGACAACGTCAGCGGATGTGGAACGACGTTTTTCTTTCCCTGCAAATCCACTGAGAATGAAATTCTCTCTAGGTCTTGAACATCATTTCCAATTAGTTCCTCAAGTTCAAGTGCCATGCCGTCATTCATGTATGTGACACCCAAATTAACCATTTGACTCTCAAATTCTGCTCTTTCAACATCATCGATCATTCGATTTCTTCTGTCTTCGTCACTGATAGTTCCAGCTTTGAAGATTCGCAACGGCTGTGAAAGTGATGAGTCATCAGAACCTATGTTGTCCATTCCCCACCTCATCCAGTAAGACATCTCACCGTCAATCGTGAGGTCTATTTTACGTTCGAGTGTCAAATATTCATCAGTTCTTTCAAGTTCCATGCTTATGCTGGCAACTAACTTGGAACCTCCCCCATCAGAACGTAGTGGTTCTTCGGTAGGATAGAAACCTCCACCGGTATTAGAACCGGTGTCGGCGGTTTCTATACTGAAGGTGGCAGAACCTGTTAGAATTGGAGTCCCCGATTGAATTTGAATACTACCTGCAATAGAAATGTCTTGAGTGCCTGAAGTAGTAGATGTCCAAGTCCATGTTAACCTAACATAATCACCACTACTGGTTACAATTGGGTCTCCTGATAGCGTTCCGCTATTTACGCTGACACTGAGGCTTTCTGCGTGTGCAGCGGTCATTTGACCAAATGGTGATGCAACAATCATTGAGATGTAGACATCCATTCCCTCTGTGACAGGGTCTTCGATAATCAAATCAACAAGCGGAATGTCTCCAGTTATAGAAGAATCATCTCCACTGCCCCCCCAAATGAAAGTCAATCCTGCGTCTGTGTTTGGCACGCTGAATACAACGGTTTGGGCGGAGAGAATTACTTCGATTTTACTCGATGAGGAAATCGAACCTGCATCTACTCCGACGTCAATATTCAGTGTCCCCTCACCAGATGGAAGGAAAGAATTCGACTGATCTGTCCCTCCAACGTATTCTTCTCCACCGATAATGACGCTGACGGAGGCGTTAATTTGTACACCTCCTGCATTTTCCACAGAATAGTCGATTGCAAACTCCCATGTCGATGAAGGATAAGCCCCACTCCATGCAGGGTCAATTTTCCAACTTGCAATCTCCTGTTGTTGGGCAATTGCATCAGAAATCGTTAGCTCTTCAGACTCATCTGATAAAGCCGCATCGAAGGGTGACATTTCTCCTGAACCTGCGGGTCCAATCAAATAAAGTTCAACTTGCCCAGAATCACAACAGACTTCCACACTATCCGCTGATGTAGTTGGGATTGGAATGCAAGAACATAGCAGCAATATGCCGAGTAGGATTGGCTTGAATTTCACCATGGTCAATACCTACCAGCCAAGTCTGCAAGCATTACACTATTCAAGACTGTGGCCAAATGAGCCCCTTAGGGGCTCAAAGTGCTTTTTCCAACAAGTTGCCGAGTTCCTTTTCAAAAAGGCCGACAAGAGCTTCCCCAACTTCTCCTTGAAGATCGTCAGGTAGAATCCTTAATCCCAGTCTTGCCGCAGCCCTACTTGCCTTCATTTCTGCATAAACAGAGCGTGCTTTGGCGTTGAAATAGTAAGAGATGGCCTCTTTAAGTTCGTCCTTCAGTTCCTCATCTGCGTCTACTTTCTGTCTGATGTAACTCTTGATTTCATCTTTGACCAAATCTCGAACGGCTTCAATGACAATGTCTTCTGTCGCCATCAATTCTTTGACTTGTGCACCGATGTTCCCTGTTAACAGACGCTCGATTGCCATGTAGGGCCCTAGGGGTCAACCATCTTGAACCCACCTATGGGATAGTTGAAAGACTGAGTTGTGAAACACGCGGCATGGAATTTTCATCAATAGGCGCAGAGGATTCACTTGAGGAAGCGAAAAGTCGTTTGAACGGTAACGACCTGCTGGTGGTTTGGGGTGAAGAAAATATCATTGGCGTAATAGTAGAAGAGCACTTGGAAAAACAAGGCAATTGCGGTCAAGTCTGTGAATTGGATGTATTGGTTGATCCAGACCCTGTCAAAGCATCCATATGGAAACCAAAGTATGTCATCGTTACAGAAGATGGTGAACCAGTACTGGTTAGTCATGGACCATAAGCAAGCCATCATCCTCAAGGATTGCATATCCAATTCTTTCTAATTGTAGAATAGTTCCAACTGGATAATTGTGGTCTTCCAGAATTCCTTCAACGGTTATGATGTCTTGGCCGTCGGCAATCGTTAGTTTAGATGGTATTCCACCCGCTACCCAATGGACAACACTGCGTTTGTCACTCCTGTCGATGCTTTCGACATTGCCCGTTGAATCTATGTCACACAAATCCTTCAATCTTATTGGTTTGCCAGAATCCTCTTCTTCAATCCAAACGCCTTCGTCTATCGAATATTGCCTGGGAGGCATTTCTGTGTCTGAGTGTGAAGAAATAGTTCCAGTTTTTGGGAAATCTCCACTTAGCATAACCGGATACGCATTTCTAACGAAAGCAAGGCGAGGTGCTTGCGGATCGATAGCCTTGGTATTGTGTGAATAAAGAGTTGACAGAGGTACAGATATGTCTTTTTGAGTCAGTCCTAACTCGATCCAAAATGCACGAAGCGACTCAGCCTTTATTCCTCTTCTAGACAATGCAGAGAGGGTTGGTAGTCTTGGGTCGTCCCAACCATCAAAAATTCCTTCTGTAATATCCCTCTTCATCTGTGATGTTGAGAATGCTCCAAATTCGTGTACTTTTACACGGCCCCAGTATATCGTTTCTGGATACTCCCAACCAAAGTGCGCATAGAGCAACGTCTGCTTTCGCGTGGAATCCATCAAATCCTTTCCTCGAATAATGTGAGTTACTCCCTGAAGATAATCTTCGATAGCAGATTGAAAATCTAAAAGTGGCCAAACTCGCCATTTATCTCCAACTCTTGGATGTGGATTGGTTTGAATTCTAGCTGCGGGCCAATCTCTGAGTGCTGGATTCTTTAGTGCCATGTCAGTTTTTACTCTCAGGACTGCTTCACCAGGTTGAAATCCCATGGAGTCATTCATCTTCCGCCATAGTTCTAGATTCTCATCAACAGAATTTCCTCTGCAAGGACATTCTTGCATCGAGACTCTGAATTCTCTAAAGGATTCAGCGGAGCAAGTACAAACATAACCAAATCCTCCTTCAAGCATTTTAGCTGCATATTCGTGGTACTTGTCCATCCTCTCACTAGCAATTACAATTCTATGGGCAGGAAAGCCACACAACCATTCCTGCTGTTCTGGGATTGAATCGTATGCTTCAAGCATTGGAGGCTTAACTGTAGTATCTGTGTCGTCAAACCTTAGAATTAGTTCACCATCTAATTCCTTTGCGTACTGACCGTTGATGACTAATCCTCGAGAGTGGCCAAATGAAAGTGGCCCGTTTGGGTTAGGTGCAAATCTGAGAACCGGTTTTCTGCTGTTTAGGTTGGGAAGTTCTGGTAATCCCTCTCTGCGAGTTTGGACTTTCTTTTCCAATAATTCAGGTGCTTCATTTTCTAGAATCTTTCTTACAGCATCAAGTCCGTCCTTTTGGGCCATCGCGTTTGCTTTGGCCACCTCTTTGCCAACCAGTGGAGCGATGAACTTGCCATGTTGGCGTAAATCTTCTCTACTGCCCATTATCCTACTTATTACAGAACCAGCCTGTCCTTTACCAGCATATTGGTAACTGTTTTGCAAAGCAAGGTGACGAATCAAGTCCAAAGTTGGTTGGTCCGGCTGCCAGTCCATGTCAATCCGTAGGGCTCTTAGTTATTCAAAACAAGGTCTGTTGAGGTCCATCCGGACGTGGTGGAACAGGACTTCCTCTAGCGTCACTTACCGTTTTCCATGACCAACGAAGGCAATCATGAGGATAATCTCCGGCAGAAAGAATCTTGACAGCAGATTTGGTTTTTGGATCCGAGGGATAACCACTACCCAAATCCATCTTCAAGTCTTGACACAATTGCTTAACACAATTATCGCGCGTCACCTTTGCAATTATGCTTGCTGCACTTACTTCAGGATGGTTTTCGTCCGCCTTGTGTTCGGCTTTACAATCTCGATTTGACAGGGCTGAGACATTTCTAGCAAATCTTGCAGCATCTACATCGCATGCGTCTAGCATAATTTCTCCATCAGGCATGACCGAGAGCGATTCAGCAAATAACTCGACTTCAAGTTGATTGAGATTTGGTGAAATGTCAATTCGCTTTGGTTCGCAAATTATGACGGTGTGTGGCATTTTGACCAGTATTTGATACAATTCCTCCCTCTTCTTTTTACTGAGGTCTTTCGAATCTTTTACTCCCAATTCAATGAGTTCAGTTTGAGAAATACTAGCAAATGAACAAACTACCAAAGGACCGATGACCGAGCCTCTGCCTGCTTCATCAACTCCAATTTTCATTATACCACTCACAAATCGAGGTCGTCCAAATCGAGCATTGTTGGAACTGAAACATTTGCCTTAGGCTTTGGAACAGTTCTTTCTGTTACTGGAATAATGTTGTTAGGTAATGCAACATTTGCCATGTGGGGGGTACTGACATTTCCTGTTGCTAGATTCTCTACCAAATCATCTAGTTTTGATTTTGTAGCAACTGTATCATGATGGTCTAATACCGTACTTGCAGCACCAACCAGCCTTGAATCAACAGGTTCTGCAACTGGCTTTTGTCCACCTCCAACCGCTTGGAACATACCAGTAAACACAGCAGAAGGAATTTGAGGTGATTGAGCAATTTCTGGGGTTGGCTGTTTTTTGGTAGCGAATTCTGCCATCCAATCATCCGGTTTTTGCTCTCCATTTTGTTGTGAATTCATCAATTCCATATCCGCAAGCCTTGCTCTACGGTCTCTGATTGATTTGTTTATCATCAACCCACTCGCTACAGTAGCAATAGCAATCCATTTCCACGCCCAGATGACAGCAAAAATCGTCGAAACAATATCACCAATTGAGTCTACGATGCCTTCCTGATTATCGTTGTTTGATATGGCTGCGTCGAATGATGTATTGGCAGTGAATCTGAATGGCTTGTCATCAGCAAGGCGACTATGCGCTGTTATGTTAATGTAGAAATCATCGGCTGAATTTTGGTTATCAGGTATCTTTGCCCAGGCTCTGAATGTAAAATTAGCCCCTTTGTCAATATCGATGATTTCGAAAGAACGTATGTTCTTAGAACCATCCTCAACGATAGCGTTGTTGGGAGGGATGAAACTCATCTCTGTGAAGTATGAAGAAGTCATTCTAACCACCAAACCATCAGCGGTATTGCCATCATTCCTCATTGTTATTGCCATTTCTAGTCTTCCGTTACTAACCGATGTAGCGGAATCTTCCCATACCCAAAACACTCTTGGTGCAGTCTTGGACGAAATGTCCAATGAATCTACTAACGTACCATCAGTTAATCTTAGGACTAATTCAGCAGAGCCAGTGGTGAATGCTTCTGCATTTTCAAACGGGGTGATGTTCAACGGGATTTCTATGCTCTTTTGGCTTCTTGAAAGTCCAATTGTTTCTTGTGTTATTTCGAAATTCATTCCACTATAATCAAGAATTTCTAACTTGTAGTCTTGAAAGAAGTTCCCTGTGTTCTCAATTTGAATTAATTGTTGACAGGTTTGGTTCCATTCAACCTCTGCACATGAGTCTCCAATTTTGCTTAAACTACCATTTTTTTGCCAATCTATCGATGATGAAATTTCCACAGAAGTCGATCTTTGCGGGAATGACTGCGGCATAATATCAAGTTCCAAATCAACGGAACCAAGATTGATATTAGGAGCGTTGAATCCTATTTCTATAGCTCTAGATTCATTTGGTTCAAGAGGTTGAAATTCAAAGGCATTGAATATTGCAACTGTCCAATTGTCGATTTCAAAACGGTCTTCTCTGGAATCTCCATAGAGTAAACCTGCATCGAGGTACGTGGCAGTGTTGCCATTATTCCTTACAATAACCTCAAGCCGCTCGTTGTCCCCAGGTTCGATGGTTAAGTTGTCTTCAACAACATCTATAGTCATATTGTGATAGGTCTCCATTCTAAGGCTAAAGTTCCATGAACTTACCCTCCTATCCAAATTTGAGACTGCTTCTAGTGAAAATTGTGGGCCAGTTCCTGCTAATGGTCCACCATTAACGATAGGAGGGGTTTGTATGTAGAAGTTGATGAACTCATAGTCGCCAGATTGCAAGTCGATCAATAATTCGCCGTCATTATTCAAATCATCATCAAACCCATACTCCCAGTTTGTTTGAGTGTTGAATCTCAATTTTACGGTATCATTGTAGTCTGCTTGATTGCTTACATTGATTGCGAAACCGGTTCTTACATCCTGTAAAACATAGAACTCCGATCCATCGTTAGAACCGAACCTAATGTTCGACCATTTGGAGATTAGGACATCTACGTTGTGTGTAAGACTCCAATTTTCGACTTCTTGACAGAGAAAATCCAAACTGAATGATTGTGTTTCGAAATTTGAGTCAGGTGCTACTGTTACATTGATTAGCATCTCTCCGAGTCTACCTGATGCTACTCTAGTCCAATCTGTTGGTAGGTCACTCACGGTCAAGTTAACCCCAGTGCTATTGACTGAGACTGAAAAATGTCTTGCAGTCCCTACAATGTTCTGCCATGCAATACGAAGTTGAACAGTCTCGCCTGGATGTGCAACTATCTCATCTTCAATGTAGAAGTTGAACGGATCTTGATCTGCGCTACCTGGTATTGTAGGTAGCATAAGTGCCACGAGAACTACAACCAACCACCGGCGCATATCCAGTCTAAGGCTTCATACATAATAATGGAGCGCATTTATGCTAAGTGTCACGGTTTTAGAATGCGTATCGAAACAAAATGGTATATACTAACGCAATTCGTTGCGGAGCAATGCAGAGAAGACTCTCAACCGCACTAATTGCCCTGTTGCTATTGTCCGCAATACCGCTTTCAGTAACAGCAGATGAAACCAAAGACATACCAACAAACGCATCTGAAACAGGGAATCACAATTCCTTGGTCGCTGCACTGGCCCACGCTGGTCTTGTAGACACACTATCTGGCAATGGCCCGTTCACTGTGTTTGCGCCAACTGACCAAGCGTTTACAGACGCAGGAATCGATTTGGCAAACTTCAACACAGATGAAGCAAACCAAACATTGGTAGATATCCTAACCTACCACGTCATTTCCGGCGAGGTCCTATCCTCTGCTCTAACAGACGGTATGAGCGTAGAGACTCTGAACGGTGACAATGTTACCATCGGAGTCGGTGACAATGTCACTATCAACGACGCTACAGTTACAACAGCTGACGTTGTATCAAGCAACGGGGTTATCCACGTAATTGACAAGGTTCTACTGCCTCCTGAAGACGGCCCTGGTGATATTCCAACAATTGCATCTAGCACTGGTGTGCACGATGTCTTGGTTGACGCAATCATTCAAGCAGGCCTACTATATCCTCTATCTGATGACGGGCCATACACAATATTTGCACCAACTGACCAAGCATTCATCGACGCAGGAATAAACCTCTCTGACTTTACAGATGAGGATGGCATTTCTGTTCTAAGTAACATTCTCTCTTATCACGTCACCATTGGCGCTGTGCTGTCCGGTGACCTAAGTGATGGTCAATTTGTAACCATGCTGAACCGACAACAGGTTAGAGTTGGTGTTACACCGGGTGGTGTAATTGTAAACGATGCATTAGTAACACAAGCAGACGTTGTTGCTAGCAACGGTGTAATACATGTGATCGATAAGGTACTGATGCCAGCAGAACCTGAGATTTGTTACAATACTGAAACTCACACAATCGTTCCTGGTGCAGACCAAGCAACTTGTGAAGGATACATGTACCTAAACAACACTGAGATGAACGGCCAAAACTACACTGGTTGTTACAATACCGTGACACACCAAATTTCTGAAGTAAGCGAAGCAGTATGTGGGGCTTACACATGGACCGCTGCAGTCAAGATTCCACAAACTGCGGCTGCTACTTCAATCCACACATCCCTAGTAGCAGCTCTAGGTGTTGCAGGACTAGTTGACACATTGTCTGGGAACGACAACTACACCGTCTTTGCACCAACCGACGAGGCATTCGCAGCAGCTGGTATCAACCTATCAGATTACGATACTGAAGAAGAGATCGCAGCACTTGCTGACATCTTACTATACCACGTCGTTGCGGGAGAAATCGCATCCACTGACCTCGCAGACGGTGCAAACACCGTCACAGCAGCAAACGGTGATGAACTCACCGTCACTGTTGCTGAAGGAGTGGTAACCGTTGGAGCGGAGGGAGCAACTGTAGTGCTTGCTGACGTTCCAGCAAGCAATGGTGTAATCCACGTTATTGACAAGGTAATCTTGCCACCAGCAGATGAGCCAACTGAACCAGAAGAACCAGAGGTTGTCTGCGCCGCAACAATTGGAATCACCTCTGATGGATACGGATTCACTCCAGCATCCACAACAATCGCAGTTGGTGAAACAGTTTGCTGGAAGTGGACAGATGAATCTATGGCACACAACGTGAAAGAAGTTGCAGGATTGAAGTCAACCACATACGTGGAAAACGGTGTATATTCCGGTGCTGCTGCAAAGACAGTAGATTTCCACCACACCTTTACCGAAGACACCACATTCTACTACGCATGTGAACCACACATCGGTGTAGAGATGTTTGGTAAGGTAATAGTCGGCGACGGTGGAGCAGAACCAGCAGTGGTCGATGAGGACAAGGATGACAAGGAAGACAATAATACACCTGGCTTCCTAGGACTAACAGCAATTCTTGCAACATTGGGCGCAGTCCTTTTCGCAAGAAAGCGTCTAGATAACGAGCTGTGATCCCGTATGAATTGGAAAAAACTAGCCGCTGCAGCAGCAGTTACAGTTGTTGTTGCAGCGGCGGTTTGGACCTATTTGGTCACTACATATGAGTCCGATTTGGGCACCTCAAACGTCATACTGGTTGACTCAGAAAACTCAGTAAGCGATAATAGAGAAGATAATTCACTGGTCAAATTGAGTTTTGATGAAGATGCCGAAGACCTCTCATGGTCATCACTTGAGATTAATCTGATCATCGATGAAACATCATATGGATGTTCGTTCGGTGCACAATCCAACTCTAAAGGCATGGACGGTAAGGTTACTCCGAAGTTAAGTGCAGACGGTTTCACATTTACAACAGAGATTGATGCAACAGACTCTGAATCATATACCCATTTTAATCTACCCGGCCAATTGGAGTCAAATAGCACAGATTATTGGATGAAGTTTTCAACAACAGATATCTATCTGTCAGATGGAATTTCTTGGACATTTATTGAAGGTGCAGAATTGTCTGATATTAACGAGGTTCCTGAGGGCCTAAGCAATGAGACTTCAGAAAGATTGGAATGGTACACATACGATATGTCAGTACATCGAGTTAATCCAAACGATGGAGTGTACGTCTTTGCTAAGGATGATCTGGCATTCAAAGTAAATTTTCTAACCTATTACAATGAACAGGATGAAAATCGCTATCCTACGATGCAAATTGCAGCAATTGGAGAGTCCAATTTCCCTGCTCTAAATGACCCTGATTTAGTAGTACCATCGCCTTGCAAGATTGTTTCTGATGATATGGACAAAGATCATTGGAATTCCAATGAAACCATACAGTTGTTTGAGAACCAAATCAACCTCTGTAATGGGCCATGCTCAATCGAGATTTTAGTTTACTACGAAACCATCGAAGTTGAAATCAATGAAAGAGAACTCCTGATCGCCTAAAAAACAGGGTCGCTCAGTACACTGGTCATTATTGATACGTCAAGTTGTGCGCCGCTCATTGGAACATTCAGTTCGAATATCTCCGAGACATTTGGGTCTATTTCTCCGCATTCGCCAACAACTGTTCCTTTGATGACAATGTTGGCCGCTCTTCCTGTTAACCAAGGGCCGTTTTCTATTGGTTCGAGCGTCCAGTCAGTGCAGCCAAGATCTCTCATTAGCGCTTGAATACGACTGCGCAGTGATGCAAAACCGCCAGAATTTTCTGCTACGAGGAAAGCAAACTTATCCCGATTTTGATGATTTACTACAACGCTTCCTAACTCATAGACTCCCTGTGGAAGTTCATGATGGCGGTTGGCCGCTAAAAGCCTCAACAAGCCAGGAAGTATGTTCTGTCGAAGTATTGTGTGTTCAATGGTAATTGGGTTTGTCATGCGAGTAATTTCCCCATCAGGCTTCCACCTCACGTTTTCAAACTGGTCTTTGTCGTTAGATAGGGTTAGAGATTGGATTTGAATTAGGCCAAGACCTTGAAGCGCTTCTCTAATTCTACGTCGTAAATGGCCATCCTGGCGAGGTATCGCGGTTAGCGGTGCTTTCGGCACATCATATGCGAGGTCATCATAACCATGTCCTATAGCAACTTCTTCTACCAAATCGATTGGGTGAAGTATGTCAAATCTCCACCTTGGCATAGAAATTGAGAGATTTCCTCCAGAATCACCGTTGTAAATCCCTCCCATCCTGCGGATGGCTTTGTCAATTTCATCGTCGGTGAATGAGTTTCCAAGGATTCCTTCTACCAACTGCCTCTCAACTATGTGCTCAACAGGGGAGCCGTTTAAGCTCCATTCTTTTCCTTCACATGTCGTGACTCTCACCGATTCTATTTTGCCACCCAAAACTGATAGTTGTAAGCAAACTAACATCAATGCTGATTCACATGCCCGGAAATCTAAGCCTGTAACATCGATGAATAAATCGCGTGTCTTTGTTGTGACTGTTGTATGGTCGCCGTTGATGATTGGTGGGAAAGACAATACTGCATCATTTGAATCGTAAATTATTGGCACTTTGTCCATACCTTCCAAAAGGTGAGCATAATCTATGCCTTTAGGATGTGATTTCAAGATTTCATCAATTGTCATTTCTTCTTCCTTTGCGAGGGGGATGAATGACAGGCTCCTTGGCGCAGCCTCGACTCTGAATGGTGGAGAAATAGTTGAAAGATCATGTACGCCAATCGATGCTCGTTTTCGTCCTCTTCCTAGTGCAAAGTGTAACTTTTCTTGATGGTCCATCAATCGTTTGATTATATCATCATCAATGTCAACACCTCTGACTACTGCGGCAAGTATCACAGGCCTTATTTTCGCCAATTCGGGAGAAACTGTCATCGAAATTGTACCCGGGTTAACTGCAAGTCGTGGGTTTGGTGGAGAGTCATGTAAGAATGGCATCATACCATGAAATAGAGTTTCTGGAGAAAGTAAATCTGGCCTGTCAGGGAAGATTTCTATGTCGAGTTTTTCTTCATCGCAATTGTCTATGTCCGTGCCCATTAGGGGTAGTCGAAATGCAATGTCATCGATATCGTGTTTTCTTCCTTTTGCTTCGACAAGGTTTCGAAGAAGGGATTGCTCTACACTAATCGTTGGCATATTATCACCTTGCGAACCAGTGTGGTAATGGCCTATCATAGCCAGCCAATCTTAGGCCACTAACAGCGGCTGTATCTTGGTCAAATGCTCTTAGGTTACCTCTTGTCAGTGAATCGATTGAAGCTAAGCCAAGTCTGTTAAGATGAGCGGACAGTCCGGATGTGACTTGTGCAATCCATCCGGCAATATTCTCATCTGGTGCAGGGCAAATTGTGAAGGCCACGTTTGAGGCACAAAGGATTGCCAAATCTTCACTTGTTGCAGACCATGGAATCCACATTGATGCTATAGTGCCGTCTTCTAAATTAGTTGCAGCAGACCTTCCCACCATCGGTAATGATGCAGCCGCACTTATTCCACTTCCATCATTTAGGACGCTTACAGCGCAATCTGCATCGTGGTGTTGTGAGTCTGTATGTAATGATGCAGTTTGTCCTACTCCTCTGACTAGAATTACTTTCGAATTTGCGGGCGCGGTACACTTTAGTGCAACAAGTAGTCCATCTAAAGCCGCTCCGTCTAGCCTTGGAAGTGAGTCCAAATCAATCGCAAATCCTGCAGATGATTTAATCAAATCAGCAGCGCTTGCAATATTATTAGAGTCGATGATTACAATGTCGCAATCTCTAGGGTTTTCCTTGACAATACAAGGGTGGAATAAGTCATCTTGAACTCCCTTTGGTACATAGGGAAGCAAGGGAATTGGAAGGGCGAGTGAATCTTCCTCTCCAAGCAAAACAACAGTATCACATGTAGAATAACTAGGATTATGATTTGTTGTCATAGGAATAATTGAGATTCCAGAAAGGTCGTCTCTGCAATCTGCCATAATTCCTTCACTGATTGTACCATCAGAAACCAGGCACACAGCATCTGCCGGAACTTGTAACCCCTCATCACCAAGTTCCTTGTTAATCTTCTTGAGTTCATCTTTATCCAGTGTCCTCAAAGTGACTCCTGGGGGTGGGGTTGGGCAACGTCCATTGATGATAATTCGCCCCCCAGTCATACCAGCACCGGGGTCACCTCCAACATCTCCGTGGACAACTATGTCACCTCCTGACATTCCACCTCCGATTCTGATTCCAGAATCACCTCTTATCACTAACAAGCCTCCGCTCATCCTTGCACCAGCATCATCTCCAGTTCCGTCAAGAATTGTTATTCGACCACTTTTTTGGCCAAAACCGGCACAATTGCCTGCTGTTCTCTCACAAGTGATTTTGTTTCCATTGTTTCCCGCACCGAGGAAAGAGCCTACATCGCCTTGGTGAGTGAATGAACCACCTTGTCCAAATGCTGCTGTGAACGATCCGAGGTAACCTAGACTTCGTACCTTTGATCCTGCAGGTAGATTTGGACATAGCCCCATTTCTCCATCTTTTGGAACAGGGTCGCCGTTTGTTGTCCACCCGATTCTAAGAACAATGTTCCTCTCAAGTGCTTTTTCAAGTTGGGCAGGCAATCTTGAGTTAATACTCATAGAACTCGCAACGACCTCTTCAATAGTTGCCATCAACCCCCGGGTAGTGTTCTCTTTCATGAACAGTTTGCCTATCGGAGGGAGAAATTTCGCGAAGTAAGGTTCATGAGAGGTCCGCGAGGGCACCCCTCACAGGGAATGACATGACCATCAAGGTTGCAATTAACGGATACGGCACAATTGGAAAGCGGGTTGCTGATGCAGTCGCTTGCCAAGATGACATGGAAATCATTGGAGTAACAAAAACTCGCCCAGCCTTTGGTTGTGATTTAGCCGTAAGAAAAGGATACCCGTTGTATTGTACCTTTGACGACGAAGAAAAAATTGCAGCATTTGCCAGTGCTGGATACGAATGTCATGGTGGTCTTTCAGATTTGCTCTCAGTAGCAGATATTGTCATCGACTGTTCACCTGGAAAACTTGGTGCAGAAAATAAGGCAAAGTATCAATCTGCAGGAATAAAGTGGATTTTCCAAGGAGGCGAAAAACACGCAATGACAGGTATGTCCTACACCTCGTGTGCCAACCATGCAGCAAACATGAATGTGGAAGGGACGAGAGTTGTTTCATGTAATACGACTGGTTTATCCAGAACACTTGTTCCTTTGTACGAGCATTGTGGGGAGTTATCTGTTGAGTGTACAATGATACGCAGAGCAGCAGACCCCGGAGATTCAAAGAAAGGACCTATCAACGCAATCAAACCTGTTCTGAAGGTCCCAAGCCATCACGGTCCGGACGTAATGACAGTAAAACCTGAAATCAAGATTAATTCTCTAGCGGTGGCAGTTCCTACAACAATTATGCACGTCCACTCAATTGTTGCAACTCTACCAGAGGGTCATGGGTTGACAACCGAAAGTGTTCTCGAAATGTGGTCAAGTTGTCCACGTGTTGTAATTATGAACGGCGCCGAGACTGGAATTACAACAACAGCAGAAGTCATGGAATTCGCTCGTGACATGGGTAGAACATGGGGCGACCTGCACGAGATTTTCGTATGGGAAGATGGAGTCAAGTTGGTTGGGAACAACCTGTATTATTTCCAGGCAATCCATCAAGAGTCCGATGTAATTCCAGAGAACATAGATGCAATACGTGCGCTGATGGGTACAGAATCAGATTGGCGTGTATCTGTTCAGAAAACAGATGCAGCAATTGCATCGATGTTTGAATGAGCCCTGAAGGGCTCAGCAGGGGCTTGTATTCAAGTACACATGCGCATTCCGGATACTTATGTTGGTACAGCGAAGGACAGTAATCATCCTCGCAATACTCCTCCTTGCACCATTGTCAACAGCCAGTGACAATCCAATCGATGTAGAGGTCAGCGAGCGTGAGATTGCTGCCGCAAATTGGCACGCAATACAACCGATTGACACCTCTCAATCTTCACTAAAATCTCTTGATTATAACATACATTTAGAATCTGGATCATTCGATCCACTGACAGATGATCTGCCTAAATCACGCCTTGATGATTCTAATGATTACCGTACGACGGGGATGGCTATTATCCAACTCAAGCACCACACTGGAACATTACTCTACGATATTGTTGATGAGTACAATCTCTTTATACTCGACAATCTAGGTCCATCAAATTGGCTAGTTAGACTCTCTCATCCTGACGACCTCGCTAACCTTCAGAGCGATGAATCTGTGAGATGGGCGGGGGCTATGATGCCTGGTTGGAGAGTTTCTGAATCGGTGGATAAAAATACAGATTTCATCTCAATAATTCCTGCTCCCGATTTGAAGGCTTCTTCACTTGAACTTCTAGCGCTAGACTTAGTTTCGATGGGGGCTGATGAAGCATGGTGTGGATTGCATTTGTGCGAAGTTAAAGGATATCCCAACCTAGAGTCACTAGCAAGAGATGGTCGAATAATTTGGGCAGAAAAAGCACATGAAATCAGGTTAACAAATGCCGTAGCAGGAGCAATCGTAGGAATTTCTGAACTCAAAAACTCATCCTTGGGCCTCGATGGTTCTGGTGAGAAAATCACATTCACAGATACTGGAATCGACCAAGACCACCCCGATATTTTTGGCAGGATTGCCGGCGTTTACACCCAATATGGGCTAGACCCTAATCCCTCTGACACAAACGGTGGTCATGGTACACACGTAGCAATAACACTGGCAGGGGATGGAACTGGAGATTCAAGTGCTGAAGGAATCGCTCCAGGCGCATACATCGTTGCTTATGCTTTGGAGCATAACCCGACAGGAATTTTCGGAAGAATCGGTTCGATTTATGATATGCTAAATCATGCTGAACAAGAAGGTTCTAGAGTAGCCGTCAATGCTTGGGGATTAAATGGAAACTACGGTGCATACACGGCCGACTCAAGGTCTGTTGACGTATTCGTAAACGATAATCCTGAATTCCTTCCAATCTTTTCTGCTGGAGATGACCCCTCTCAAAATTCTTCCAGTGTAATGGCCCCATCTACTGCCAAAAACGTCCTATCAGTAGGTGCTTCTACTACCAATCCAAGTGGAAGCGTAGCTAATTTTTCATCGCTTGGTCCCTCTTTAGATGGTAGGGTCAAGCCTGACATCGTCGCCCCAGGTGTTGCTATTTGTTCCGGAAGGGCTGAAGAAGCTGCAATTCCAGTAGGGACAAGTTGTGGTTCAGGAACCCACGCAAATGGCAATGACATGTACATGTCATTATCCGGTTCCAGTCAGGCTACCGCCGTGGCAGGGGGCTCAGTTTCCCTAATTCGTGAATTCATTAGAGAAGATGTTGGAATCACTAATCCTACTGCAGCACTTCTGAAAGCAGCCACGGTTAACGGTGCTGTTGACCTAGGCACACCAAATATTCCGAATTCAGAGGAAGGTTGGGGGCAAGTTTCTGTTGCAGGTTCCGTAATGCCAGAATATGGCGGAAATGTGCTTTCAACTTACCATGACAATTCTCGAACACTCAATGCAGGATTTTCAACACTTTACCAATTTGATTTGGATCCGACATCCGGTATTGAGATAACATTAGCGTGGACCGATGTTGCAGGCAGTGCAAACGCTCCACAGGGTGAATCTAGGTTGGTAAATGACCTAGATTTGAAATTGACAGCACCAGATGGGACTGTGTACAAAGGAAACGTATTCGCCAATGGATTCTCAACTCCCAATGGCGTACATGATTCTGTAAACAATATTGAGAGGATAAAAATTTCACCAAATTCAGTTCTTCCCTCAGGTAAGTGGCAGTTGACTGTGAATCACGCTGGAGGGCTCGAGCAAGCATACGGCTTAGTTGTCACTGCTGATGCCACGCTCGACGAGAAAGCAGATTTGATTGTCTTTGATGGATCGATATTCCCGTCATCTGCATCCCCTCTTCAAAACGATTTAATCACATTGAGACTTTCATGGCTAAACCAAGGAACTTCTGATGCAGGTCAATTCAAGGTCAAACTCGAAGATCTAACTGAAGGTACAGTAGTATTCGAAGGGACACGTCAATCACTAGATGCAGGGCAGGTTGATTCCATTACGATTTATCATTCGTTTGCATCAACTGGCGATCATGATATGAGATTAACAGTTGATGTCGACTCTCAAATTGATGAGATTAATGATGAACTAAGCGGAGTAAACAACAATATCAAAGAAATGACCATTTCAGTTTCCGCTTTGGGTGTAAGGCTGGTCGCCTTGGATGAAAACGGCCAAGAAAATGTGAATATGGTAAACCAAACAATAAATCCTTCAGTAGCTGAAGGTTACACTTGGCCGGTTGTTCTCAAACACGAAGGTACAGGACAGCAGTCAGTGAAACTACAGTTGTCTCAAGTCCAAATTCCTCATCCAATACGTGATGATTTACTGCTCCCTCCAGAAGATACTTGGTCAAGGACCTCAGATTTGTCAGGCCCTTTCACCTTATCACCAATGGGACAATCAGGAGATTCAATTTACCTAAACATAACAATGAACGATGATGATGCAGACCTATCAGGGCAAACAAAGCGATTTGCTATGGCAGGAACATATGTCATGGACGTTACTGCAAAGTATTCGAATAATCCAACTGTAAAACATACCATTAGGCTCAAGTTAGTTGTTGAAGAAGTTAAAGATGTTCAGGTTGCACCAGCCGGTACAACAGGTTTGGAAGCTATACCTGGTGGAAATACAGCATTTTCAATATCGGTTAGGAATATTGGTAATTCCCCTGCCGTATACGATTTGGATTGTATTAGTGAAAACAGATGGGTAGTTGAGTTGGGAGATTCTAATTCCTCTTCCTACTCTTTTGAGCCACTGGATATTTTGGAATATCTCCCCATGCAAGTAAGATTGTATGTCCCACCTGTAACCGATGGTTTGCCTGCGGCTGGAGCCACAGATTCGATAACTTGCACCGTTACGAGTGAGACAGATCTTTCATTAAACGTTTCAGAAACTGTAACGCTGACGGTAAAGACACTCGAATCGTTTTCGACTGATTTGATAGACCATGAGGGAATTCCGGTTGGTCCTGCTACCACCGCTAGAGATGTGAATGTAGATACGGCAGAAAGGTTGAATCTATCACTAATCATAGAAAACACTGGTAACGCTCCTTTGGATTTGACCGTTAGAGTAAATCCAGAACTCACTACTTGGACAATTCAAGTTCGCACAGATTCTCAAACCAATAACAGAGAGGTAACAATTGAAATTCTTCCCGGACAAACGGGCGAGGTTAAGTTCGAAGTTCTAGTCTCACCAGTCGCCGAAAGGAATGATGAGAACCGTCTGGTGATAAAGACCAGTCAGGATGTATCTAATTTCATTATCAATGAAACAACTCTCGTGGTTAAGGATGAAATTGGTCTTTTGATTTCACCACCAACAAATGGAACACTCGATGTTACACCTAACGGTGAATTCACTTACACGACATTAATGGTAGAGAATACCGGAAATTCTCAAATCGGTTTGGAATGGTCAAACTCACTGCCCTTGGATGGATGGGAGGTAGGATTTGCTGCTCCTCCAACAATCTTGGGACCTAGGGAAAGTAGCGAACTAATCGTTGGAATCAAGGCACCTGTTAATGAGCCAACATCAACTACATTTGATATTGGAATCTATGTAACTATCAATAATGGTTTTGAGACACTACAAATCTCCGAAAGTTATGCAGTCGAGGTCCAAGCAGGGGCCTTTTGCTCGATAGAGTACGATGATGAGTCCAGACCTTTGCTTGGTATCGATCGAAACGATGACTCAATGCAAAAAATCACAATCAGAAACGTTGGGAATGTACCACTTGATTCAGAACTAATTGCAAATATTGATGCCAAATATTGGGATGTATCACTATCGATGGGAGAAATCTCAAATTTAGCACCCGGTGAATCTGTAGGTGCAGAGGTTAAAGTTGAGCCCAATGATGATACAAAGGCAGGCATAGAAGAACTAACCTTGTCATGTGGTTCAGCCACAGCAACGCTGGAAATAAGCGTAAAGAATACACAAGCACAAGGTGGATTATTTGGCATTGTTTCTCCAACAGTTGGTTATTCAGTTATTGGGGCTTTGGTTCTAGGTGTTGCGATTATTGCTAGGAGAATCAAGAAGTCTGCTCCAAGAGACACATCTGGAGAGGAATTGGTTGCTCCTGATGCCCATTCGATTCCTGATGACGGCGCTAGAATGAGGGCGGTTATGGATTCCGTAGTAGGACAGGAATCATTGGCCAGCGGCGGTGTTTCTGCGGAAGAGATAGCAGATGCATTGGCTAAATCTATTCCTAGCTTGCCACCGCCTTCTGCTCCAGCAATGGTGCCGCAAGGGAGGCCTCCAAGCGCAGTACCCGCTGGTCGCCCGTCTGTGGCTATTCCTCAAGGAAGACCACCAGCACCAACGCCTCAACCTCCTGTACCTCAAGCACCTGCTCCACAAGTTGGACCGCCTTTGCCACCGGGTGGTTTACCTCCAGGTTGGACAATGGAGCAATGGCAATATTATGGCCATCAGTGGTTAGCCCAACAAGGCCAACAGTGAAAACAGAAGCAGTCTACGCCCGGGGCATGGAGAGCATAGTTTTGTTCGGTCCTCCGGGGGCTGGAAAAGGGACTCAAGCACAGCGAATCATGGATTCAACCGGCTTACCTCAGGTAAGCACAGGCGACATGCTTAGAGCTGCAGTTTCTGCAGGGACTCCAACCGGGATAGAGGCGAAGAAATACATGGATGCTGGACAATTGGTACCAGACCAAGTGATAATCGACCTCATAAAGGATAGAATCAAGGAACCTGATGCAAAAAACGGCGTGATGTTTGATGGTTTTCCCCGTACTGTGCCACAGGCTGAGGCATTAGCAGACATCACAGCAGTTTCACACGTGATTTCAATCGAAGTTCCTGATGAGAGAATTGTAGACAGGATTTGCGGTAGGTACACATGTGCTGATTGTGGTGCAGTTTACCATGACTCTTTCAAGCCAACATCCAAAGACGGTATTTGCGATTCGTGTGGTGGTGAGGAATTCAAGAGACGTGCTGACGATAATGCAGAAACAGTGATGAGTAGACTAGAAGCATACCATGAACAGACATCTCCTCTAGCAGATTGGTACGAATCTAAAGGAATCTTCCATGTGATAAACGGTGATAGAGCCATTGATTTAATCACAAACGACATTCTTGATGCACTGAAGTGAGTTGTAAGCATGAGCCGCAGAAGATCACGTTCGGGCGCAAAAAAGCAGCGCAGAGAATCTGCTTTAGAAGCCCAAACTCACCTCTCTTCAATCATTTCTGACGTATCAATGCCGATGATTGCACGAACTAATGCAGCCAAACATTTGGTTAGGACCTCATCCCGGAATCGCCTTCCTCTACCAGTTTCTCACAGGCACTGGATTTGTAGAGGATGCACAAGCCTATTGATTCCTGGTGCCACATCTAAGGTGAGAATTCGAGAAGGTCAGCGTATCACCACTTGCCTAGAGTGTGGAACGATCAAACGGTTCGGCGGTGGGCCAAAGTACAATCGGGGGTGGAAAAATTAGCGACGTCCCTGAAAGAATAAAACGACAGGCAATGGATAGAGATTTCCAACCCAGTGTTCGTATTGGTAAAACAGGAATAACTCCAAACATAGTCGAAGAAATTCGTGCCCAACTCAAGAAACGAAAGTTGGTAAAAATCAAGATCAACAAAGGAATCTATGAGAGGGATTCCAGAACCCAAGTTTGGGATTACTTGGCGGAGGAAACTTCCGCAGTGATTGTTCTTGCTAGGGGAAATGTTGGGGTTCTTTGGTCACAATCTTGACCTAACACTCATAGAGGCGAGGTATCTCCCGACAAACATGCGTACCAACCGTATCCTAAATCGACACCCTTCGCAGTGGATTTCTCTACTCGCTTTAGTTGGTGCTGGGCTTATGGCATTCATCACTAGCACAAATGCAGGTGGAGGGGCAACTGTTGACATCGGTATTTCTCTGAAAGATGGGCTTGGAAAAGAGCCGGTTTGGGTAGGTCTAGGGATACTACTGTTCGTTTACGCACTAATCATCACCGAGGTTGTACACAGGACTTTGGCGGCTGCTGTTGGTGGACTTGCAGCAATTGTAGCTTTGAACCATTACAAGGCTGGTTCGGCACTTTCCTTAGCAGAAACAACGACTCTCATCGAGTGGGAAACTATCGGTCTGCTCCTTGGAATGATGGTGATGGTTGGGATTATCTCTCACACCGGGATTTTCGAGTGGTTTGCGGTTCAAGCATACAAGAAGAGCAATGGCAATGTTTGGACTTTGGTCGTAATTCTGTGTGCAGTCACAGCGGTTTTGTCTGCATTCCTTGACAATGTAACTACAATGCTACTGCTTACTCCAGTTACGATTCAACTCGCCCGTGTACTCGACCTGAATCCAATTCCGCTGTTGATTGCTGAAGTACTGTTTTCAAACATTGGTGGAGCAGCAACCATGATTGGTGACCCACCAAATATCATCATTGGTTCAATGATGAGCGAATCTGCAATTGCAAACACAGATTATCCTCATCTGGCTAGTGAGGGTGTATCATTCAACGACTTCATTGTTGAATTAGCTCCAGGGATAATGTTGACCATTGTTCCAACTTTTATGATGTTGAAGTGGATGTATGCAGAGGAATTTTCTGGCGAGAGAATCCGTGATGTGGAAGAACTAGAATCGAAGTATGGAGTAAAGGATGCCAAGATGCTGAAGACCTCAGGAACTGTCTTGGTACTTGTAATTCTAGGATTCTTCTTGAATCCAATATTACACATACCCGTGTCTTGGGTGGCTTTAGTTGGTGCCGTGGTGATGTTATTGGTCACAGACAGGCATGACCTTGAAGAACCATTAGAGAAAGTAGAATGGACAACTCTCATATTCTTCGCAGGTCTGTTTGTACTGATTCACTCACTGCAACACTTAGGAGTTATTTCTTGGATAGGTGACCAGGTCGAATCCGCAATCAGTTACTTCGACCCTGACTACCAATTTGTCGCAGCCCTTGTTATCATTTTGTGGGTCAGTGCAATTGCATCTGCATTTATCGATAACATTCCATACACAATTACGATGATTCCAGTCGTACTGCAAATCGCTGACTCGCTCTCTCTTGACTTAGGTCCACTAATTTGGGCTTTAGCTTTCGGAGCATGTCTTGGTGGTAACGGTACTCTGATCGGCGCATCTGCTAACGTCGTAACCGCAGGTATGAGCGAAGAGGCAGGATACCCGATATCATTCAATGAATTCTTCAAGGCAGGTTTCCCTGTCATGCTAATGACTGTATCGATAATCACTGGATATGTTGTTATGGTTTACTGGGTAGCAGAAGTTTGGAAATTCGTTTTCCTTGGAATTGCTCTGCTAGGAATCGTTTGGCAGTACTACAACGGTAAGAGCAAAGGAAAAAATTGGGCAGAGGCACTGGTTGACGATGAATCGATTATTGATCTCACAATTGGTGCACTTCCGACTAAGGGTCGCGAAGAAGAGTGATTAGCACTCAAAGTTGCGGTGTGTTCAAAGGTTGCACGCCTTTGTCACACTTTGGCGGTCATATGCAGGAGTGCAGAGTTTGCGGTTTACTCTTCCTTGGCGGAGGTGCTTGCCCATCCTGCGGTTCTCAGGTCGCGATGGACATCACTGTTGACGACATAGTGATGGATGACGAGACAATTCCAGGCTTGGAAGAAATCGCAGATGCAATTGGTGATGCCACACTTGATGTCGATAAATCTGAGGTCCTACCTTTTGGTATGGGTGCAAAAGCGGAGGTGATTGAATCATCTCTCCCGTTCGGAGTAGGTTCGTTTACATCCGAAGTAAATGAAGTTGCAATTCCTTATTCACATTCCGACCTTGATTCAGAAACATCTGAAGAGGAAATTCAAATCGATTCTGTAGAAACTGAACCTGTTGTTGTAGAACAAACAGGCCTGGGTGAAGTTGTTGAAATAAATGAGCCAACACACGTTGTCGAGGAAACAAGTAGTAACTCGCCTGAATTAACTACTACAGCACCTACGGTTAACAACGAATCTATTGGGAATGTTGTCGAGGATGTTCAGATTAAATCCAACGATGATATTGCAGAGCCATCGTCAATAGAATATTCATCGTCCAAAGACACTTTTGAAATTGAATCCAATGAATCGCCGGTTTCCGTAAGGTCTCCAGACGTACAACCTACAAGGATTGTAGCAGATTTGCCCGGTATAGGTGTCGCCGCAATGAATGGAACTAATGTTACTGAAGCCACCTTGGCTGAAGAAGTTCCAGATTTGTGGAAGATAGATGCTGCCGAAGTAGACATGGATGCTATCTATTCGCAAGAAGAGCAAATTGTTGAAGTCAACTTCGACAACGACTTGGATTCAGGAGATGTTCAGGTATCATTTGACGACTTTCATCATTCACCTGTAGAAGAATCGATGGCATCGGATGAAGATGCCCCTCAACTTCATCCTGCGAAAGCACTGGCAGTCGAATCTTCAGGCCAACCTGAGATCAGCAGACTGGTAAATACTGCATTTGAACATATAGCGAAATCATCCTGGATGCAAGCGGCTCAAATACTATCCACTGCCTCAAATAACAGGCCTAATGACCCTGCGATATTGAATAACCTGGGTCTTTCTCTTTTGCAATCGGCATTAGAAATGGATTCAAAGAACGACCCGATGTCATCCTCTCAATATGAGGCAGCAATCATGGCTCTGCGCCAGGGAGCTAAAATAGACTCTAGAAACAATACCATCCTCCTGAATCTATCACACGCTTTGTTGGTTAGTGGCCGTGCTGAAAAAGCACTGAAAGTTATCAACGTATTACGCAGTCGTGAGGCAAATAATCTTGAGGTTGAAAATACGCTAGGAGCCTGCTTAATTCAACTCGGTCGTGATGAGGAAGCACAGTTGGTATTACAACCATTTTCCTCAGATACCATAGTTGCAGGGAATCTGTCTCTGATTTGAGCAATATTCCCGCTTAAGCATGAAATGGTATAATATGCCAAATTCTCTGCAATAAATAATTCTTATAAACATGCAACTGCGGGCTTGTATTGTCACAATTCTCCAACCCATATATCCCACTTCAAGTACGATGACTTGATATAGGGGAGGTAGGTCGGGGGGTTGCTTATGCACCCGGGCATGCCATTATGTCTGGGGAAGTGACTAGAAGGGCCGCCCTGCGGGGAGACGGTCTTTCCATGATGTCTAAATTGGCATGACTGGATACCGAAGGGTTACTCGCACAGGTGTGGTACATACACATTCTGTTGCTACAACCCATCTGGGGGATCGCTCGGCTCGAGTACCGAAGAAGGTCGTGACAAGCTGCGATAAGCTGCGGGGAGGCGCATGAGTGCCTAGGATCCGCAGATAGCTGAATGGGACTTCCTATCCCTTAGGGGATAATCGCAATAGCGATAGGGAACCCCCCGAATTGAAGCATCTTAGTAGGGGGAGGAAAAGAAATCAATGAGACTCCGTGAGTAGTGGCGAACGAAAACGGAATAGGACAAACCGAATCTCGACTGGAAACTGAGAGACATGTGGTGTGACCATTTATCGCCTAAGTCACTGAAATAGAAGTCGTCTGGAATGACACAGCCATAGAGGGTGAAAGTCCCGTATATGTAGGTGATACGGCCACGTAATGAGTCAGGAGTAGCATGCGTTGGATATCGCGTGTGAAGACGGGAGGCAGGAACTTCCAATCCTAAGTATAGCTCGAGACCGATAGTTTACAAGTAACGTGAGTGAAAGCTGAAAAGAATCCTTAGCGGGATGTGAAAAGAACGTGAAACCAGATGGGTACAGGCTGAATAGGCGTGAAAGCGAAGATATGAGCAGCGTCTATTCGTGCGTTTCGAAAAATGCCCCAGGGAGTCTTGATCATTGGCGAGGTTAAGGAGTTGATCTCCGTAGCCGAAGGGAAACCGACAAGTCCGCAGCAGTTTACTGTGAGGGACGAAGTGTGCTCGCTTGGAGTCAATGGTGGAGGACCTGAAGCCCGACGATCTATGCCTGGCCAGATTGAAGCCCGATGAAAGTTGGGTGGAGGATCGCACCGTTGCT